>DASTCB010000024.1:0-35550 GCA_035711585.1 Sphingomicrobium sp.
AGGCCGACGTCAACGCCGCACGAGCAAACCTCCGGGCGCGGCAGCTGGATATCGGTTTCACCCGCGTCGTGGCGCCGATTTCCGGGCAGGTGTCGGAACGCAAGGTCGATCGCGGCAATGCGGTCACCGCCGACCAGACGGTGCTGACGACCGTCGTCTCCACCAACCCGCTGCATTTCGCCTTCGACGGCTCGGAGGCGCTGCTGCTGCGCTATCAGCGGCAGGCCGGCGGAGTCCGCCGCGACGCGCCGGTCCGGATCCGGCTGCAGGACGAGGCCGATTATGTTCACGCCGGCCAGCTCGATTTTCTCGACAACAGCCTGAATCCCGGCGCCGGCACGATCCGGGCGCGGGCGATCGTTCCCAACCCGGACGGCTTCCTGAAGCCCGGCATGATGGGCCGGCTTCGGCTGGCCGCTTCCCCCGCTTACCCCGCCTTGCTGGTCCCCGACACGGCGGTCGCCACCGATGCCACGCGGCGGGTGGTCTATGTCGTCGACCGCCAGGACACGGTCGCGGTGCGCCCGGTCCAGCTCGGCCCGCTCGACGGCAGCCTGAGGGTCATTCGAAGCGGGCTCGGCCCACAGGATCGGGTCATTATCGGCGGCCTCCAGCGGGCGATGCCCGGCCAGAAGGTGAAGCCGCGCAAGGGCCGGATCACGGCAACGCCTGCGCCGGGACCGAGCGCCGCGCCGCCCCAGGCGGCCCCCGCCTCGGCCGCCACCTCGGCCGGTCGCTGAGGCGCGGCCATGAAGGCGAACTTCTCCAGCTTCTTCATCGACCGGCCGATCTTCGCGTCGGTGATCGCCCTGTTCATCACCCTGCTGGGAAGCTTCGCCTATCCCGTCCTTCCACTCGCCCAATATCCGGAGATCGCGCCCCCGTCGGTTGCGGTGGTTGCGGCCTTCCCCGGCGCCTCGGCGGAAACCATGGCCGAAACCATTGCCGCGCCGATCGAGCAGGAAGTCAACGGCGTCGAGGGCATGCTCTACATGCGGTCCAACTCGAGCCAGGGCCTGACCTCGATCACGGTCACCTTCCAGCCGGGAACCGACATCGACACCGCGCAGGTGCTGGTCCAGAACCGGGTCGCGCTGGCCGAGCCGCGGCTGCCCGACCAGGTGCGGCAGATCGGCGTCACCGTGACCAAGCAGGCGACCGACTTCCTGATGGTCGCGGCGATGACCACCACCGATCCCGCGATCGATATCGACTATGTCGGCAACTACGCCAACTCGACCATTCGAGACCGGCTGCTGCGCCTGCCTGGCGTTGGCGCGGTTCAAGTGTTCGGCAGCGGCAACTATTCGATGCGCGTCTGGATCGACCCGGATGCCGCGGCGGCGCGCAACCTGACATCCGAGGAAATCATCGCGGCACTTCGTGGACAAAATGTCCAGGTCGCGGGCGGATCGATTGGCCAGGCCCCGTTCCGTCAGGGCGGCCCGGCGTTCGAATTGCCGATCCAGGTCCAGGGCAGGCTGACCGATCCCGAGCAGTTTGGGGAGATTGTCCTCAAGACCGACATGGAAACCGGGGCAATCACCCGGCTCGGCGACGTCGCCCGGGTCGAGATAGGCAGCCAGGATTACAGTATCCGCGGCACTTCCAACAGGAGGCCGGCGGTGTTCATCGCCATCCAGCAGCTTCCCGGCTCCAATGCGCTCGACACGGCTGACGGCGTTCTTGCCGACCTGGAGGCGGCGTCACGCAACTTCCCGCCGGGTGTCGCATATTCGATTCCCTACAATCCCACCGAATATGTGCAGGACAGCGTCAACGAGGTGCAGCGCACGCTTCTCGAGGCGATCGGGCTGGTGGTGCTGGTCATCGTCATCTTCCTGCAGACATGGCGCGCGGCGATCATTCCGATCATCGCCATTCCCGTCTCGCTGGTCGGCACCTTCGCGGTCCAGTTGGCGCTCGGCTTCTCGATCAACTCCTTGTCGCTGTTCGCGCTGGTGCTGGCGGTCGGCATCGTCGTCGACGACGCGATCGTCGTGGTCGAAGCGGTCGAGAAGCATATCCGCGAGGGCATGTCGCCGCGCGAGGCCGCGCACCGCACCATGCGCGAAATCTCCGGCGCACTGATCGCGATCGGGCTGGTGCTGGTCGCGGTGTTCGTGCCGGCGGCGCTGATCTCCGGCATTCCAGGCATCTTCTACCGGCAGTTCGCCGTCACCATCGCCGCGGCGGCGGTCATCTCGACACTGATTTCGCTGACGCTGTCGCCGGCCCTGGCCGCGCTTCTGCTGAAGCCCCATCAAAAGGATGATGGTGAACATGAGCGGGGGCGGTGGTGGCCGCTGAAAATCGCGGGCGAGCGGTTCAGCCAGGGCTTCGATTGGGTGTCCGATCGTTACGGGACGCTGACCGCCAAGCTGGTCCATCGCTCGACGATGATGCTGGTCATTTACGGCGCTCTGCTCGGCCTCACCGCCTGGCGGCTCAGCGAGACTCCGACGGGCTTCATCCCCGACCAGGACCAGGGCTTCTTGATCGGGGTCATCCAGCTTCCGCCGGGCGCTTCGCTGGAGCGGACCGAGGAAGCGGTCGAGCGGATTCGGAAAATCGTCTCGCAAAACCCGAAGATCATCGAGACGGCGGCCTTCGCCGGCTTGGACGGAGCGACGTTCAGCCCGGCGTCCAACAGCGGCATCATGTTCCTTCGGCTCGCGGAGCATGAGGATCGGCGCGGCGACGGAGAATCCGCCGCCGAGCTGGCCGGCGCGATCACCGGCGCCGTGGCGGGCGCGGAAGAGAATGCCCAGGTCTTCTTCCTGTCGCCTCCGCCCGTGCCCGGCCTGGGCAACGGCAGCGGCTTCGCAATGATGGTCCAGGACCGCGGCGGCGCCGGCTACCAGGCGCTGCAGGGCGCGACCTTCGAGATGATGGGCGCGGCGCAGCAGGAGAAGAGCGTTGCCCAGGTCTTCTCCCTGTTCAACACCGGCAGTCCCCGCATCGAGGCCGACGTCGACCGCGACCGGGCCCAGCTGGTCGGGGTGCAGCCCGCCCAGGTCTACCAGGCGCTCGGAACCTATCTGGGATCGACCTATGTCAACGACTTCAACCTGCTCGGCCGCACCTTCCGCGTAACCGCCCAGGCCGAGGCGGAAGCGCGCGACGACCTGGCCGACGTCGGCCGGCTGCAGGTGCGCTCGGCCTCGGGCGAGATGGTGCCGCTCTCCGCGGTCGCCACCTTCCGCTACGGCAGTGGACCGGTCCAGGTGACGCGCTACAATAATTACCCGGCCGCCGAGCTCCAGGGGCAGACGCCGCCGGGAATCGCCTCGGGGGATTCGCTCCGAACGATGGAGCGGCTGGCGGCCCAGCATCTGCCGCCGGGTTTCGGCTTCGAGTGGACCGGCCTCGCCTTCCAGCAGCAGGCGGCGGGCAATACCGCCCCGCTCGTCTTCGCCGTGGCGGTACTGTGCGTCTTCATGGTGCTGGCCGCGCAATATGAATCGCTGACGCTGCCGCTGGCCGTGATCCTGATCGTGCCGATGTGCGTGCTGGCGGCGATGACCGGCATCAATCTGCGCGGCCTCGACAATAATATCCTGACCCAGATCGGCCTGATCGTGCTGATCGCGCTGGCCGCGAAGAACGCCATCCTGATCGTCGAGTTCGCGCGCCAGGCCGAGGATGACATGGGCATGAACCGGTTCGACGCCGCGGTGCACGCCGCCAAGTCGCGCCTGCGCCCGATCCTGATGACCAGCTTCGCCTTCATCTTCGGCGTGATCCCGCTGGCCATCGCCGTCGGCCCCGGTGCGGAGATGCGCCAGGCGATGGGCACCGCTGTGGCCTTCGGAATGGTCGGAGTGACCTTCTTCGGGCTGATCTTCACGCCGGTCTTCTATGTCGTCTGCCGGCAGCTGGACCGCTTCATGCCCAAGGCGATGCAGCACAGCACGCTTCATGCCCACGGACATGCGGAGCCGGCGGAATGAGGCGCAGGTTCGCAATCGTCGCCGCTGCGTTGGCGCTGGCCGGCTGCATGGTCGGGCCGAACTACCGATCGCCAGTGCCGGAGGCCCCTGCCCAATCGCCGTTCCTGAGCGTCCAATCGCCCGCCTTCACCCAGGACCAGCCGCCGGGCCGCTGGTGGAGCCTGTTCGCCGACCCTGAGCTGGACCGGCTGGTCGAGGAGGCGCTGCGCAACAACACCGACCTGCGCGTCGCCGCCGCCAACCTCGGCCGCGCGCGGGCGGTGTTGCGCGAGACACGCTCGGGGTTGTTCCCCTCGGCGGAGTTGAACGCCAGCGCCACCTATCAACGCCAGTCGGGCGACCAGCTCGGCTTCCAGGGGGTTGCCACCCAGGGCGAAAGCTACGACCTGGGCATCGACGCCAGCTATCAGCTCGACCTGTTCGGCCGGATCCGCCGCGCTATTGAAGCGAGCCGCGCCGACGTCGGCGCCGCGCAGGCCGCCTTCGATGTCAGCCGGATCACCGTCGCCGCCGAGACGGCACGCGCCTACGCCGACGCCTGCAGCGCCGGACGCCAGCTGGCCGTTGCACGCGAGACGCTGCGCAACCAGGAGCAGACCTACGACCTGACGCGGAGACTGCTGGAAGGAGGGCGCGCGACCGCCCTCGAGACCGGCCAGGCGGGAGCCCTTCTTGAGCAGGTGCGCGCGACCGTGCCGACGCTCGAGGCGCAGCGCGACACGGCGCTGTTCCGCCTGTCGGTGCTGACCGGGCGTCCCCCGGCCGATTTCCCTCGGGAAGTCGCTGCCTGCGACGCCCCGCCGGCTCTGGCCCGCCCGGTCCCGGTCGGCGATGGCGCGGCGCTGCTCAGCCGGCGTCCCGACGTGCGCCAGGCCGAGCGCGAGCTCGCCGCGGCTACCGCACGCGTCGGGGTCGCCACCGCCAGCCTCTATCCCTCGGTCACGCTCGGGGGCTCCGTCGGAACCTCGGCGACATCGCTGTCAGGGCTCACATCGAGCGACTCCTTCCGGTTCAGCGTCGGTCCGCTGATTTCATTCTCGATCACCAATCTCGTCGTCGGCCGCCATCGGATCGCCCAGGCCGAGGCCAGTGCCGAGGGGGCGCTGGCCAACTTCGAAGGGACCTGGCTGACCGCCCTGGAGGAAACCGAAAGCGCGCTGACCCGCTACGCCCGCGAGCTCGATCGGCGGGAAGCATTGAGGCGGGGAAGGACGCAGAGCGCCGAAGCGGTGCGCGTTGCTCGCCTCAGGTACCAGGCAGGACGCGACTCCTTCCAGGTCGTGCTCGACGCGGAGCGCTCGCTCGCCCTCCTCGATGCGGAACTGGCACGCTCCGAAGCGCAGCTGTCCGACTATCTTGTGTCGCTGTTCCTTGCACTCGGCGGCGGCTGGCAGGCATGAGGCCATTCGCCGCGGCTCGCACCTCACCCAATCCTTTGTATAAGGCGGCTATGTTTCGATCTCTGATTGCATCCGCACTGCTCCTGCTTGCTGCCTGCGAACCGCAGGGCGAACCCGACATCAGGCTTGGCAATGCCTGGGCGCGTCCGACCGCCGGCCAGGCGCCCGGCGCGGTCTATGTGAGCATCGCCAATGACGGCCCGGCCGAAGACCGCCTGACCGGGGCCTTCACCGACCATGCGGCGATGGCGATGGTTCACCAGAATGAGCTGGTCAACGGCGTTGCCCGGATGCGGATGGCGGGCGAAATCCGCATCCCGGCCGGCGACCAGATCGACATGGTGCCGGGCGGCACCCACATCATGCTTGAGGGTCTGCGCGCACCGCTCAAGGCCGGCGACGAGTTCGAGCTGGTGCTGAAGTTCAAGGAGGCCGGCGACCAGAAGGTCACGGTCAACGTCGTGAAGGCAGACGCCTTATGAGCCTGTCGCGATTGCGGCTTCTGCTGTGGGTGGTGGTCGGCCTGGCCGCGCTGGGCATGATCGCTTTCCTGTGGACCCAGTCCGCACGGGAGCAGACCGCGTCCCAGACCTCGATGGGGACGATCGGCGGCCCCTTCACGCTCACCGCCAGCGACGGCCGGCCTTTCCCGAGCTCCAGGCTCAACGGTAAGCCTGCCGCCATCTTCTTCGGCTTCACCCATTGCCCCGACGTCTGCCCGACCACCCTGGCGCGGCTGGCGAAGCTCCGGCGCCAGCTGGGCCAGGGCGACGACGCCCTGTCGATCGTCTTCATCAGCGTTGATCCCGAACGCGACACGCCCGCGGAGGTCGCCAACTACATGTCGCTTTACGATACGCCGATCGTCGGCCTGACCGGCACGCCGGCCCAGGTGGAGCAGGTCAAGAAGCAGTTCGGCATCTATTCGAGAAAGGTGGAGCAGCCGGGCGGCGGCTATAGCGTCGACCATACGGCGGCAGTGTTGCTGATGGACAGGAACGGCCAGTTCGTCGCCACCATCTCGCCGGAAGAAGGCGACCAGGTCGCGCTCGACAAGCTGAAGCGGATAACCGCCTAGTCTTCCTGCCGGGCCATCACCCGTTCCAGCAGGCGATCGATCGCGGCCAAGGCCTCTGGCTCCTCCAGGTTGGGCGTGTGGCCGACGTCAGGCACGACGACCAGCTCGGCGTCGTCATGAAGACGCTCGACCATCCGTTCGGCCACCTCGTCCGACAATAGGTCGGACAGCCCGCCTTTCAGGATCAGCACCGGTCGGCCCGTCAGGCACTCGTAGAGATTCCAGTTGGCGCCTTGCGGCCCTTCCGTCGCGGCGCGGTAATTATCGGCAATCCGCGTATCATACTGGAAGCGGATGCCTTCGTCGGTTTCATGCAGGATGCGCCGGGCGAAGCGATCCCATTCTCCTGCGCCCCATTTCGGGAACATCTCGCGGTTGCGCTCGGTGAGGACGGCGATGGCCTGGTCCCAGCTGGCGAACGCGACCTCGCGCCCGACATAGCCGCCGATCCGGTCGATGCCTGCCTGGTCGATCTCGGGCCCGATATCATTGAGCATCGCCCCGGCGATCCGGTCGGCATCGGTCGAGGCGAGCAGCATGGTGCAGATGCCGCCCAGGGACGTACCGAGGAATACGGCGTCGGCGATTCCCAACTGGTCGAGCAGCTTCAAAAGGTCGGCGACATAATAGTGGGGCGTGTAGCGGCTGGGGTCGGGGTCGTGGGCGCTCTCCCCGCGGCCGCGCAGCTCGATGCAGATGACTCGCCACTCGCCCGCGTAACGCTCGGCCACCGGCTCGAAATCGCGGGCGTTGCGGGTCAGGCCGGGAATGCACAGGATCGGCGGCTTGTCGAGCGGCCCCGCATAGTCGCGATAGTGGAGGCGGAGACCTTCTTCGCTGTACCAGAAACGATCGGTCCAACTCGCCATTACTTCCCCCGCCTATGGACTCCTTCTATCGCGGCCCAATGTCCAAGCCGCAAGACGCCAATGCCCCTTGGCCGATCCTCGAGGTGGGCGATCATTTCTACGACGCGGTGAAGCCGGCCGATTTCCCGCGGTGCATCCCGCGTTTTCTCAACCGTCGATGGGCCGAGCGCGTCGGCCTCGGCGAACTCGATGACCAGGGCTGGGCGCGCCATTTCTGCCGGTTCGAGCCGCTGCACGGGAACCTCGATGAGCCGCTGGCGCTCCGCTACCACGGCCACCAGTTCCGCGTGTACAATCCCGAGATCGGCGACGGCCGAGGTTTCCTGTTCGCGCAGCTGCGCGACACTGAAGGCCGTCTTCTCGACCTCGGCACCAAGGGGTCTGGCCAGACTCCCTACAGCCGGCGCGGCGACGGCCGGCTGACGCTCAAAGGCGGCGTGCGCGAGGTGTTGGCGACCGAGATGCTCGAGGCGCTGGGCGTCAACACCTCGAAGAGTTTCGCCCTGTTCGAGACCGGCGAGCAGCTGTGGCGAGGCGACGAACCCTCCCCCACCCGCTCCTCGGTGCTGACCCGGCTCAGCCACGGCCATATCCGCATTGGAAATTTTCAGCGCTTCGCCTTTTTCGACGATGCGGAAAGCATCGCCAGGCTGGCGCGCTATTGCCTGCAGCATCTGCTCGGCGAGCCGCTCGGCGACGATGCGGAGAATGCGGCCCGGCTCCTGGACCGCGTGTGTTCGGCCACCGCCATGCTTGCCGCCAGCTACATCGCCGCGGGCTTCGTCCATGGCGTGCTCAACAGCGACAACATCAACATTTCCGGCGAAAGCTTCGACTATGGCCCCTGGCGGTTCGCGCCCGAATGGGACGAGGAGTTCGTCGCCGCCTATTTCGACGAGGTCGGTCTCTACGCGTTCGGCCGTCAGCCCGAGGCGATCCATTGGGACCTGGCCCAGCTGGCGGGTTGCCTGGCGACGATCGGCGAAGCGCCGGCGCTGTCCGATCTGCTCGCCAATTGGCCCGAACGGTTCCAGGCCGCACTTCAGGAGCGAATGATGGTTCGGCTGGGGCTCGACAGGCGCGGCGAGGCGGAAGACCGGCCGCTGGTATCGGCGATGATCGCGGCCCTGAGGTCGCGTATTGTCGGCATCGACCGCTTCTTCTTCGACTGGCGCGGTGGCCGAATTCCGACCGGCGAGATTTACGCCGCGGGTGAGTTCGACGAGCTTCGCGCCTTGCTGGAAGGGCGCGGGCGAGCGCCGAAGCACCCCTATTGGTCCGACCCTCAGCCCTGTTCCATGCTGATCGAGGAGGTCGAAGCAATTTGGGGGGCAATCGCCGACCGAGACGATTGGCAGCCCTTCGAGTCCAAAATCGAGGCAATCCGCCGCATGGGCGCCGCGATGACGGAAGTTGGCACGGGTTGACCGTTAGCGGTCGGCATGCATAGGCGCCGAGGGTGACCGAAATTCTCGTTTCGACCGAGCCGGCGACCGGCGCGGAGATCTGGTCGGGCCCGGTCGGCGATGCCGCGGCCGAGGTCGCCGCCGCCCGCGCCTCCTGGCCGGGGTGGGCGGCGCATTCGGTCACCTACCGGATGGAGGCGCTTCGCCGCTTTGCCAATGTCGTTCGCTCCAGCGAGGAGGAATTCGCCGAGCTGATCGCGCGAGAAACCGGCAAACCCTATTGGGAAGCGAAGACGGAAGTCGCGTCGGTCATCGCCAAGGTCGAAATTTCCATCGCGGCCTATTCCGATCGCACCCCGACCAGCCGGCTGGAAGCGGCAATGGGCAACAAGGTCACCGTGCGCCACAAGCCGCACGGCGTGCTGGCGGTGCTCGGGCCCTATAATTTCCCCGCGCATCTTCCCAACGGCCACATCGTCCCGGCGCTGATCGCCGGCAACGCGGTGGTGTTCAAGCCATCGGAAAAAACGCCCGCG
Organism: Sphingomicrobium sp.; assembly: GCA_035711585.1. Taxonomy (GTDB): domain Bacteria; phylum Pseudomonadota; class Alphaproteobacteria; order Sphingomonadales; family Sphingomonadaceae; genus Sphingomicrobium. The sequence continues at coordinate 9,243 of DASTCB010000024.1, forward strand.
ACAGGGGAGTTCCTGGTCAAATGCTTCCATGAGGCTGGCGTTCCGGAAGGCGCACTGCGGCTGTTGATCGGCGGCCCGGCCGAGGGCAAATCGTTAGCCGGACAGGCTGGAATCGATGGATTGCTGTTCACCGGATCGGTTGGCGCTGGAATGGCGCTCCACCGCCAGTTCGCAGAAACGCCGAACAAGATCCTCGCCTTGGAGCTGGGCGGCAACAATCCGATCGTGGTTTGGAACGCGCCCGACCTCCAGGCCGCCGCGACCATCGTCGTCCAGTCCGCGTTCCTGTCCGCCGGCCAGCGCTGCACGGCCGCCCGGCGGCTGATCGTCGAGGATGGCAAGCATGAAGAGCTGGTCGACGAAATCTGCAAGCTGATCGACCGGATCATCGTCGATCATCCCATGGCCGACCCGCAACCGTTCATGGGGCCCGTGATCGACCTGGTCACCGCCGACATATTGCAGGATCGATTTATCGGCCTGATGATGAAGGGCGGCAAGCCGATCCGCCGGCTCGAGCGCCCGCATGATGAACGGCCCTATCTGACGCCGGCACTGATCGACATGACCGACGCCAAGGACCGGCTCGACGAGGAGTTGTTCGGCCCTGTCCTGCAGTTGATCCGGGTCAAGGACTTCGACGCGGCCATCGACGAAGCCAACAACACCCGCTTCGGCCTTGCCGCCAGCGTGCTGACCAAGGATCCGAAGCTCTACGACCGCTTCTGGGCCAATGTCAGGGCGGGCGTGATCAACTGGAACAAGCCGACCAACGGAGCGCCTTCGAACGCGCCTTTCGGCGGCGTCGGATTTAGCGGCAACCATCGCCCAAGCGCCTTTTACGCGGCCGACTATAGCGCCTATCCGGTTACAAGCGTTGAGTCGGAATCAACCCGAGCGGTGATCGGCGAAGGCCTCCGCGACGCTCATGTGACCGCGACGGAGAAGTAGCGGGAACGCGCTCCGTGCGCTACCGGCGTCCGCGAGCTACTAATCGATCGAAGGCGACATTGACTCGCCGCCGCAGGAAAGGCTTAATGATCCCATGGGGCATGCGATCACCCCATGAGGCGACATGCTGAAGTATCGCGTCCTGCAACTGAAAGGGACGCCTCATGTCTGCAACCAATAGCATCAGCCCTGAGAAACTGTTCCGGCTGGTCGGCACCCCGGCTTGTCCGGCAATCGTCGACGTCAGGCCCAATAGCGGCGACGAGCTGCTGCCGGGCTCGATCAGCCCAAGGGCGGACGATGTCGGCCAGTGGGCAAGCGAACTGACCGGCAGAAAAGTCGTCGTGAGTTGCGTTCACGGCCGGGAACGGAGCGCGGGCGTGGCCGCCATCCTTCGCAGCAATGGCATTGACGCTGAGATATTGGAGGGAGGCTTCGTCGGCTGGCGCGACGCGGGCCTGCCGTTGATCGATGCGGCGAAGCTGCCCCCGCGGGACCCGGCCGGCCGAACGGTCTGGGTGACCCGTGCGCGGCCGAAGGTCGACCGAATCGCCTGCCCCTGGCTAATCCGCCGGTTCGTCGATCCATCCGCCGTCTTCCTGTTCGTCGCGCCGTCAGAGGTGGCCGGCGTGGCCGAACGCTTCGCGGCCACGCCATTCGACGTCGACGGCGTGTTCTGGAGCCATCGCGGCGACAAGTGCAGCTTCGACACGATGGTCGAGGAATTCGGCCTGGAGTCAATCGACGCGCTGGCCCGGCTGGCCGTCATTGTTCGTGGCGCCGACACGGCGCAGCCGGAACTCGCGCCGCAGGCGCCAGGCTTGCTCGCCGCGTCCCTCGGCCTTTCGCGGATGTATTCGGACGACCTCGAACAGCTCGAAGCGGGAATGCAGATCTACGACGCTTTCTATCGTTGGTGCCGTGACGCGGTCGAGGAAACCCACGACTGGGTGTCGCACCAGCCCAAGGCCGCTCGCCATTCCGTGAACGCGTGATGCCGGAATCCCGGCCGTCTTTTGCGGCGATTTTCGCGCGCTTCCTGCGCTTCGGTCTGCTCGCCTGGGGTGGGCCGGTGGCTCAGATTGCGATGATCAAGCGCGAGCTGGTCGAGGAAGAGAAATGGCTCACGCCCGAGCGGTTCAACCGGCTGCTGGCGGTCTACCAGGTTCTGCCTGGCCCCGAAGCGCATGAGCTGTGCGTCCATCTTGGCATGATGAAGCGCGGGCGGGTCGGTGGAATTCTCGCCGGGCTTGGGTTCATGCTCCCCGGCCTGCTGCTGATCCTTGCGCTGGCATGGGTCTATCAGCGGCTGGATCTTCAGCAGCCGCTGATGGCTGCGGCCTTCCTCGGAGTCCAGATTGGCGTGATCGCGCTGATCGTCCGAGCAGTCCACCGCATCGGAGAGCATGTGCTCGTCGACAAGTGGCTCTGGGTGGCGGCCGCAGCCAGCGCGGTGGGCTCCTGGTTCGGGGTAAGTTTCTGGGTCGTATTGCCGGTCGCCGCGATATTCTATGCTTCGGTGACAGCAGGGCGATATATGCTGTCCAGTGCTGTCGCGGCGCTCGGGCTGGCGCTCGGACTCTGGGCCGCCGCAACTGCATCGGCAACGGTGGCCGAATCGGATTTCGGCGGCAGCGCGTCGGTGGGGGCCGCGGCGCTGCTTGTCTCCGGACTCAAGGCCGGCTTGCTGACCTTTGGCGGCGCCTATACCGCCATCCCCTTCGTCCGGCATGATGCGGTCGGCCGGGGCTGGGTCAGCGAAGGCCAATTTCTCGACAGCCTGGCGCTGGGCGGGATCATCCCCGCGCCGCTCATCATCTTCGCCACTTTCGTCGGCTATCTGGCGGGCGGGCTCGCAGGGGCACTGGCGATCACCGCCGGTATCTTCCTTCCAGCTTTCGGGTTCGCGCTGCTTTTCTATGACCGGCTGGAGCGTGTCATCGAGGATGAGCGGCTGCACCGGTTGCTCGAGGGCGTCGCGGCGGGCGTCGTCGGACTGATCGCCGTCACCGCGCTGCAACTTGGGATCGGCGTCGCCCAGTCGGTGCCATCCCCCGTCCTTGGCGCCGCGATTTTCGCCGTGGCTCTCGCGCTTCTCTATCTCTGGAAATCCAAGCTCAGCGTGCTTGCCGTCGTGATCGGCTCGGCAATGTTGGGCGTCCTGTTTGGAATGGCCGCAGCATGACCACTGCGCCTGACGCCCTTATCATCACCCGGCGCGACGTCCGGCGGTCAATGAAGCCGTCCGACTATCTGGAAGCCGTGGAGCAGGCATTCCGCGCGGCCGCCGCTGGAAAGGCATTCTCGCCCCACCCGATGCATATCCCGGTGCCGCGCGGCGGCTTCCACGCAAAGGGCGCGAGCATCTCCCTCAACAACGACTATGTGGCGGTCAAGATTAACGGCAATTTCCCCGCGAATCCGGCAGAGCATGGGCTGCCAACGATCCAGGGAGCCATCGTCCTTGCCGACGGCATCAATGGCGCATTGCTAGCTATCCTCGATTCCATCGAGGTAACGCTGCGACGGACTGCAGCGGCCAGCGCGCTGGCAGCGAAGCTACTTGCGCGACCGGACTCGACGACCTTGCTGATCTGTGGCTGCGGCGAGCAGGGGCGCGCTCATGTCGAAGCAATCCGTGAAGTCCTGCCGATCGAGCATTGCCTGCTTTGGGATCTCGACCATGATCGCGCTGGACAGTTGGCCGTCGAGATGGACTGCAACGTCGCTATGGATCTGGAATCCGCTGCGCGTTCAGCGGACGTGATCGCTGCCTGCACTCCGGCACGCGAGCCCTATCTGTATCCGGGAATAATCAATCCCGGCACGTTCATTGCTGCGGTCGGCGCCGACAATCCGGACAAGAGCGAGATTTCGCCCCGGCTGATGGCCGCCGCCACGGTCGTCACCGATATTACCGCGCAATGCTCGACAATGGGCGACCTCCATCATGCCATCGAAGCCGGTGACATGACGGAGGCCGACGTTCGCGCAGAGTTGGCCGAAGTTCTCGTCGGCGCGGGGATGGGTCGGACTTCGCCCGAAGAAATCATCATCTTCGATTCTACGGGAATTGGATTGCAGGACGTAGCCGCGGCTGCCGCCATCTACAAAAGGTGCATTGGCGATCCGGCAGTTCAGCCCGTGGCGCTTTCGGCCCCCTAGCCGCGCATCTCCGGCAGATAGTCATTGTCGCCGGCGTCGCTGAACTTGGTGATCTTGGCGTCGAAACGGAGCCGCACCTTGCCGGTCGCGCCGTGGCGCTGCTTGGCGACGATCAGCTCCGCGGTGCCGTAGACCCGCTGCATCTCTTCCTGCCAGGCCGCGAAATCCGGATGGTCGTCCGCCGGCTGCTTGGCCGCGACATAATAATCGGGGCGGAACACGAACCAGACCATGTCGGCGTCCTGCTCGATCGAGCCGGATTCGCGCAGGTCGGACAGTTGCGGCTTCTTGTCCTCGCGCTGCTCGACCGCGCGGCTCAGCTGCGAGAGCGCCATCACCGGGACATCAAGTTCCTTGGCGAGCTGCTTGAGGCCGCGGCTGATCTCGGAAATTTCCTGCACGCGGTTGTCGTTATTGTTCTTTCCGGTGCCCTGGAGCAGCTGGAGATAGTCGACCACGACGAAGCCGATCCCCTTCTGCCGCTTGAGGCGACGGGCCCGCGCGCGAAGGGCGGCGATCGTCAGGCCGGGCGTATCGTCGATATAGAGCGGCAAGGTCGACAGCTCGCCGGCGGCGCGGGCCAGCGAGCGAAACTCCTGCTGGCTGATCTTGCCCATGCGCAAATTTTCGCTGCTGATCCCCGACTGTTCGGCCAAGATGCGGGTGGCCAGCTGGTCGGCCGACATTTCGAGGCTGAAGAACGCGACCGGCGCGCCGGCGCTCTTCGACGGCTCGATGCCATCCTCCTGGTCGCGGACGAAGCGCTGGGCCGCGGCGAACGCCATGTTGGTGGCGAGCGAGGTCTTGCCCATGCCCGGGCGGCCGGCGAGAATCACCAGGTCGCTCTTGTGCAGGCCGCCGACCTTGGTGTTGACCCCGTCGAGACCGGTGGTGATGCCCGACAGATGCCCGCCCGAGTTCAGCGCCTTTTCCGCCTGCTCCAGCGCCAGCTTGGTCGCCTCGCCGAAGCTCTTGACCGAGTTGGCAGTGCCGCCTTCCTCCGCGACCCGATACAGTTCGCTCTCGGCCCGTTCGATCTGGGTCAGCGGCGCGACTTCCTCGGAGGTGTCGAGCGCGCCCTCCACCATATCGCGCCCGACACCCACGAGAGCCCTCAAGAGGGCCAGGTCATAGATTTGCGCGGCAAAATCGCGCGCGCCGATGACCGCGGCGCCCGAACCGGTCAGCTGGGCGAGATAGGCAGGCCCCCCCACCTCCTTGATCGCCTCGTCGCCGTCGAAGATCGGCTTCAGCGTGACCGGGTTGGCAACCATATTCTTGTCGGTCATCCGGAGGATGGCCTCGTAGATGCGGCCGTGAAGCGGCTCGAAGAAATGATGCGGCTTCAGGCGCAGCTGGACGTCCTCGACCAGACGGTTGTCGATCATCAGGGCGCCGAGCAGCGCCGCCTCCGCCTCGATATTCTGGGGGAGCGCGGGCGTTGCGGGAGTTTCGGTCCCGCCATCGATTCGGACAACTTCGGCCATGGGTCGGTCTTCGCTTAATCCGGCTATCAGCGATACAAGAACAAAAGTAGCACGACTGTGGATAATATGTGAGCCGATCTCGCTGTCATGCCAGCGAAAGCTGGCATCGCGTGCATTCAGTCCATCCACATAAATTTGATGCGCGCCGATAGACCCCAGCTTCCGCTGGGGTGACGAGGTGAAATTGCCCCGCTAACCCTGCCGGCCATGACCATCCAATCGGACCGCTGGATTCGCGACCAGGCCCTCAATCACGGCATGATCGACCCGTTCGTCGAGGCGCAGCGGCGCGAGGGCTGCATCAGCTACGGCCTGTCGTCCTACGGCTACGACGCCCGCGTTGCCGACGAATTCAAGATTTTCACCAATGTCGACAGCGCGACCGTGGACCCCAAGGACTTCGCCTCCAACAGCTTTGTTGATCGGCAAGTTGACGTGTGCATCATCCCGCCCAACAGCTTCGCCCTGGCGCGGACGGTCGAATATTTCCGGGTGCCGGAGGATGTGCTGGTGATCTGCCTCGGCAAGTCGACCTATGCCCGCTGCGGGATCATCGTCAACGTGACCCCGCTGGAACCCGGCTGGGAGGGGCATGTGACGCTGGAGTTCTCCAACACCACGCCACTCCCCGCCAAGATCTACGCCAACGAGGGCGCCTGCCAGTTCCTGTTCCTCAAAGGGAACGAGCGCTGCGAGACGAGCTACGCCGACCGCGCCGGCAAATACATGGGCCAGCGCGGAGTAACGCTTCCCAAGCTCTGATGGGTGTCAGGGCGGAAGCGTCACTCGCTGCCGAAACCGTGAACCGGCTCGAGAAGCGCCGAATGAACCTCAATAGGCTTGCTTCTCCAGATATTCGTTTACCTGGCGCCATTCCTCGGCGGTGAGGCAGATTCGCTCGGATCGATTGGTACCGGTCTGTTCGATCCAGCGGCACTTCTTCTTCTGCGCCGCCTTCTTTTCCTTGGCGACGGTATTGGACTGAGCCTGCCACGCCGACGCCGAAGAGGCTGCACTCACCAGGGCGGCGGCACAAATAGTTGCGATTGCTGGCTTGATACGCATGGTTTGTCTCCCCTGTGACATCCCAGGGGAAATTTACCCGAGTCTTCTTCAAGCGGCCATCCGCCCGCTGCCGATTGGCCGATGCGCGCGGCGCCTTGGTCGACAAGTTGCGTCGACGAACGTCAGGCGGGCTGCATTTTCTTGGCCGCGCGTTCCATGCGAGCCGCATCATGCTCAAGCAGCTCGCGAGCGCGAAGGATCATCTCGACCCAGTCGTGGAAGGCATGCGCCAGCTTGGTGACGATGTCCTTGAGCGGCCCTTCCTTCAGGCAACCGTCATCGTCGAATGAATCGTCCGACACATGGCCCAGATAGGCCTCCGGCTGCTGCATCACCGGCATGTTGAGGAATACGCAGGCCTGGCGCAGCTGATGGTTGGCGCCGAACCCGCCGATAGCGCCCGGTGAAGCGCTGATGATCGCGGCGGGCTTCCGGTCCCACACGCTCCGCCCATAGGGCCGCGAGCCGACGTCGATCGCATTCTTCAGAACGCCCGGCACCCCGCGGTTATATTCCGGCGTGCAGAAGAGGATGCCGTCCGCCGCGGCGATCTGCTCCCGGAAGCGGACGTAGGGTCCCGGCTGCTGGCGCTGCAGGTCGTAGTCCTGGTTGTAGAGAGGGAGGTCGCCGATCTCGACCAGCTGGCATTCGAGATTGTCGCCGCGAATGGCGCACATCGATCGCGCGATCCTGCGATTGATGCTTTCCTTCCTCAGGCTTCCGACGAGGATTGCGATCTTGTAGCTGGCCATGGACGCCTCCCTGCGATGATGCATGGCTAAGCGCGCAGTATCGCGATTGGTTGCTGTCAGCGCGCGCGATTGGCTCGCTCAACCAGATAGGCGTGGATGGCCGCGATCTCCTCATCGGTGAAATGGCTGAAGTCATTGCGCGCGACGTCGGCCATCAGGCCGAGCTTGCGATTGCCGGTCGGAACCCCGGTCCGCATCAGCCGTCTGAACTCTGGCAGGTCATAGGCGCCGGCGACGACCAGATCGGGAGCCTTGGTGCCAGGCTTCGGTTCTCCGCCGCCAAAGGCCGGCCCGTGACATTCGGCGCAGTTGGTCATGGCGAGGTGTCGGCCGCGGGCGAACTGCGGGCCAAGATCGGCGGGCATGTTGTTGCGGTAGCGCTCGACCTCTTCCGGCTGGGAGCGGAACTTGCCGAGGGCAAGGCCAACGCGGCCCTTGACCCCGACCGTTACCGGGGGGACCTGCTCGCCGCCGCCCGGAAGCTTGCGTATCGCACCGATCAGCGCGGCGACTTCGGCATCGGTCAGCCGCGCATATTGCGCGGAGGGCATGGCGAATAGCGGGCGGCCATCGACACCGATCCCCTGGCGGAGCCCCCGCGCCAGCTGCTGGTCGCTCGCCTTGGCGGCGACAAGCGTCAGGTTGGGCGCGTGAATGGTTGCGACGCCCGGTTCGTCGAACAGCAGGTCGCCGCGCAATCCCTCGCCATGGCAGCTCACGCAGCCAAGCACCTGAAGCTGGCGCGGCGCATCGGCGAGCTGTGCAGGAGTCGGAGCGGCCAGCTTCTCGGGGCGGCCTTCATAGCTCCCGCGGAGGGCCAACGCCGACGCGGACCAAATCCAAGCGGCCGCCAAAAGCACCAGCAACAGGAATGCGGCGATCAGATAACCGATCCAACGCAACGCTTTCGACATCAAGCCCTCCCCTATTGGGGACGGACGCTAGCAAGACTGCGCTGCTGGGCAAGCGCCATCGCCGCGAGCATCAGGATGAAGGGCGTCATGAACAGGCGGTGGCGCTCGCTGAATTCGAACCAGATCGAGAAAAGCATGACCTGCGCGATGCATGCCCAGAGCAGCAATGCAGGAGTAGAGCGCGGCCGCCGGATCAGTCTGAAGATGGCCAGCAGTGCGCAGCCAAGCTCAATGAGAGTCGGGCCGAACCGCAGCGGGACAGACAGGGCCAGCTTCTTGTACGGCGCTTCGGGAGCGAGCAGCAGCTGGTCCAGCGCCCAATTGGTCTGGAGGAAACTGAGCGGGAACTTGACCAGGCAGCGCGTGACATAGCCGGCAGGGTCGGCAATGATGATCCGCCAGGCATCGGCGGCGGCCAGCCGGCCGGCCTCGAGCTCGCCGCCCTGCGCCCATTCGGAAGGCGGCAGTTTCCACACCATGCCGCCGCTGGGATGCGCGCCGACCCACAGGGCTAGCCCCCCGCTGGTGGTGAGGGGAATGAACTCGCCGAACACTATCCCATTGCGCAGCCACCAGGGCAGCATCAGCAGCAAGGCGACCGCCGCGGCGCAGGCGCTGACCGACAGCCAGCGCCGGAAACCGCGGAAGCGCTTCAGGAAGACCAGGAACAGCAGCGGCAGAAGCGGTGCAAGGCTCGGCTGGGTCAGGACGAGCGCGCCGCCTGCCAAACCACTCAGCAGCGCCCAGCGATAGCCGGCCCGCTCGGCTTGCTCGAGCAGCGCGACCAGCATCGCCAGCAGCAGCGCGATGATCAGCCCCTCCTTGTAGGCGAGCGGCGCCATGAAGGCGATCGACGGCCAAAGCAAATAGGCAAGCGACAGCGGCAAGCCGAGGTCGCGCCGCCCAAGCCGCGCCGCCAGACGTCCGAGCAGAAGGGCAGCGGTAATGTCGATCAGCGTGTTTACCAGGACAAGAGTCAGCGGGGTTAGCGGGACCAGCAACGCCACTGCGCCCAGCAGCATTGGCAAGGCCGGCGGAAAATAGCCGGTAAGAGTCCAGCCGCCTGACGGATCGGGCAGGGCGAATCCGTGGCCCTTGCTCAGCGCGGTGGCCAGCCGGAGATAGTTGAGTGGATCGCCGTAATGGATCGCGTCCCCGGCCAGCCACAGCGCGAACAACCGCATCGCCACCGCCAGCGATAGCGCGGACGCGATCCAGATATTCCGCCGACTGATGCCTCCCCCCATGCAGGTCTTTTAGCTGGGCGGGCCGGACCGGCAAGGATTAGCGGCGACGCCCCTGATGCCGGATGTTGGCGGGGCGGCCGCGCTTGCCGGTGCGGACCCGGTCGCGGCGCTGCGTTACGCGCGGAGCGCCGGCGAACCTGCCCTCGGAAAGCTCGAAGCGGAGCGCGCCGGACGCGGGATTGGCCTCGGCCAGTTTCAGTTCGACATGCTGGCCGACGCGATAGGTTTCGCCGGTCTCCTCGCCGACCAGGGCGCGAGCGGCTTCATCGTAGCGGAAATATTCGTTGCCCAAGATCGCTGCCGGGACCAGCCCGTCGCCGCCCAAATCCTCGACCGTGGCGAAGAAACCGAACGGCTGGACGCCGGTGATCCGGCAACGGAGAATCTGGCCGACCTTGTCGGCGAGAAAGGCCGCGACATAGCGGTCGATCGTCTCCCGCTCGGCCTCCATCGCGCGCCGCTCGAGCATCGAGATATGCTCACCGATCTCGGTGAACTGCTCCGCGTCCTGCGGCGGCAGGCCGCCCTCGCCGAGCTTGTACGAGCTGACCAGCGAGCGGTGGACCAGCAGGTCGGCATAGCGGCGGATCGGAGAGGTGAAGTGGGCGTAGCTGCCCAGCGCCAGGCCGAAATGGCCGAGCGGCTCGGGCGAATATCGCGCCTGCATCTGGGTGCGGAGCAGCTGCTCCATGATCTCCGGCCGCGCATCATGATCCTCGCCGATCCGCTCGATGATGCGGTTGAAGGTCGCCGGACGGATCGCCTGTCCGAGGGCGAACTCCACGTCGAAAGTGGCGAGATAATCCTTCAGAGCGACCAGCTTCTCGCGGCCCGGCGCCTCATGGACCCGGTACATGACCGGAGCCTTCTTGCGTTCCAGTGCCTTCGCCGCCGCGACGTTCGCCGCGATCATGAAATCCTCGACCAGCCGGTGAGCATCCAATCGCTCGCGCGGCGCGACCGACAGGATGCGGCCCTTTTCGTCGAGCATCACGCGCCGCTCGGGCAGGTCGAGTTCCAACGGTTCGCGCTTCTCACGCGCCGCCAGCAGGGCACGCCAGCAGGCCCAGAGCGGCTTGAGCGCCTTGTCGACCAGCTCCTTGGGGACCGGCCCTTCGAGCTCGGGCATCGAGCAGGCAGAGGAAGCAAATTCAACGACTTCCTCACTGGCTGCATCCATCGCGGCTTGTGCATTCTCGTACGCAACGTTTGCAGCTACGCAAATCTTGGCCCGCGAGAATCGCCAGCTTTTCAATGCGCCGTCCTTGCCGATGTGAAGATGGCAGGCCATCGCCGCACGGACCTCGCCCTGTTTCAGCGAGCAGATGTCCGACGACAGCTCGTGCGGCAGCATCGGCACCACCCGGTCGGGGAAATAGACGCTGTTGCCGCGCGCCCGCGCCTCGCGGTCCAGCTCGCTGCCCGGGCGGACGTAATAGCTGACGTCGGCAATGGCGACGATCGCGTCCCAGCCGTCGCCGTCCTCGCGCGGGGATGCCCAGATCGCGTCGTCATGGTCCCGCGCATCTTCCGGATCGATGGCGACGATCGGCAGGTGAGTCAGGTCCTCGCGGTCCTCGCCCAGCTTCTGCTTTGCGACATGCTTCGCCTCGACGATCGACTCGGTGCGAAATTCGTCGCGAAGGCCAAATTTGTGGATCGCGATCAGGCTGAAGCTGCGCGGCGCGAAGGGATCGCCGAGAATGGCGTCGACCCGGGCCGTGACCCGCGGCGGCCGGCCCGATGGTTCGGCAAGCACCAGGTCGCCTTCCTGCGCATCCTTGAGGTCGGAGATCGGCAGTTCGCGCCGCTCCTTCTTGTCGACCGGGGTCAAATAGAAGCTGGTCCCTTCTCGCCGCACCACGCCCAGCACCAGCTCGGCCGAGCGCTGCAGCTTCTTCATCACATGGGCGACATGGCCCTTCCCCGCCTCTTCGGTGCGGGCGAGGATGCGGTCGTTCATCGCCAGCGCCGACCGCCGCCCGCGCTCGATCACGCGAAGCTTGGGTGGCGGCGTATCGGCATGCCAGCTTTCCGGTTGCGCCCAGACCTGGCCGTCATCGACCGAGACGACGCGCAGGACCGTTACTCGCGGCACCCCGCCCGCCTTGTGGAAGGCGCGGCCCGTCGATGAGTCTATCAGCCCTTCGTCGGCCATGTCCTTGAGCAGCGCCTTGAGCATGATCTTGTCATGGCTGCCGAGCCCGAAGGCGCGCGCGATCTCGCGCTTTCCCGCCGGCTGGCCGGACTGCTCGATGAAGTCGAGGATTTGCTGGCGGCTCGGCAGGCCGGGAGAGGGTTTGCGGGGCATGGACCTCCTAATTGGGCGAAGCGGTCGCCGCCGACAATGCCGCCCGGCGCGCCAGGCGATGCTCGCGCCAGACGATCACCAGGCCGCTCAGGATAATGATCGGCGCCCCGACCCAGATCCATGGCGTCGGCACTTCCGCGAACAGCCAGGCGCCGAGCAACATCGCCCAGACGAGGCTGGTGTAGTCCATCGGCATTACCAAGGCGACCGGGGCCAGGCGGAGCGAGCCGGTCAGCGTCAGCTGGGCCAGGCCGCCGGCCAGAGCGAGGCCGGCGAGGATCGCCCAGGTGACCGGATCGTGCGCGCCGGCGAACCAGATCATCATCACGCCGAGCGGCACCAGCGAGCTCGCCGCGAACCAGAACACCGTGGTCGAAGCGAGTTCGGTCCTGCCCAGCTGGCGGATGACGACGGTCACCGAGGCGGTCAGCAACGCCGCGACCAGCGCCACCGAGGCGCCGAGCAGCGGCACCTCGCCGGACCCCGGCTGGACGATCAGCAGCACGCCAAGGAACCCGGCCGCGACCGCGCCCCAGCGCCACTTGCCGGTCGGCTCGGCGAGGACGATCGCTGCCAGCACGGTCGAGAAGATCGGCACCGAGAAGCCGATCGCGGTCGCCTCGGCCAGCGGCAACATGATCATCGCCGCGAAGTTGAGCGCCATCGCCACCATGCCCAGCGCCATCCGCCCGACGTGAGCCCCGACGCGCCTGGTCCTGAGCGACGCGAAGCCCGGTCCCGCGGCGACCAGCCCCACGGCGCACAGGGCCGAGCCGCACTGGCGGTAGAACAAGGTCTCGACGATGTTCACCCCCCGCGTCGACGCCAGCTTCACCAGCGCGAACATGATGGCGAGCAGCAGCGCCGTGACCAGCCTCAGACCGACGCCTAGCACCGGCCGCTGTTCGGCGGGTCGGTCGGTGTCGAGGGTGGGAGCGGGTGGCATGCTTGGCCTCTAGCCGTCATTGCAAGCGACGCGAAGCAATCCAAAAAAGGAAAATTGTTTCACGCAAAGGCGCGAAGGCGCGAAGTTGGTTGCACTCCTTTCGTCATTCCCGCGAAAGCGGGAACCTAGCCAAATCAAAAAATCTGGGTCCCCGCTTTCGCGGGGATGACGAAATCTGGATTTCTTCGCGCCTTTGCGCCTTCGCGTGAAAAACCTATTTTTTCTCTTCCGCCGGCTTCACCCAGGGCTTGAACGCGCCGCCGGGGACGGCCGAGGCCACCGGGCTTTCGAAGCCGTCCTTGCTGACCGACGAGACACCGAACACCCAGTCGTCGACGCGGATTTTGGGTAGAACAATCTTGCACTCCGTCGATTCCGTAGCCGGAATTGAACAGGTCACCGCCGGACCTGTGGATTGTTGCCACTGGTTGGAATCGGTGCGGCGCATGTTGACGGCATAGCGTGCCCCGCCGGCTACTGGCCGGTAGTGGATCGTTGTGTCCGTCGAAACCGCGCCCTCGGCCCGTGCCTCCGGCGGAGGCGGGGCGCTGGCTAGCCAGGCGAGCGCGGCGACATTGAGCTTGGTCACCCGCGCCAGATAGGGGAAATCCATCTTGTCGATGGTGTCGCCATATTCGATGCCGTTTTCGACCCGCAAATCCTGGTGCTGGTGATTGTAATTCTCGACCGCGACCGAGAAGCGCACGGCCGGATAGCCGGCGTTCAAGAACTCGGTATGGTCGCCGCCACGGCCGAAACGGTCGTTGCGCCACACCTGCATGACGTCGATGCCGAGCGAGGGCACGCGCTCGGCGAGTGAATCGAGGAAGCGCGAGATATTGCGCGACGGCGAATCATTCTCGCCGCCCAGGCTGCGGATCTGAGCCGCCAGCTCCTCGTGCCCCTGCCAGCGCGGCCCTTCGGAGAAGACGCGCACCGCCTTGTCGTTGCACACGCCGTCGGATCCACAGCTGTTGCCGATGATGTCGTTGTTCAAATTGGCGATGACGTTCCAGCCCTGCGCCTTGGCGTAATCGGCCAGGATCTTGCCGCCGAGCAGCCCCTGCTCCTCGCCCGACAGCGGGGCAAAGACGATCGTGCCAGGAAACTTGTGCTTGGACAGAACGCGCGCCGCCTCCAGCACCGCGGCCGTTCCAGACCCATCGTCGTTGGCGCCAGGCGCGTCGGCGGTGGCGTTCATCGGGTCCGTCACGCGGCTGTCGATATGGCCGGTGATGATCACGACATCGTTCGGCCGCTCGGTGCCGCGGAGGATTCCGACCGCGTTGCATACCTTGGTCGGCGTAGGCACGCGCCGGCCAGTGACGGTATCGCAGGTCTGCAGCGTCTGCAGGCCGAAACCCTTCATCTCCGCTTCCGCCCAGCGCACCGCCGCCCCGATGCCGCGCTTGGGATCGGTCTGTGACGACAGCGTATGGCGCGTGCCGAAGTTGACCAGCTTCTCGACTGTTGCCTTCATACGCGGCGCCGAAACGTCGGCGGCTATCTGGCCGACGTGCTGTTCCGGCGTAGAAGCGGGCTGGGCAATGGCGGCCGAGGCGAACAGGGCGGGTAGCGCGAAAGCGAGTTTGATCATGTGCAATCGTTGAACCGGTTCCGACCGGCTTGGCAAGCACCCGTCGAAACATCGTGCGCCTTGGTCGATGCGAAGTCGTGTCGTTCGACAGAGTCGCTACCGGAACGAAGTCATGATCCGAACCATCTCGCTTGCCATGCTGCTCTTCGCCGCGCCCGCCGCCGCGCAGCAATCCCCACAGGCCGTTCTCGAGGAGCTGCTCGCGGCCGAACGGTCGCTCGCGGAGGCCGCAGCCAAGCTGGATCCCGCAGAGGGCATTGCTTCCATGATCGCCGCGGACGGCGTGCTCATGACTCCGAAGGGCCCCATGCGCGGTCCTGAGGCTGCACTCGCCAGCCTGAAAGCCAACCCGGCCAACGCCGGCAAATATGCCAGCTGGCGATCGATCCGCGGCGGCGTTTCCGCCGATGGACAGCAAGGCTTTACCCTGGGCTATCTCGACATCGAAGGCGGCGACGCGGCGCGGGCGCACCGCCGCTACCTCGCTTACTGGGTGCGGGGCGCCAACGGCTGGCGAGTTGCAGCGCTGAAGCAGATATTGCAGGCACCCGACGAAACCATCGTACCCGCGCAGCAACCCGACCTCCCGGTCGCGATCGTCGCGCCCGACCCGGATCGGACGTCGGAGCACACGCAATCGCTGATCGCCGCGGAAAAGTCCTTCTCCGACCGGGCGCAGGAGATCGGCATCACGCAGGCATTCCAGGAATTTGGCCAACCCGACGCGACCCATATCTTCGGCCCGACGGGCTTTGCCATCGGCCTGGCAGCGATCCGCGCCAATCACGAGCAGGCGGAGCGGGCCGCCGGCCCCGGCCCGACACCAATCAACTGGAGCGCGGATTCGGCGATCGTCGCGTCATCCGGCGATCTCGGCGTCACCATCGGGGCGATCCGTCGGAACACGCCCACCGCCGAAGGCCCCGCGTCCAACCCATTCTTCACCATCTGGCGCCGCGACGGGCCGGACAAGCCGTGGCGCTATATCGCGGAGTAGCTTTCGCCGGCTTGCCGGACTAGGGAGCGGCCAACTTCCAATCAGGCAAGAGGCTCCGAGTCCCCATGCGTAGCATCGAACATTTCATCAGCGGCAGCCTCGTCGCCGACGGCACGCGCCACGGCGATGTCTGGAACCCATCGCACGGCGAGGTCCAGGCCCGGGTCAATCTTGGCACCGCCGCCACCCTCCAGAAAGCCGTCGACGCCGCCCTAGCCGCCCAGCCGGCCTGGGCCGCGACCAACCCGCAGCGCCGCGCGCGGACCATGTTCAAGTTCAAGGAGCTGATCGAGGCCAATATGGACGATCTGGCCGAGCTCCTGTCGAGCGAGCATGGCAAGGTCATTGCCGACTCCAGGGGCGACGTGCAGCGCGGGCTCGAGGTGATCGAATATGCCTGCTCGATCCCGCAGGCGCTGAAGGGCGAATATACGATCGGCGCCGGCCCCGGAATCGACGTTTACTCGATGCGCCAGCCGCTGGGCATCGGTGCCGGCATCACTCCGTTCAACTTTCCCGCCATGATCCCGATGTGGATGTTCGGAATGGCGATCGCCGCCGGCAATGCCTTCATCCTGAAGCCCTCCGAGCGCGACCCGTCGGTCCCGGTGCGCCTCGCCGAACTGATGCAGGAAGCGGGCCTGCCCGACGGCATCCTCAACGTCGTCCACGGCGACAAGGAAATGGTCGACGCGATCCTCGACCACCCCGACATCGCGGCTGTCAGCTTCGTCGGCTCCAGCGATATCGCGCACTATATCTATTCTCGCGGCACCGAGAACGGAAAGCGGGTGCAGGCGTTCGGCGGCGCCAAGAACCACGGCATCGTCCTGCCCGATGCCGATCTCGACCAGGTGGTCAACGACCTTGCCGGCGCGGCATTCGGTTCGGCCGGCGAGCGCTGCATGGCCCTGCCGGTAGTGGTGCCGGTTGGCGACGATACGGCGCAGGCGCTGCGCGAGAAGCTGGTCCCGGCGATCGAGAAATTGCGGGTTGGAATCTCGACCGATCCGGAGGCGCACTACGGCCCGGTCATCAACGAGGCCCACAAGCAGCGGGTCGAAAATTACATCCAGATGTGCGTCGACGAGGGCGGCGAGCTGGTGGTCGACGGCCGCGGCTTCACGCTTCAGGGCCATGAGAAGGGCTTCTTCGTCGGCCCAACCCTGTTCGACCATGTGAAGCCGCATTTCCGCAGCTACAAGGAAGAGATTTTCGGGCCGGTGCTGCAGATCGTCCGCGCCGACACGTTCGAGGAGGCGGTGAGCCTCCCCAGCAAACATGAGTATGGCAACGGCGTCGCCATCTTCACCCGCAACGGCCATGCCGCGCGCGAGTTCGTCAGCAGGGTCAACGTCGGCATGGTCGGCGTCAACGTCCCCATCCCCGTGCCGGTAAGCTATCACAGCTTTGGCGGCTGGAAGCGTTCCGGCTTCGGTGACATCGGCCAATATGGGCAGGAAGGGCTGCGGTTCTGGACCAAGACCAAGGTGGTGACCCAACGCTGGCCGGACGGCTCTGCGATGGGCGATCACAAGGAAGCGTTCGTCATTCCGACCATGGGGTGAGCCAATGAGGCTCGCGGTCACCGCGCTCCTCGTCCGCGATTATGATGAGGCAATCGACTGGTACACGCGGGCACTGGACTTTCGCTTGGTCAACGACGAGGACCAGGGCAGCGGCAAGCGCTGGGTAGTGATCGAGGATGAGGCCGGGCGCGGGCTGCTGCTCGCAAAAGCTAGGAAGTCCGAGGAGCTGGCCGCTGTCGGCAACCAGTTCGGCGGACGGGTCGGCCTGTTCCTCGAAGTGGAGGATTTCGACTTCGCGTTCGAACGGCTGAAAACTGCGGAGGCGCGCTTCGACGAGGAGCCTCGAAGCGAGCCATACGGCAGGGTCGTGGTGTTCCGCGACCTATACGGCAACCGCTGGGACCTGATCGAACCTAATCCAGATTAGGACGTTGGTCGGGCATGAAACGAACCATCGCCACGGTAGCATTGCTGGCGCTGGCGCCTGCCGCCTGCCGGCAGGGGCCCGACGAGAATATCGCGATCGACGAGACCAACAGCCTCAACGAAGCGGACATCGAGACTCTGCCGCCCGACGAGGGCAATGAGGAGACCGCCGCCGCCAATGCCAGTAACGTATTGAATGAAGCTGATGACGCCGGGTCGGAGCAGTCCTCGCCGCCCGGCACACCCGAAGCCAGTATGATCCCCGGCCATTATCGCGGACGGTGGGGGATGGTCCCGGCGGATTGCGACCGCAACCGAAGCGACGCCAAGGGCGCTATCACGATCGGCGAACGCACCATCTTGTTCTACGAGAGCAGAGCGACCCTCATGGAACGACGCCCGTCCATCGCCACCAGTTTCTCCGGCCTGTTCAGCTTCACCGGCGAGGGACAGAATTGGCGGAAGGTGATGACCTTCACCCGCACGGGCGACACGCTGAAGCGCGCTGAGGAAGCGGGGACCTTTACCTACCAGCGTTGCGCCTGATAGGCGGCGGCTCATGAAGCCGATCCTTGCCGTGTCCTTGCTCGCCCTTGCCCTTACCGCCTGCGGCGGCCCGAGCGACGAGGACAAGCTGACGCCCGACAAGATCCGCGCCTCGGAATCCGCGACTGTGCTGCCCGATATCCAGCTGAGCGAGAATCCCGAACCGCCGCCGGCACCGCCCGAACCCGAGCAGCCCGAGCTCAACGAGCTCGAAAATCTGGCCGTGGAGAATGTGGTCGAGATCGAGACGCAGGGCACCATCCCGCCGGCCTTCCAAGCCCTGTGGGGCCGGGTGCCATCCGACTGCCGGCCCGGCGCGGTTACAGGCACCGCGATTCTGATCGGGCCGGACTCGATCAGTGCGGCTGATGCCACCGTCAGCTTGCAAGGAGTGCTCGGCGACTATCCGGAGCGCTTCTCCGGGCGCTTCGCCGACGAGAGCGGCTATGAGCGCCGCGAGGACTTGACGCTGACCGGAAGCAGCAATGTGCTGATCCGGAACGGCGTCACTTACCGCCGATGCGGCGCTGCGCGGCCCACTGGATAACGGCCAACGTGGGTGCTAGGCGGCCTGCCCATGCATCAGTTCGACCTGACCGACGACCAGCGCCAGATTCAGGAAATGGCGCAGAAGTTCACCGCCGACGCGATCACGCCGTTCGCGGCCGAGTGGGACGAGAAGCACATCTTCCCGCGCGATACGATCCGCCAGGCAGCCGAGCTCGGCTTTGGCTCCATCTACGTCAGCGAAGAGAGCGGCGGGATCGGCCTCGGCCGCCTGGAAGCGGCGCTGATCATGGAGGCGATGGCCTATGGCTGCCCGTCGACCAGCGCCTTCATCTCGATCCATAATATGGCGAGCTGGATGATCGACCGCTTCGGCACGGACGAGCTCAAGCAGAAATATCTCCCCTCGCTGATTCCGATGGAGCGGATGGCGAGCTATTGCCTGACCGAGCCTTCATCGGGGTCCGACGCGGCGGCGCTCAAGACCCGCGCGGTGAAAGACGGCGATGATTATGTCGTCAGCGGCTCCAAGGCATTTATCTCGGGTGGCGGCGAGAATGAGATTTACGTCACCATGGTCCGCACCGGCGACGATGGTCCCAAGGGCATCACGGCACTGGTGATCGAGAAGGACATGAAGGGCGTCAGCTTCGGCGGGCAGGAGAAGAAGCTGGGCTGGCATTCACAGCCGACGGCCCAAGTCAATTTCGACGAGGTCCGCGTACCCCTCGCCAACCGCGTCGGCGGCGAGGGCGAAGGCTTCCGCATCGCCATGATGGGGCTCGATGGCGGCCGCCTCAACATCGGCGCCTGCTCGCTGGGTGGGGCGCAGCGCTGCCTCGACGAGGCGGTGAAGTACACCAAGGAGCGCAAGCAGTTCGGCCAGGCGATCGCCGATTTCCAGAACACCCAGTTCACTCTGGCCGACATGGAAACCGAGCTGCAGGCGGCGCGGCAGTTGCTCTACGCCGCAGCGGTCAAGGTCACCGCCAACGCGCCCGACAAAACCAAGTTCGCGGCCATGGCCAAGCGCCTCGCGACCGACACCGGCTCTTCGGTGGTCGACCGCGCGCTGCAACTGCATGGAGGCTACGGCTATTTGCAGGATTATCCGATCGAGCGCTTCTGGCGCGACCTGCGCGTCCATTCGATCCTGGAGGGCACCAACCAGGTGATGCGGATGATCGTCGGCCGGGAGCTGACCCGCCAGTGACGTCCGCATTTTCCTTCGGCGACCTGAGCCGGCAGCTGCATGAAGCTGCCGAAAAGATGATAAACGGCACGGTCAAGCCGACGCTGCCGTTCGATCCGTTCGCCATTGCCCAGGCGACCAGCGAGTTCGCCATGGGCCTGGCGATGAAGCCGGCCGAGCTGATGGAAGTCCAGCTGGCGGCTGCCAAGCAATGGGGCGATTTCTGGACCGGCGCGGTTTCAGGCCGGGCGAGCGAGAAGCCACGCGACCGCCGCTTTGCCGCGCCCGAGTGGCAGGACGACGCTTACTACCGCGCCATCCGCGACGCCTATCTGCTCGCCTCGAAGCAGCTGCGCGAGGTGGTCTCGCTCGGCGAGGGCAGCGCGAGCACCACGGCGATGGCCAGCTTCCTGCTCGACCAATATCTGAATGCCATCTCGCCTTCCAACTTCGCCGCGACCAATCCCGAAGTGGTCAGGCGGACCAAGGAAACCAACGGCGCCAACCTGGTCCAGGGCTTCGCCCACCTGATCGAGGATATCGCCAGCGGCAAGGGCATCGTCCAGCGGCGGAGCGATCCAACCGCGTTCGAGAAGGGCAAGACCATCGCCGCCACTCCCGGCGAGGTGGTCTATGAGAACGACCTCTTCCAGCTGATCCAGTATAGCCCGGCCACGGAAAAGGTCGCGGCCGAGCCGCTGCTTTACGTCCCGCCGCTGGTGAATCGCTATTACATGATCGACCTGGTGCCGCGGCAGAGCCTGGTCAAATGGCTGGTCGACGAAGGCCGCACCGTGTTCGTCATCAGCTGGGTCAATCCGACCGAGGCGCACAAAAACAAGGGCGTCGGCGATTATGTGCTCGACGGGATCGTCGAGGCGATCGGTCAGGTACGCGGGCGCGCGCGCTGCTCGCCCGACCTGTTCGCCTTCTGCCTCGGCGGGACGCTCGTTGCGATCGCGCTGGCCTGGCTGGCGGCGGAGAAGCGCGCCGACGAGGTCAATTCGGCGACGCTGATCGGCAGCCTGGTCGACTTCGCCGACATGCGCGACTGGTCGGCCTTCGTCCATGAAGGCCATCTCGATGCGCTCGAGGACCATCTCGAGAGCCAAGGCTATATCGACAGCCTCGAGCTGCAGCGGCTGTTCGCGGCGATGCGCGCCAACGACCTCATCTGGTCGTCGGTGGTGAACCATTACCTGCTCGACCGGCCTGCGCCGCCGAGCGACCTGCTCTACTGGTTCGAGGATGGCGCTCGCATTCCGGCCGCCTTCCTCAAAAGCTACAACCGCGACCTGCTGCTCAACAACAAGCTTGCCGAGCCGGCGGGCTTCGAGGTCGGCGGCGTGCCGATCGATCTCGAAGCGATCAAGACGCCGATGCTGGTGATCGCACTGAAGGACGACCATGTTTCGGCCTGGGAGGCGGTTTATCGCGGAGCGCGCGACCTCGGCGCCGACTTCATCCTCGGCGGCTCCGGCCACAATGCCGGCGTGATCAACCCGCCCGCCGCCAACAAGCATGGCTTTTGGACCAACGATGCCGAGCCGACCGACGCCAATCAGTGGCTGGAGAATGCGACCCGCCACGAAGGCAGCTGGTGGCCGACCTGGACGCAGTGGCTGAACAAGCATGGCTCAAGGAAAACCGTCCCGGCCCGCGCGATTCATGACGGGATGGAGCCCGCCCCCGGCCGCTATGCGATGATGAAATGAACCTGATGACCGATCTGAACGCCGATGTCCTGACCACCAAGGAAGGGCTGGCCGGCCGCCTCCGCCTCAACCGGCCCAGGGCGCTGCACAGCCTCAATCGCCAGATGGTGCGGGACATGGCTGCGGCGTTGATCGAATGGCGCAATGACCCCGACGTGCGGATCATCCTGATCGACCATGCCGAGGGCCGCGGTTTCTGCGCCGGCGGCGACGTGGTCGACATCAGCCAGAATGTCGAAGGCCATGAGGCCGCCGCCCGCGCCTTCTTCTTCGACGAATATCGCTTGAACCACCTCGAATATACCTACCCCAAGCCGGGCGTCGCCTTCATGGACGGCATCACCATGGGCGGCGGGGTCGGGATCGCCTGCCCCTGTCGCTTCCGCGTTGCGACCGAGCGCACCGTGCTCGCCATGCCCGAGACCACCATCGGCATCTTCCCCGACGTCGGCGGCGGGCGCTACCTGTCACGGCTGCGCGGGCGACTCGCCCAGTTCCTGGCGCTGACCGGGGCGCGACTCGACGGCGCCGAATGCAAGGCGCTCCGCCTCGCCACTCATTACCTCCCGTCCGAGCGTCTCGACGAGGCCAAAGAGCGGATCATGGCCCAGCCGTTCCGGGTTGAGGCGATCCTCGACGAGCTGAGCGAGGACGAGGTGCCGCCGGCGCGGATCAAGGCCAACCTCGCCAAGATCGACCGCTATTTTGCCAGCGACCGGCTGGAGGAGATCCTCGACGCGCTCGACGCCGGAGCGGCCGAGGGCGACGAATGGGCGGCGACCGAGGCGGCGACCATCCGCAGGAAATCGCCGATGGCCTGCAAGGTCAGCCTGAAGCTGCTTCAGGAAAGCCCCTACCAGCTGCACTTCGTCGACGAGATGCGGATGGAATATGGGATCATGGTTCGCCTGATCCACCATCCCGACTTCAAGGAGGGCGTCCGCGCGCTCCTCATCGACAAGGACAATGCCCCCAACTGGCACCCGACCAACCCGGCGGTGATCGGCGACGCCGAGGTCGACGCCTTTTTCGAGCCGCTGCCGGTCGAGGAGCAGTGGCGGCCGTTTGATTTCTGATGCCGTCAGGCATCAGCCCCGGCGAAGGCCGGGGTCCAGATGAGGAATAATTGATGAGCTACGAAACCATCCTGATCGAGAAGAAGGGTGCCGTGACCCTGGTCACGCTGAACCGCCCGCAGGCGCTCAATGCGCTCAACTCGACCGTGCTGAAGGAGCTGATCGACGCCTTCGCCGCCTATGACGCCGACCCCGCTCAGCGCTGTCTCGTCCTGACCGGCAGCGAGAAGGCCTTCGCCGCCGGCGCCGACATCAAGGAAATGCAGGCCCAGGGCTTCGCCGACATGTACTCGGCCAATTTCTTCGGCGGCTGGGAGCAGGTCACCCGCACCCGCAAACCGTGGATCGCCGCGGTCGCCGGCTTCGCGCTGGGCGGCGGCTGCGAAGTAGCGATGATGGCCGACTTCATCATCGCTGCCGACACGGCCAAGTTCGGCCAGCCGGAGATCAAGCTCGGCGTCACGCCCGGCATGGGTGGGTCGCAGCGCCTGACCCATGCGGTTGGCAAGGCCAAGGCGATGGAGATGTGCCTGACCGGCCGGATGATGGGCGCCGAGGAAGCCGAGCGCTCGGGGCTGGTCGCCAGGGTCGTGCCGGCCGCAGATTTGATCAACGAGGCGCTGAAGACCGCCGAGACCATCGCCTCGATGGCTCCGCTGGCCGCCATTGCCAACAAGGAGATGGTCAACGCCGCGTTCGAAATGGGCCTGGCGCAGGGGATCAACTTCGAGCGGCGGCTGTTCCATGGATTGTTCGGCACCGAGGACCAGAAGGAAGGCATGACTGCCTTCGTCGACAAGCGCCCGGGCAACTGGACAGGGCGCTAAGGAGAAGCTGAGATGGCACGCGTCGCATTTATCGGGCTGGGTCACATGGGCGGCGGCATGGCGCCCAACCTCGCAAAGGCGGGGCATGAGGTCCGCGCGTTCGACCTCAGCGAGGAAGCGTTGGCCCATGCGATCGAACGCGGCTGCAAGCGCGCAAAATCGACCGACGAGGCAGTCAACGATGCCGATGCGGTGGTCACCATGCTTCCGGCCGGCAAGCATGTCGCCGAGGTTTATCGCGATCATGTGTTCGGCAAGGCGCCCAAGACAGCCGTCCTGATCGACTGCTCGACCATCGACGTCGCCACCGCCAAGGCGGTCGAGGCCGAGGCGCAGGAACAGGGCTACACCATGGTCGACGCGCCGGTGTCGGGCGGCATCGCCGCGGCGGAGGGTGGCACGCTGACCTTCATGGTCGGCGGCAGCCAGGATGGCTTCCAGAAGGCGCGCGAATATCTCGAAAAGATGGGCAAGGCGGTGATCCATGCTGGTGGGCCTGGCGCGGGCCAGGCGGCCAAAATCTGCAACAACATGCTGCTCGGCGCCTCGATGGCTGCGACCTGCGAGACCTTCATCCTCGCGCAGAAGCTGGGCCTCGAGCCGCAGACCTTCTTCGACATTTCGTCCAAGGCCAGCGGCCAATGCTGGTCGATGACGAGCTATTGCCCGGTTCCCGGAGTGGGCCCCGAAACCCCGGCCGACCGCGAATATGAAGGCGGGTTTGCCGCCGCGCTGATGCTCAAGGATCTGAAGCTGGCGATGGAGGCGGCGCAGAAGGCCGGCGCTTATACGCCGATGGGCGGGGAAGCGGAGGAGTTGTACCGGCGCTTCGTCGACCTGGGCGGAGGCGGCAAGGATTTCTCCGCGATCATCAAGATGATCGACGACAGTTGGCGCTCTCCCGAAGGCGCGAAGCATGTCGAACCGCCGGTCACCACGCTCGACTAGGCAGGAAATCGCAACCATAAGACATCGCGCGGGTAACGAGCGAGGTGTTGTGTGGCGGATGTTGGCACAAGATCCACCCGGATAGCCGTCTGGGACCTCCCCACCCGCCTGTTCCACTGGTCCCTGGTTGCGCTGATCGCCCTCTGCTGGTGGTCCGGCGAGGAAGAATGGTTCGACGTCCATTTCTGGGCTGGATACGCCGTCCTGTTCCTGATTGCCTTCCGGCTGCTGTGGGGACTGCTCGGCAGTTCGACTGCTCGTTTCGTCGGCTTCGTCCGCGGACCGCTCGGCGTCCTCAAATATCTGCGCGACCCGAAAGGATGGCGCGCCGTCGGCCATAGCCCGATCGGGGCGCTGAGCGTGCTGGCCCTGCTCGGACTGATCGGCGTCATGGTCGCGACCGGGCTGGTCCAGGCTGAAAAGGAGCATGGCGAGTGGATCATCGGTCCGCTGGCGCATCTGGTCAGCGAAGATGTTTCCGAGGTCGCGCACGACCTCCACGAGATCGCCTTCAACGTGCTGCTGGCCTTCATCGGCCTGCACCTTGCCGCGATCATTTTCTATCGGCTCGTCCTCGGCAAACGGCTCATCGGCCCGATGCTGACCGGGAGCGGCGATTTTCCGGCCGGGGCCGAACCGATGCGGCCGGCGCCATGGTGGCGCCTGGCCGTCTGCTGTCTTGCCGCCCTGGCGATCACCTCCTGGATCATCGACGGCGCACCCCCATTCTGGGGTTGATCCCGGGCCGGCGACGGACCACATCGCACCAATGCTGATCGAGATCGAAAAGACGCCCAACCCGGCAACGCGCAAGTTCCTCCCCGGCCGAACCGTCATGGCCAGCGGTGGCCGCGACTTCCCCAATGCCGACGCGGCCGAAGCCAGCCCGCTGGCCGAGGCGCTGTTCGCCACTGGCATGGTCGAGGGCGTCTATTTCGGCCGCGACTTCGTCTCGGTTTCAGCCGCGCCCACGGTCGAATGGGACCAGCTGGAGCCCGATGTGCTGTCGATCCTGCTCGACCATTTCATGCTCGACGCGCCCTTGTTCAGACAGGGCAGCGCCGCGGGAATCGAGGTCGCGCCCGACGAGGCGATCACAGTCGAGGAAGATCCCGCCGACGCCGATATCATCGACCAGATCAAGGAATTGCTCGACACTCGTGTCCGCCCGGCGGTCGCGCAGGATGGGGGCGACATCGTTTATCGCGGCTACAAGGATGGCAAGCTCTACCTGGGCATGCAGGGCGCTTGCTCGGGCTGCCCCAGCTCGACCGTGACCCTGAAGCGCGGAGTCGAGAGCCTGATCAAGCATTATGTCCCCGAGGTAGAAACCATAGAAGCCGTCTGAGGCTTCGGAGGTTTCTCGATCGAAGCCATCTGATTTCATTCGATAATTTCGATTTTCGCTTGCCGGAGCGCGTGGGCTGTGCCTCCATGTCGGCAAGGCAATTGGAGTCTGTCAATTGATCCTTGCGCTCGACACGTCGACCGCCGCCTGCACCGCCGCCCTGCTGGAGCGCGACGGAACAATCGTCGCATCGCGCGACGAAGTCATTGGGCGCGGTCATGCCGAGCGGCTCGTTCCGCTGATCGACGAATTGCTCGACGGGCATGTCCCGGCCCGGATCCTGGTCGGGGTCGGCCCGGGCAGCTTCACCGGCCTTCGCGTCGGGATTGCCGCGGCGCATGGCATGGCGATCGGTTGGAGCATTCCGCTATCGGGAATGAACAGCCTGGCCTTGCTCGCCGCCTCGGCTCCGCCCGGCGAAGGCAAGGTCGCCGCTGCCATGGCCGGCGGCCACGGCGAACTGTTCGTCCAGACCTTCGACCGCAAGAAGCTGTCCGCGACCGGGCCGATCCTCAACCTGACGCCCCAGGCCGCGGCGATGAAAGTCGATGCGTTCCTTGTTGTCGGCAGCGGTGCAGAGGCGCTGGTCGCCGAGCGGCGATCCGGAGAGGCGTTGCTGCTATTTCCCACCGCCAGCCGGGCGCTCGCCCTGCCCGAGCTGCTCCGGGGACTCGAATGCAGGCCGATTTACGCCCGAGCGCCCGACGCACGGGCGCCGGGACAATTGGCGGGAGCCGCCTGATGGCGACGCGCCAGGCCGTG
>DASTCB010000025.1:0-2788 GCA_035711585.1 Sphingomicrobium sp.
ACTTCGACGGTCTCGTCGAACTTGCTGGTCGCAAGCGACTTCACCAGCCCGATCGCCTCGGCGACGCCATAGTGATTGTTCGGGTCGACCCTGCCGTCCTGGGCCTTCTGCTTCTTCGTGAGCTTCGCCATGTCCTTAGCCCTCCACAACCTGGAGGCCCATCGCGCGGGCGGAGCCTTCGATGATCTTGGTCGCGGCCTCAATGTCATTGGCATTGAGGTCCTTCATCTTGACCTCGGCGATCTCGGCCAGCTGCGAGCGCTTGATGGTGCCCGCGGAGACCTTGCCCGGCTCCTTCGAGCCCGACTTCAGCTTCGCTGCCTTCTTCAGGAGGAAGCTCGCCGGCGGCGTCTTGGTGGTGAAGGAGAAGCTGCGGTCAGCATAGACGGTGATCACCGTCGGGATCGGCGCGCTCTTCTCGAGGTCCTGCGTCGCGGCGTTGAACGCCTTGCAGAATTCCATGATGTTGACGCCACGCTGGCCCAGGGCGGGCCCGATCGGCGGCGACGGATTGGCGGTGCCGGCCGGCACCTGGAGCTTGATATAGCCCGTAATTTTCTTTGCCATTTTCTCACTCTATAGTGGACGGGCGAGGCGGACCCCGACCATGCCGTTCAAGTTTAGCGGTCCAAGCGGACGTCCGAAGGCGGCCTCCCGCAATCCATTGCTGATGCTCTGGAAGCGCGCGCCTTTAACAGAAACGGTCGCAAGCGCAAGTCGCCGCCCGAGTTCGCAAAAACCGTGAAGTTGGTGGCCGGATAGGCGTGAACCTCGTGACGTTCGAGGAACAATGCCGGGTGCCAACCTGTTGCCCCATGGAGCTGAGTTGCAGCCAGACGGGGCGAAGCTGATGCCGCGACCGGCCTCGCACGCGGAGGATGGCATGACGGAACCACGAACGGACCGGCCCAGGAATCGCTCACTCATCGTGATGCTGCTCGGCGGCCTGCTCGGCTTGATCGGGCTTGTCCTAGCGATCGGCGGCGCATGGCTCGCACTACTCGGCGGTTCGCTTTACTATCTACTTGCAGGGCTGGGGCTTGTGGCTGCCGGCTACCTGTTGATCCGCGGCCGGGCGCTCGGCGCCTATATCTACATTGGAGTGTTCGCGCTCACCCTCATCTGGGCTCTCTGGGAGGTCGGGATGAACGGCTGGGCGCTGGTGCCGCGGGTAATCGGGCCGGCGGTGCTGGCCATGCTGGTCCTGTTGATCCTGCCGCTGGTCGAACCGCGCCGTTGGCGCTGGGTCACTGCCGGCGGAGCGGCGGCCGCCGTGCTCGGGCTGCTCGTTGTCGGCGCGTTGCTGTCGCACGACGAGAGCCAGGCCCCAGGCAAATTTTTTCCGGAGGCGGCGAGCGCTGCGTTCGTGGATCCGGCGATGGCGCTCAACTCGGGCGAGTGGCCAGCCTATGGCGGGACCTATGCGGCGCAGCGCTTCTCTCCGCTGGCTCAGATCACCCCCGCGAATGTGGAGCAGCTGGAGCGCGCCTGGGTTTATCACACCCGCGACCTGCCGGCCGACATGAAGGACAATAAATACGGGGCGGAGACGACGCCGCTGAAGGTGGGCGACAGCCTCTATCTTTGCACCGCGAAGAACATCCTCGTGTCGCTCGACCCGGCGACGGGACGCGAGCGGTGGCGGTTCGATCCCAGGGTGGCGGATGAGTGGATACCCTATACAGCGGCGTGCCGCGGGGTTGCATATTTTGCGCAAGCAGGAGTGGCGGCTACCGATACCTGTGCCGCGCGGGTGATCGAGGGAACACTCGACGGTCGCCTGATTGCGGTCGACGCGCGCACCGGGCGGCCCTGTGCCGACTTCGGCGCCAATGGGCAGGTCGACATGAAGCGGGGCATGGGGCCGGTCTTTCCCGGCATGGTCTCGATCACCTCGCCGCCGACGATCGTCCGCGGCGTCATCGTCACCGGGCACCAGGTGCTGGACGGGCAGAAGAACGACGCGCCGTCGGGCGTCATCCAGGGGTTCGACGCGGTGACCGGCGAGAAGCGCTGGGCATGGGACATGGAGCATCCCGACTGGAGCAAGGACCCGCCGCCTGGTCAGGCCTATGCGCGCGGCACGCCCAACATGTGGACCATCGCCAGCGGCGACGAGGCGCTTGGCCTGGTCTATTTGCCGATGGGCAATTCCGCAGTCGATTATTGGAGCAGCGACCGCAGTCCCGCCGAAAATGAATATGCGACGTCGCTCGTCGCGCTGGACGTCACGACCGGCCGGCCGCGCTGGCATTTCCGTGCGGTCCATAATGACGTGTGGGACTATGATTTCGGCGGTCAGGCGACCCTGGTCGAATTTCCGGTCGGCGGCGGACGGGTGCCGGCGATGGTGCTTCCGAGCAAGCAGGGCGACATCTATATCCTCGATCGGCGCACCGGCCGGCCGCTATTCCCGGCGCAGGAGCGGCGCGTGCCGCAAGGCGGCGCCGAGCCGCAGATGCGCACCGCGACGCAGCCCTTCTCGGCTTATCACACGCTGGCTTTCCCGACCCTCGAGGAGCGCGACATGTGGGGCATGTCGCCGATCGACCAGATGATCTGCCGAATCCAGTATCGCCGCGCCCGCTATGACGGCATGTACACGCCGCCGGAAACCAAGGTCCGCACTGTCCAATATCCCGGCTATAATGGCGGGACCGATTGGGGCGGCATCGCCGTCGATCCGGTGCGTGGCGTGATCGTCGCCAATTACAACGACATGCCCAATTATGTTCGGCTCGTCCCACGCAAGGTGGCCAACGAGAAAGGCTGGGCGCCGCGCAGCGAG
>DASTCB010000026.1:0-4645 GCA_035711585.1 Sphingomicrobium sp.
CCGGAAGGGCTGCCGGGACCCGAAGCGCAAGAGCAATGGGCTGACGATGACCAGCCACCGGCGGACCTGGAGCCGAGATCCAACGACAACGAGATCGTCTTCGATCCAGCGGTCAAGGATAGCCAGCGATGGTCGCTCCGGGCCTGGGGTGCGGCCGCGGCGGTTGCCGGCGTCCTCGGCTTGCTGATCCTCACGCCCTGGCCCGGGTTGGACCGCCAGTCGTCCGCTGGTGACGAGGCCTCGCGAGTCGTCGCGGCGGGTCAGGAGAGCGGCGCCGGGCAAGGCTTCGTCGAACAGGTGCTTGGCGCTTTTAACCGGTCCGCCAGTCCGAATCCGCAGGTCGATGAAGCAGACGCCCCGCCGGCCGCATCAAGCGCAGCCGGGCCGGACCTTCAGGGCAAGAGCGATGGAGAAACTGTGCCCGTCGACGCTGCAGTCACCGCCAGCGCCACGACGGCCGCACACCCGCAGGCGAATGCGACGTCGACGAGCACAGCTCCGGCGGAGGCGACCACATCATCAGTGGAAGCGGTTGAAGCGCAGGCGACAGCACCGACACCGCCAGCCGCTCCTGCACCGGCAATCGCGACCGCTGGCAGCGGAAACGCCGAAAGCTCGGCCCGCCTCGTCCACATTCCTCCCCAATGGGTTGGCGGTGGCCCTACCGACGCCGACAATCCCCGGGGCCGGTATCAAGGCAGCCTCACCGTCCAGGTCAGTGTCGAGGCAGACGGAAGCGTTTCGAAATGCGCTCCCGTGCGAGGCAGCGGCAATGCTGGGCTCGATGAAATGACCTGCCGCCTGGTCCGCGAACGGGCACGGTTTTCCCCCGCGCTCGACGCGCAGCGCCGGCCGGTCGCGGCTCAGGCCTACACGACGATCGTCTGGGGCGATCGGCGGAGGTGAGTTTACGCCCGCCCGGACCGTCATGTCTGCCGTCAGTAGAAAAAGAAAAGCATTGTCCTGCGCAGAAAGCGGACGGCGAAGGCTGCGAGGATCCCGATGCCAAGCAATCCCAGGGCTATCGCGGTAACGCTGGCAGCCGCTCGAAAATCGGCGGCGGTCGGCTCCTGCCTCCTGCCGATCAGCCACCACATCTGACCGGATCCCACCAGGAGCACGCCTGCCAGGAACAGCGGCACCAGGTAGACGAGATCTTTCAAGCCGCGATACATGCCGGCCCTATACCACAGCCCTTAAATCCGGCGCCAGCCGGCTCGGAACCCGGCAGCTGCAGGGGTCGAAAGCCGCCCTTGGCTACCCCGCCTTCGCCACCGCCACCAATGCGGGCCGCAGCAGCCGGTCCTTGAGCATGTAGCCCGACTGCATCTCCTCGACGATGGTGCCGGGCTCGGCCTTGTCGGTGGCGATTTCGATCATCGCCTGATGCTTATGGGGATCGAGCGGCTGTCCCATCGCCTCGACCCGGACGATGCCCTGGCGTGAGAAGACCGCGTCCAGCTCGCGCAAGGTCGCCTCGATCCCGTCCACGAAGCTCTTGACCTTCTCGTCGGCCAGCGCCGCCTCCGGTACATGGCTCAGCGCCCGCTCCAAATGGTCGCGCACCGCCAGCATGTCGCGGGCGAAGCCGGTCACCGCATAGGCCGAGGCTTGCTGTTTCTCCGCCTCCAGCCGACGGCGAACGTTCTGGGTCTCGGCATGGGCGTAGAGCACCTTGCCATTGGCCTCCTCGAGCAATCGTTCGAGTTCGGCAACCCGGTCGTGCTCTGCCAGTTCCGGCGATTCCGCCGCAGTCTCTTCGCGAATTTCTTCGGCTTCGTCGTGAAGGTTTTTCTTGTCCATCATCTCATGAATCTCGTGAGGGCCTGGGCCGTGAAGTCCACCATGGGGACGACTCGCGCATAGTTCAATCTCGTTGGTCCAATGACGCCGACAACGCCGACCACCTGCCCTTCGCTCCCGCGATAGGGCGCGGCGATGACGCTGGAGCCCGACAGGGCGAACATCCGGTTCTCGCTGCCGATGAAGATTCGGCATCCCTGCCCTTCGCGCGCTCCTTCGAGCAGCCGGACGATGTCCTGCCGGTCCTCCAGCTCGTCGAGCAGGCGGCGGACCCGCTCCAGGTCTGCCGCGGCCGCCTCGTCGATCAGGTTCGCCTGACCGCGGACGATCAGCACCGGGCGCTGGGCATGGTCCTCGCTCCAGTCGGCGAGACCTCGCGCCACCAGCTCGGCCGCCGCCGTGTCGATCGCCTCGCGCCGCTCGGAGATCTCGGTCCTGAGCTTGGCCTCCGCCTCGGACAGGGTCAGCCCGCCCAGCCGAGCGTTGACGAAATTGCCGACCTCGGCCAGGGCCATCGCGCTGGTGCCGGCCGGGATTGGGACGACACGATTCTCGACGCTTCCGTCGGCCCCGACCAGCACCGCCAGCGCCCGGTCCGGCGCCAGAGGCACGAAGCTCAATTGCCTGAGGCGCAGCTCTGTCTTGGGCGCCAGCACCACCCCGGCGCATGCCGACAGGCCGGACAGCGTCGCGGTGGCCGCGGCGAGCGCCTCCTCGACCGGCCGGTCGGTCAACTGCGCCTCGATCGCGGCCCGCTCCCGCGCTGGTGGAATGGCGCTGTGCATGATGCCGTCGACGAACAGGCGCAGCCCGGTCTCGGTCGGGATGCGCCCGGCGGACGTATGCGGATGGGTTAGCAGGCCGAGCTCTTCCAGCTCCTGCATCACGCCGCGGATCGACGCCGGCGACAGGCTGACCGAACCGGCGATCGCCTTCGATCCGACCGGCTGGCCGCGGTCGATGTAAGACTCGACCACCAGCCGGAAAATGTCGCGCATCCGCGCCGTCAGATCGCCGATCGGCTCGCTCATGCCGGCGGATTTAGGGCGAACCCATTTGAAAGCCAACGACAGCCGGTCTAGGGCGCTTCCGAACAGCGATTTTCAGGAGATTTGCATGCGTCCCAGCGGTCGCGCCCCGGATCAGATGCGCGAAGTTCGCTTCGAGCCCGGCTTCACCCGCCACGCCGAGGGTAGCTGCCTGGTCAGCTTCGGCGACACGCGTGTGCTGGTCACGGCTTCCGTCGAGGACAGGGTGCCGCCCTTCCTGCGCGGCAAGGGCCAGGGTTGGGTCACCGCCGAATATGGGATGCTGCCGCGCGCCACCCACACAAGAGGTAACCGGGAGGCAGCCAAGGGCAAGCAGTCGGGCCGAACCCAGGAGATCCAGCGGCTGATCGGCCGTTCGCTTCGCGCCGTGGTCGACCTGCCCAAGCTGGGTGAGCGGCAGGTGGTTGTGGATTGCGACGTGATCCAGGCCGACGGCGGCACCCGCACGGCCTCCATTTCTGGCGCCTGGGTCGCGCTGAGGATTGCCATCGACAAGCTGCTCGCCGCTGGCACGCTGACCGAGGATCCGATCCGCACGCAGGTCGCCGCGGTCAGCTGCGGCTTCCACGACGGCCAGGCGGTGCTCGATCTCGACTATGATGAAGACAGCCAGGCCGGCTGCGACGGCAATTTCGTCCTGACCGGCGATGGCGAGATGGTCGAGGCGCAGTTGACCGCCGAAGGCCAGTGCTTCGACGAGGAAGGCCTGCTCCGCCTCCTCCGCCTGGCGCGGATGGGCTGCGAGGAAATCTTCCGCGGGCAGCTGAAGGCGGTGGGCAAATGAAGGCGATCGGTCCCAGGCTGGTCATCGCGACCCACAACGCCGGCAAGCTCAAGGAGATTCAGGAGCTGCTCGCGCCTCATGGCATAGAATGTGTCAGCGCCGCCGAACTCGGCCTTCCGGAGCCCGAGGAGATCGGCAACAGCTTCATCGACAATGCCGACCTGAAGGCGCGCGAGGCGGCGGATCTTTCGGGGCTACCGGCGCTGTCGGACGACAGCGGGCTAAGCGCTGACGCCCTTGGAGGATTACCTGGGATTTTCTCGGCGCGATGGGCAGAAGGTAGCTTTGACCAGCACGGACTGCAGCCAAAGTTCGGCGAAGGCTTCAATGGACGCAATTTTGGACTCGCCATGCATCGCCTGCACGAGAAGCTGGTGGAGCAGGGTCCTGATGCCAGCTGGGATGCCCATTTCACCTGCGCCCTGTCGTTAGCGTGGCCGGACAATGGCCAGATCGAAAGCTTCGAGGGCAAGGTGTTCGGGACGCTGGTCTGGCCGCCGCGGGGCGACAAGGGGTTCGGCTATGACCCGATGTTCGTGCCCACGGGCTACGACAAGACGTTCGGCGAATTCGATCCGGAGGCGAAGCACGCCATCAGCCACCGGGCCGAGGCGTTCAACAAGCTAGTCGCGGCCCTGGGCTAGCTGGCGCTGGGGCGCGAGGAAAAGCCCGTCCTTGTTGCCCGTCGGCGCATATCGGCAGACGAAATAGTCGGTGGTCGCGCTCGACGCGACGGCGCAGCCGACCTCGGTCGTCGTCGGCCACACGATCTGCGTATAATGCGCGACCGCGTGCCAGTCGCCGTTGGAGCTATTATTGGGAAAGACTCCCGGCCGGAAATGCCGGGCTTCCTCGATCATCACCCCGACCATCACATCGTAGGAGAAGAGGCCGCGCTGGCCGCGCCACAGATTCTCGCCCTGCTTCTTGCGCCGGCCGGGAGTCCGGTCATGGCCGTAGAGGCCGGTGGTTGCCATATATTGCGCATGTCCCAGCGCCTCCGCGGCGA
>DASTCB010000027.1:0-5461 GCA_035711585.1 Sphingomicrobium sp.
CACCGCGAAGCTGATACTTAGGAGCGCAAGCGGCGTGCTTTGCCTGATCAGCAACAGCCGGCGGACTGGCTATGGCTACGACCAGAGGGTCGAACTGTTCGGGTCGAAAGGCGCCTTGCGCGTCGGCAATGTCGCCGGTTCCACGGTTTCGATATTTGATGAAGGCGGGGGGCACGGGGCGGCGTTCCCCTATTCCTTCGCCGAACGCTATGCCGAGGCTTACAGCGCCGAACTCGATCATTTCGCCGATGTCCTGGACGGTCGTGCCGTGCCGTCGACGGGGCCGCGCGACACGCTTCGCGCACTTCACCTTGCGGATGCCGCGGAACGATCGTTCAGGATCGGGGCTCCTGTCATGCTCCAGGGGGATTGAGCAGTGCATAATATCGCCGTCATCGGTGCCGGCCGGATCGGACGCATCCATGCTTCCAATGCCAAGACCGATCCGCGGATCGAGCTCAAATATGTCGTGGATCCGATCGCAAGCGCGGCCGATGGCCTGGCATCCGCGACGGGCGCCAGGGTCGCAGGGCTCGAAGAGGTGCTCGCCGACCCGGACGTCAGCGGCGTGGTCGTCGCCAGTTCGACGGACACCCACCTCGAATTCAGCGTCGCCGCCATCACCGCGGGCAAGGCGGTATTCTGTGAAAAACCGATCGATCTCGACCTGTCCAAGGCACGGGCCGCGGCCGCCGCGCTCGGTAGCCACGACGCCAGGCTCTTCCTCGGCTTCAATCGCCGCTTCGATCATAATTTCCGGCAGCTGCGCGACCGTATCCATTCCGGCGACATGGGCGCGTTGGAAACCTTGCACATCATCAGCCACGACCCGTCGCCGCCTCCGATCGATTACGTCCGCGTGTCGGGAGGGATGTTCAAGGACATGACCATCCATGACTTCGACATGGCTCGGTGGATGCTGGGCGAAGATCCCGTGGAGGTTTACGCGGCGGCGATATCGGTCGTGGACCCGGCGATCGGCGAGGCCGGCGATGTGGATACGGCGAAAATTCTGCTTCGAACGCAAAGCGGCAAGATCTGCGTCATCAGCAACAGTCGCAGAAGCGGTTACGGCTATGATCAGCGAATCGAGGCTTTCTGCGCCAAGGGGCTGCTGCGCGCCGGGAACGTGCTCTCTTCCACCGTCGAGGCCTGGGGAGAGGGCGGTTCACAGACCGACGCCCTGCAGAACTTCTTCCTTGACCGCTACGCAGGCGCCTACCGGTCGGAGATGGCCCATTTCGCCGACATATTGGACGGCGCGAGACCGTTGGTCGGATACCAGGACGGCATTTCCGCTCTCGCTATCGCCGAAGCAGCGATGGAAAGCCATTTGGGATCGAAGACCGTCGCAATCCGATATTGACCGGCGAACTAGGCCGAAACCGAGCCGCTCATCAGCGCCTGCAATTCATCGGCTGTGACTTCACCCTTCGTCCGGCACTCCAATGTTTGCCCACGGTTGAGGACCGTGAATCGGTCTCCAACTTGGAGCGCATGGCGTACATTGTGGGTGATGAAGATGACGCCCAGCCCACGTGATCGAACCTCGTCTATGCATTTGAGGACTATCGCGGTCTGAGTGACGCCCAGTGCTGACGTTGGCTCGTCGAGGATGAGTACCCGGGCGCCGAAATAGACCGCCCTGGCGATCGCAACGCATTGCCGTTCGCCGCCCGAAAGGGTCCCCACGGGCTGTCCGGGATCCCGAAGCGTGATCCCCATCTTTTTCATTTCATCGCGTGTTACATCTGCCGCCCGGTCGCCATCGAGCATAAGAATTGGGCCAAGGCGGCGAACCGGTTCCCGTCCCAGAAAGAAGTTTCTGGCTACCGACATCAGCGGAATCATCGCGAGGTCCTGGAACACGGTCGCGATACCGCGGTCGAGCGCGTCACGGGGATTCTGGAATAAGGCTTGCTCGCCATCGACGAAGAGCTCGCCTTCGGACGGCTGGTGCACTCCGGACAATATCTTGATCAAGGTCGACTTGCCGGCACCATTGTCGCCGAGCAGGCAATGAACCTCGCCGGGTGCGACATCGAACGATACGCCGGAAAGCGCAATGACAGAGCCAAAGCGCATGGCGATGCTTCGCGCGGCAATAAGGGGCCCGGCGCTCACGATCTTTCTCCCGCCACCCGCTTGCGGACAAAATTGTTGAACAGCACCGCGATCAGCAGCATTGCACCGAGGAAGACTTGGTACCAGTCCAGGTCGATGCGGGTGTAGGTGAGGCCGATCACGACCATTCCGAAGATGATCGAACCGAAGAAAGCGCCCACCACCGAACCGAACCCCCCGGTCAGCAGACAGCCGCCAATGACCGCCGCGATGATTGCCTCGAATTCCTTCTGAAAGCCGCGCCGCGCGTCGGTCGATCCGGAATCCAGCACCGTCAGTATTCCCACCAGCGCGGCACAGCAGGCCATGACGATGAACAGGGTGGCCTTGACGTCGGCCACGGGTACGCCGGATTTGCGTGCCGCTTCGGCATCGCCCCCGGAAGCGAGGATCCAGTTTCCGAACCGGGTCCGTGCAAGGACGAAGGCGCCAACTGCCGCAACCGCCGCAAACCATAATAGTTCGACGGGAATTCCGGACACATCGCCTGAGAACAGTGGAAGCAGCCAGCTGTCGGCGACGGACTCGCGTATGCCCCGCAACTGCGTCGAGCCGCCGGTTGCCCATTTCAAGCCGACCAGGCTGAGTCCCCGCAAAATGAACAGCAGCGCCAAGGTTACGATGAATGACGGCAGTCCCGTCTTCAAAACGATGTGCGCGTTGAGCGCTCCGATAGAGATGGCGAAGGCCAAGGTGAGAAGTATGGCAACGGAAAGCGGCGCCTGCCAAACAATCAGAATGGCTCCGAAGACGAATCCTGCGAATGCCACCATCGACCCGATCGAGAGGTCGAACTCCCCGGCGATCATAAGGAGCGCGGCACCAACCGCCAGTATGCCTAGCTGCGCGGCCGGGCTCATCCAGTTCATCAGGCCCGCCGCAGTGAACATCGCCGGATCGGCGGTGAACAGGAAGAACAGGGTAACGACCAGAAGCCCGCCGACCGCTCCCAGTTCCGGTCGTTTGGCAATTTGCAGGAATGACGAAACTACAGCTGGTTTTGGGGCGGGCCTCTCCGCATCCACGGAATTGTCAGGTGGCGCGCTCACCTAGCGGATTGCCTTCTTGGAAAGCTCCAACACCTTCGCCGCATCGTCCTTTGTGACGAACCGTGGGCCGCTTTCGATCAGGCCATTCGCCGGCATCACGCCGTAGCGTACGCGATTGGCAAGCAACACAACCCCCAAATATCCCTGGAGATAGGCTTGAGGGTCCACGGCAAAGGAGGCCTCACCGCGCCTGATGGCTTCGAGGAAGCCGGGCGACAGGTCGAACGAAGCAACCATAACCGGCCGTCGCGCCTCACGCACCGCCTCGACCGCCGGATCGCCGGCCAATGGGGCGCTGAGCGTGACAAGGGCGTCGATTGCGCGATCCCCGGCCAGCGCCGCCACGATCTTCGACTTGATCTCATGAAATTCGTTGGAGGTCGGCAGGACGATTGACGGTCCTGCGAAACCGTCTTCGACACCCTTGCAGCGTGCATCGAGGGCGGTGTTTCCAACCTCATGATTGACGCACATCACTTTGCCGGCGCCTTCCTGCTTCAACCGTTCGCCGACGCGTTTGCCCGTTTCATATTCGTCTTGTCCGATGTGGATTGACGATCCGAGCCCTGCCGCCACATCAGCGCCCGAGTTGATCGACAATAGGGGGATACCGGCTATCACGGCCGCCTGGATGGCGGGGCCGAGCGCAGCGGCGTCGGGGATCGAAACGATAATGCCAGCCGGCCGCTGGTTGGTCGCCGACTGGACCAGCTCCGCCATGCGAATCATGTCGAAGGTCTCGGGCGCGCGATATTCGAGCCTGACTCCTGTTTGGCGGGCGGCTTCTTCAGCTCCATTGCGCACAATATTCCAGTAGGGATCGGCAGCCTGCCCGTGTGTGATCATTACGATCTGTTCGCCCTTCGAGCCGGAGGCTCCGATGCTCTCCGGTACCGACTTCTTAAGCAGCGTAACGCCAATTGCGACGCCGACGATTAGAGCTATCGACGCCGCCCAGAGAAGCTTTAGCTTTGCCGACATGCCACCCCCTCGGTCGCCCACGTGCACGATGGAACGTGCCCAACTAAGCGCACGGCCGCAATGGTGTTGATTAGTGTGGTAAGCAGTCCGACCGCTTTCGGCCAGGTTGCGACGCTCGATCATTCTCGGATGCTATTGACCGGAATGGGTAGGAAGCGGACGTCGGTTGGCCGGCTTCGAGCCTGATCGACGCCGAGGTGCAGAGGAATGAAACAGGAGTTTCAGGAGGCACCTTCACGCCAAATGATTCCCGTGTGCCAGATCTCGGCGCAATCCTCTATCGGCGTCGCGTCACCAACTATTGCGTCGGAAGTACGTGGCTCGATCCCAAGTCGTCCGGCAGCCTGTTCGATGGCCTCAGCCTGAACCCGAAGGCGGCGCAATTGCGAGAGGACTTGCACTCCTACGTCACGGACGGTCGCCCGATCCGCGGGAGATGGTGTCCCGAGGTCCGGATTGAGCAGCGCAAACCGTTCCCAGTCTTGTCGCATTTCGCGATAGGTATCCACGATTGCATTGGATGCGGATGAAATGCCTGCATAGGTGTCTACAGTGCGCGCGCTGAATCGGCTGCGGAAAGAGCGATCGACGTCGGGTGACAGTTCGCCCACAACATAGCCAAGGAACCGCGGAGGGTTGATCTCTTCGAGGCTCAGTTGCCCCTCGGAAGATGCCTTGCGAATTACTTGGCTGACCCGCTCCTCAAGACAAGGGGTAGCGGCCAGCCATACCCGCGCGTTCTGGCGCGCTCGACCGATCTCGAAACGGATGCGCTCATTTTCCTCGTGGATTGCTCGATCCTCCGCCCGATCGCCGAGCCAACTTGCCAACGCCTGGGCGGTGAACACGCCTGCCACCACGACGACAAATTCGAACAAGAACAGCCGCGTCGTAACCTTGCCACGCCCACTGCCCCACCAACGACGCACCGCCTGGAACATGGACCCCTCCACCGCTTCGGTGCCGTGCACAATAGCGATTAATGGCTTGTGGCAAAGTATGGCTCGGCGCGAGGACGGGGCTGGCAGCAGGCCCTCCCTTCGCCTAGCGTGATTTGGGGGGAAGCATGATCCTCAAACGGCTACGAGCGGAAGGGGCGCGTCAGAACTGGTTCGGGGTGGCAGTAGATCTCGCCATCCTAATCCTTGGCGTGTTCCTGGGCATTCAGGTCAGCAATTGGAACCAGGCGCGGCTCGATCGCGCTGAAGGCGGCGAATATCGCGAGCGGCTCTATTTCGACCTCGAATCCGACCAGCGCGACCTTGCCTTCCGCATCCAGTACTACGGCCAGGTCCTCGCGCACGCCC
>DASTCB010000028.1:0-37262 GCA_035711585.1 Sphingomicrobium sp.
CCAGTGCCGGCCGCTGGGAGGCAATCACCCCCTCGTCGACCCGCTTCTTCAACAGCGCCAGCTCGGCCTTCAGCGCCTCGACGCCATCCTCTTCCTTCTCCAGCGCCTCGAACGACGCCTCCAGCCCATCCGCCTTCACTTCGATCATCGCCATTCCTTTCGCCCAATGAACGCGAGCGCACGCCGCCAGTCCTGAGGACTGGCGGACCGCGAGCGGCCGCGCACAAACAAAAAGGGCCGCGGAAACCCGCAGCCCTCACTTCCCTTCCGTCATCCCCGCGAAAGCGGGGACCCCGCTATTCTTTCGCTTCCCCTTGGCCGCCTTGCTCGTCCCAGCGATCTCCAAACAGCCGATGGCAATCCTCAAAAAATGCCATCACCTCGAGGGCGTCGTCCTTCGTTTTGGCCGTTATGTCGCTCAACATGATGGTAATAACGGCTTCCGCACCGGTGCCGATCAAGCGACCGGTGGCCTTGATGGGACCAATCCCGAACGCGGCTTTGTGGCGAACGACGTCTGCGCCTTGCAGGTCGAATGTCACAACGTCCCCGATTTGCGGAACCATAGGAACTTCGATCTCACCGGAGATCATCCCAACGGCCTCATCTTCGGTGAACACTGAGATGTCGATATGGATACTCGTTGCCATGCCGCGCATCTAACATCCTACGCTTAACATTTTTTCTTCTACCGCGTGCACCCTTGCTCTCGGCTGCATCGGCTCGGCCACCAGGCTGACCTCGACCAGCTCCAGCTCGCGCAACTCGCGCAATCCCCCGCTCCGCCCAGCCTCGCGCACCCGATAGCCGAAGCTCAGCCCGTCGAGCCTTCCGCTCCGCATCAGCGCCGCCGCCCGCCGTGCATCCTCGCCCTCGCCCAGTTCCGCAATCACCCGCAGCCCGCGCCGGTCCTCGCTCAAATGTTCGATCCGTCCGATCACCGCGCCGGCCTTGTGCTGCCACAAGAGCGGAACCTCGCCGGCCTGCTTCAGCGAGCCCACGAACGCCCCCTTGCGAACCACATCCCCGCCCCGGTCGGGCCGGTCGAAGATCGCCGCATATCCTGCGAAGCGAACCTTGTTCCCCGGCGCAGGCGGGGAACTATCCACGCAGCAACTCCAGCAGCCCAAGCTTCACCGCCATCCCAGCCAATAGCGCTGCAAGCACGATCCGCACCGCCCACCCCACCACCGCCTGCCGCGCGCTTCGCTTGGCATCCCGCCACGCCGACAGCAGCTCGCGCAGCTCATCCATGTCCCGCCGCGCCCGCG
This sequence comes from Sphingomicrobium sp., assembly GCA_035711585.1. Lineage (GTDB taxonomy): Bacteria > Pseudomonadota > Alphaproteobacteria > Sphingomonadales > Sphingomonadaceae > Sphingomicrobium. The sequence goes on from DASTCB010000028.1 coordinate 1,272, forward strand.
GGTCATCTAGCCCCAGCGCGCCGAGCGCCCGCGTCGCGCCAACCTGGCTCGCCTCCTCGACCAGCGCGCGCAGCGTCACCAGGTCGACCCCGCGCCCTTCCGCCTGCGCCATCAGCCGCGCCAGCACATCGCCCGTCATTCGCTCTGCTCCGGCTCAAACCCCAGCTGCTCGCGCTTCTCGTCCCGGGTCAGGAACTCCGCCGCATTGACCTGCCGCCATAGCAGCGCCCGGTCCTCGGCCAGCTCGCTGATCCCATCGACGTCGACCCGGATCCGCAGCGGCCCCAGCCAGTCGCCGAGCATCGCGCCCAGCTCGCGCAGCATCGCTTCGGCCATCGGCAGGATCGTCTGGCGGTACAGCGCCCGCCCCGCCTCCCGCGCATTGGCATAGGTCGCATCGCCGGGCAGGCCGACCAGCACCGGCGGCACGCCGAAGGCCAGCGCGATGTCCCGCGCCGCGCCTTCCTTCACCGCGACGAAATCCATGTCGGCCGGGCTCAGCCCCAGCGCCTGCCACTTCAGCCCGCCATCGAGCAGCAGCGGCCGCCCCGCGTTCGCGCTCCCCGAAAATTGCTCGCCCAGCTCCTTTTGCAGCCGATCGAACTGCTCGGCGCCCAGGCTCGACCCGTCGCCTGGCTCATAGACCAGCGCCCCGCTCGGCCGCGCCGCATTGTCGAGCAGCGCCTTGTTCCAGCGGCTGGCGCGGTTGTGCACGCTCGCGGCACCGACTGCCGCGTCCAGGCAACCCAGCCCATAATGGTCGTCGGCCGGGTCGAGCGCCTTCAGATGCGCCACCTGCCGCCGCCCGAGCGCATCCTCTTTTGCGATCCGCACCACCTGCCCCCCGCCGCGATAGAGATAGGCCGACGGCCAGCCGTCCGCGCCGCTGACGACGCTGACCCGCTCGGGCCGCATGACATGCATTTCCGCCGGCCGGTCATGCCCGTCCACCGCCAGCCGGACATAGGCATTGCCGTGCAGCAGCAGGTTCGCCGCCGCCCGCTCCAGCAATCCGCCCGCACACACCAGCCCGACGGCCTTCTCGTCTCCGAAAATCGGCAACTCCCCGACCAGGCCAGCGACCAGCCGCACCGCGCGCAGGCCGACCGGGTTGCGCCGATAGACCTCGTCCAGCTGCGCCTCATAGCCGCGCGCAAACCCGCCCGCCTCCGCCTCGCCCTGCAGCCAGGCGGGCACGTACGGACGCGCCGGCTCGACAGCCTTTCGGCCGAAAAACCAACCCATGCTCTTCTCCGTGAATTTTGTCCGGGCAAGGAAAGTCCCGGCGGTCGGGGGCCCGCCGGAACTCCCATCCTTTTGCCCCCCATCTGAGTGGGGAGCGCGGCATGCGGTGCCTGCGCTCCCCAAGGGTAACGGACTCGCTCAGCCTATGCGACCGAAGTCCGCTCCACCACTTATCAAAAGTTAAAAACCCGAGGGCCCGCCGGAACGCGAGGGCAATCAGTCCGACGGGCCAGCCAGTGGATCGTCACGCGGACAAGCCAAGGGGGCTTGATCTTGGCAGCCCGTAAACCGTTCAGCGCCCGTTCCGTTCCTACAGCATCCTCACCCTCGGCACCCCGCTCCTGGTCTCGCTCAGTTCGGTCAGCGCCCAGACGCAGGCGTCGGCCCGGTCGGGCGAGCGCGACGGCCCGTCATAGTTTCCGCCGATCCTGAGTCCGGACAGCTCGGCCTCCAGCTCGGGGAAGACCCCGGCCAGAAACGCCTGTCCCCGCTCGAACCGCACGGCCACCGGCTCGGCCCGCGCCGACTTGCCGCGCGAGGCATGGACCAGCCTGATCCGAAGCTTCGCATCGGCGGCCTGGAGCACGCTTCTGACCATCGCCCCGCCCTGGTTGGCCTCGGCGACGACATGGCTCGCGTCCCATTCGGCCGCCGCCGCCGCCACGCTCCGCGCCCATTGCTCGGGGCTGGTCCGCTCGACGCTTCGGTCGGCCAGCACATACAGCTTTCCGTCGCGCCGCCCGGCCACCACGATCCCGCACGCATCGCCGGCCTGACCAGAGCCTGTCGAAGGGCCCGCCGGCGGATCGACTCCCACGACGACGCGGTCAAACCCCTCTCCCCTTGAGGGAGAGGGCGACTCACCCCGGACTTGATCAGGGGTGAGCGGGGTGAGGGCTTCAACTCGGCATCGCTCCAGCATCGCCCTCGGAAACAGGCTTCCCTCCGCCTCCGTCATCAGCTCGCCGTCCAGTTCCTGACGGCCGATCCGAGTCCCGCCATAGGTCGCCATCATCACCTCGACGAACCGCTTGGGCAGGCAGATATTGTCCCTCGTCCGCCCGCCGGTCTCGATCGTCCACGGCTGGCTCCTGATCCGCTCCAGCAATCGCCCCGGCCTCGGCGTCGTGGTCACCAGCGCCCGCGGCCTCGACCCCAGCCTGAGCCCCATCTGCATATTGTCCCAGCTCTCTTCCCCGCGCCGCCACTTGGCCAGCTCGTCGGCCCAGGCGAAATGATGCTCGGGCCCGCGCAGCCCGTCCGGATTGTCGCCGGAATAGAGTTTCGCCTCGCTGCCCTTCGGCCAGGTCAGGCGGTTGAGGCTCGGCTCCCAATTCACCCGGACTCGGCGGTTGCGAGCGATCGCCAGCAGTCCGCTCACCCCTTCGATCATCACGCTCCGCGCCTCGTCGATCGACGCTGCGACCAGGGCGATCCGCCGCCCGCCGGCCATCGCCAGCCCGTGAACCCATTCCGCCCCTGCGCGGGTCTTGCCATAGCCCCGCCCGGCCATCATCAACCAGGTCCGCCAACCCTCGTCGCGCGGCGGCAGCTGGTTTTTGTGCGCCCAGGCCTCGAAGTCCGCGTCGAACGTCAGCGCATCCATCGGCGACATGCCCTCGATCAGCGCCTGCTGCTGGGCAGGCTCCATCGCGACGAATCGCTTCCACTGCTCCTCGGAAAGCCCCAATGGCATTCAAAATTCCTCCGCAAGCGCGGCCGTCGAGTTCCCCTTCAGCATGGCCCAGACCAGCGTCGCAGGCGCTGCCCTTGGCAGCGGACTAGGCTCCTGCCCGCGCAGGAGAGCAGGAGGGCGACGTCCGCAAGGCCCACCGAATCAGCTCCAATCGATCCGGCGCAGCCTTGGTCTCGATCGCCTCCTCGCGCTCCTTCAGCCGTTGCAGCTTGTCCAATATCCGTTCGCGAACCTCGCGCATCTGGTCCGTGTCGGGTTCGACGGCCGCTTCTTCGGCTAGCTCGGCGTGCCGCTTCAACAGCGCCACCGCCAGCGCCGTCGAATATTCTCGCATCACCCGGTCGGTTCCCCTGGCCGTCCTGACCAGCTTGGGCGTGCCCTTCATCGCCCGCTCCAGCAGCACCAGCTCCAGCCGGGCATAGCCTTCGCGCACTGCCGCGGCCCATGCCAGGCGGAAACCGGCGTCGATCCGCCGCTTGCGGTACATCCAGTTGGCCGACACCCCCGCTTTCCTGGCCGATCGAACGACGTTGCAGGTCTCGGCGAGGGTGGCGAGAAAGGTCTCGATCTGCTCGGGCGTGATGTCGCCCCTGCGGGTCCGTCGAAGCTTGGGGCTGTTCTTGCCGTCCAATGTAAGTTCCGGTTCCACCGAGATTCGTCTCGCCACGAAGCTCCTCCCTGCCGCGTGGCGGTGGGGAGGGGGACCGCCGAAGGCGGTGGAGGGGCCCTGCCCAGCACGCCACAAAACAAAACGGGCCGTGGAAGCTTCCTTCCCGGCCCGAATCGCAATTCTTCAGCGTTCCTGTCGTGTACCGAATGAGCGTAACGTTGTCAAGCCTTTTTACCAAATCGGTTCTTCGACCCATCGCCGAAGGAACGTCCGCTTGTCCCAATTCGTTGAATGCGCGAACAAAAAGGGAGAATCCCATGCGCAATCTGTTGATCGCTACCGCGGTCGCCTCGGGCCTGGCGCTCGCCGCCTGCGGCTATGACGAAGGCGAGTATAACGAGGCCAACGCCGACTATAACGCCGAGGGCAATTATGATGCCGCGGCTGGCGGCGCCGGCTACGATGCTGCCGCGGGCTGGCCCGAAGGCGCCCGGATTGTCGAGGAGGATGGCGTCTTCTACCGCGTGGACAACGCCGGCACCCGCATCCGGCTGGAACCGGGCGACGCCACCATCCTGGTCGAGGACGGCACCCGCTTCCGGGTCGATCCGGACGGCACCAGGGTCCGCATCGACGAGAGCGGCGCGGCGATCAGCGTCGGTCCGGACACCGATGTCGATGTCGATGTCGACACTAGGCTTCCTGCCACCAATGGAGTGACAAACTCCGAGTGACCGAGCGCAAGCGCGAGCACGGCACCACGGGGTGCTGCCCCGAGGCGATCACGAGCTTGCGTCGACGAAATCGACGCAGCGAGCGCAACCTAACCGCTGGCGCCCCCTGCCCGGTCTGATATGAGAGACGGACAACTGGTCGTTGCGGATGGTGGCGAGTGGGGGACATCGGCGGCGGTACGGATTCCAGTCTCATCGCAGCCGCCTGTGCCGGCAACCGCGAGGCGTTCGCCAAGCTGCTCGAGCGGCATTACGATCGGATCCACGGCCTGGCCTGGCAACTGACCGGGTCTCGAACGGATGCGGACGACATCGCGCAGGACGTGTGCTGCACCCTGGTCGAGAAACTCGGCAGTTATCGGAGCGAGGCCCGTTTCACCACCTGGCTTTACGGCATCACCTTCAACGCCTGCCGCGACCTTCGCCGCCGGCGCCGATCCTTTGGCGCCTTTACCGACCGGCTGGCCGTGCTGGTCGGCCTGGCGGAAATGCCGGACGGTCGCGACCTCTATGATTCGATCTGGCTGAAGAGCGCGATCGCGCGGCTGAAGCCGGCCTTGCGCGACACGGCGGTGCTCGTTGCCGGCCAGCAGATGACGCACGCCGAGGCAGCGGAAATATTGGGCGTTGCCGAAGCAACTGTCGCCTGGCGCATGCATGAGGTGCGTCGCATCCTCTCGGCCACCAACGGCGATTAGCTCAAAAATATTTCCATCCGTTTCAAAGGATCCTCCCGGAACGCGCGTCTCAGGATTCAGGCAGGCAATTTTGCCTGGCTGTTTTGAGGGAGGTTCACAATGGGGAGCCAACATCGTTTTGTCGGGATCGCGCTAGGCGCTCTGCTCCTCGCGTCCTGCGCGGGGTCATCGATCGACAACAAGGTCGCCTCGCCGCCGGCCGAGACCGAAGTTCAGGAAGCCGCCGCGGATGCCTCCGGCATCGTCGTCACCGGCTCGCGTATTTCCGGGCAGCATCTGGAATCGCGCAGCCCCGTCGCGATGATGCCCGCACCACCGCCGCCTCCGCCTCCTGGCATCATGCCGCCCTATTACCAGGACGTCGGACGCGACAAGTTCAACAGCTTCGCCGAGAATGGGTTCATGGTCGTTCGGGAGGCCCCGGTTTCGACCTTCTCGATCGACGTCGACACCGCTTCCTACAGCTGGGTGCGGGCGTCCTTGAATCAGAATGTCCTGCCGCAGCCGGCCTCGGTGCGCACTGAGGAATTGGTCAACTACTTCCACTATGACTATGCCCCGCCGCGCACCACGGCGCAGCCGTTCAGCACCAATGTCGCCCTGTTCCCGAGCCCTTGGGTCGAGGGCCGCAAGCTGGTCCGCATCGGTATCAAGGGCTATTCCGTGCAGCAGGAAACCCGGCCGCGCGCCAACCTGGTGTTTCTGGTCGACACCTCGGGCTCGATGAACCATCCCGACAAGCTGCCATTGGTGCAGCGCTCGCTGAACATGCTGCTCGATGAGCTGGGGCCGCATGATAGCGTTGCGATCGTCACCTACGCGGGCAGTGCCGGGACTGCGCTAGAGCCGACCCCGGCCAGCCAGAAGGAGCGGATCCGCGGCGTGATCGACCGGCTGGGCGCGGGCGGCAGCACCGCCGGCGCCGAAGGCATCCGCCAGGCCTATGCGCTGGCCCAGTCCAACTTTGATCCCAAGGGCGTCAACCGGGTCATCCTGGCGACCGACGGCGACTTCAACGTCGGCATCACCGACCTGGGCGAATTGAAGGGCTTCGTCGAGCGCGAGAGGAGCAAGGGCGTGTTCCTGTCCGTCCTCGGCTTCGGCATGGGCAATTACAATGACGCGCTGATGCAGACGCTGGCCCAGAACGGCAACGGAGTCGCCGCCTACATCGACAATGTCCGTGAGGCTCGCAAGACGCTGGTCGAGGAAGCCGGCTCGAATCTCTTCACCATCGCCAAGGACGTGAAGATCCAGGTCGAGTTCAATCCGGCGACCGTCGCCGAATATCGGCTGATCGGCTACGAGACGCGCGCGCTCAACCGCGACGATTTCGACAATGACAAGGTCGATGCCGGGGACATCGGCTCCGGTCATACCGTCACCGCGCTGTACGAGATCGTGCCGATCGGTGGCCCGCGCGCCAACGGCGACCTGCGCTACTCGGCGCCGGTCGCGACCGGCGCGCCGCGCGGCAGCGAGCTCGGCTTCGTCAAGATCCGCTACAAATTGCCGAAGTCGGATACCAGCCGGCTGATCTCCACGCCGATCGACCGCCGGATGGAGGCGAAGAGCTTTGCCGCCGCGCCGCGCGACGCCCGCTTCGCCACCGCCGTCGCCGGCTTCGCCGAACTGCTTCGCGGCGGGCGCCACACCGGCTCGCTCAGCTATGACGATGTGCTGGGCATCGCCTCGGCGTCGCGGGGGCCCGACGAATATGGCTATCGCTCGGAGTTCCTTGAGCTGGTCCGGGCGGCCAAGCGGGCGCGCTCCCTCGCGCAGCTCGAACGCTAGCCGCTCATGGCCGCCGGCGCCGAAAACACGTTGGCCCCCCGGCGCCGGCGGCCGCCCAATTAGCGCTTACCAAGGTGATGATTGTCGCTATGAGTTTCCCCATGCGGATCGAAGGAAGCAGTGATGGGTGAGCCGGGCGACGACATCGTCTCGCTGCCGGTCCCTCCGCCGCCGCGCCCCGCCGCCCGCCGCGAGGCGATCGAGGCCGCACTGCGCAAGTTCGACGGCATCGAAGACGCACCCCTCCGCCCCGCACGAAGGCCGCGCTGGAGCTTCGCCAATCTCAACCGCCGTCCGGCCGGGGCGCTGGTTGCCGCGACCCTGATCGCGGTCATCGCCATTCCTGCCATGCAGGTCGCGCTGCGCAATGACCCGCAAAGCGAAGTCGCCGAGAACCGTGAGCCGGTCCCGGTCAGCCCCGATTCACCCGCGGCAATCACCGCCAGTGAATCCCCGCCGGTCGCCACCGATGAGCCGGTCGGCGGGGCCGTGGCCGAGCCGCCCGCCGAGGCCCCGGCAGCGCCGTCCGCCTTGGCCGACGAGCTCACAGCCTTCGCCCCTGAAGCGCGCGAAGAGAAAGCTGACATCGCCGCGCCCGCCCCGATGGTCGCCCCCACCGCCCCGCCGATGGCCGCGCCTGCGCCACCTCCTCCTCCTCCTCCGCCGCCGCCTTCACCGCCGGTCTCGCGCCGGGCCCCCGCCGAGCAGGAGGCCCAGGCCGAGGCGGCCGACGCGGCCAGCGGCATTGTCGTCACCGGCTCACGCGTCCGCAGTTCGAACCTGGAATCGGCCGCCCCGGTCACCGTCATCGACGCTCCCCGGGATTTCCTGTCCCGGTTGCAGGGAGCCATCGCCGCCAATGACCGGCGCGCCGTGATCCGAATGATCGGCTTCCCCCTGCGGGTGTCCTTCGACGGCGACCGCCGCACCTATCGCACCGCCCGAGACGTCGAGCGCGACTATGACCGCATCTTCACGCCGGAAATCCGTCAGTCGGCCCTCGCGCTGCGGCCCAACGCGCTGATGGTCCGCGACGGCGGCAGGTTGAGAGGCAACGGCCGCATCTGGTTCGGCTGCGGGCGCACCATCTGTTCGTCGGCGGAAAATATCGGGATTCGGGAGATTAGCCCCTAGAGCTGGCTCAATAGCCCATCAGCGCCAGGACTTCCTTGCGGCTCCGCTCATCCTCGCGGAACACGCCCATCATCCGGCTGGTGACCATCATCACTCCCGGCGTCTGCACCCCGCGCGCGGTCATGCAGCTGTGGCTCGCCTCGATGACCACCGCCACCCCTTTGGGCTGGAGGTGCTCTGAGATGCAGTCGGCGACCTCCGCGGTCAGCCGCTCCTGCACCTGCAGCCGCCTCGCATAGCCGTGCAGCACGCGAGCTAACTTGCTGATTCCAACCACTTTATCGCTGGGCAGATAGGCAATCGCGGCCTTGCCGATGATCGGCGCCAGGTGATGCTCGCACCGGCTGTTGAACGGGATGTCGCGCAGCAGCACGATTTCGTCATAGCCGCCGACCTCGTGGAATGTTCGCGACAGGTGACGGGACGGGTCCTCCTCATAGCCTCGGGCATATTCCTTCCACGCCCGAGCGAACCGCTTGGGCGTATCGATCAGCCCTTCGCGGGTCGGGTCGTCACCGGCCCAGCGGATCAAAGTCCGGACCGCCTCCTCCACCTCCTGCGGCACCTCGATCTTTGGCGCGCTGCTCACCAGGTCGCCGTCTTCCGGGCTGCAGGGAGGAGTCATGGGTTCAATTCCTTTGCAATGTCGTCCGCGACTTGCGCCACCTGCCCCCTGATATCAGGGACGGCCGTAATCTCCCAAAACTTCCCTTTGCTGAGCGGCCCCACCGCCCAGGCGCGATCCGCGCCAGCGAGGCGCGACCGGCCGTCAACCTCCAGGCCGAGGCCGAGCGCATCGGGCTTCGCATGCCCTTTTTCCAGCATGCCGCCCAGTAGTGGGTCCTTGCTGGCCGAAATCAAACCGAGCGGCCCGGTGCAGTTCACCGCCAACGCGAAATCATGGTCCATCGCATCCGCCTTGCCGCGCCGTTTGATGGCGACGGACAGCTTCTGGTTCCCGACCCACATGTCGGTGATGCGTCCTGCGACGATTTCCAGTTGGCCAAGTTGCTCCAGCCGCCGGATCCGCCCGGCGACCTCCGGCGCGATGCGATGGCGATGGACGTCCCACCAGGGCCGGGCATGGCGCAGGAATCGCGCCTGGTCCGCCTCGCTCAGCGCCTGCCACAGCTCATGGCTGTGCGGCCTTAGGCTGTCGACTGCCGCCCGCCAGCCGGCTTCGCCACCGCGCCGTCTCAGCCAGCGCCACAGCTCGGCCAGCGACCCCTGCGGCACCTCGTCCAGCGCGACCGGCGCAGAATCGAAGGCGGCATGAGACCGCGGGATCAGCCCGCGGCGAGACAGCGCCACGATCCGCCCCCGATGGCGGGCCTCGTCCAGGCTCAGCACCACGTCGACCATGGTGAGACCTGTGCCGATGATCAGCACGTCGCCGCCGCTGGCCGCGGCGTGCCTCACTGCGTCGCGGCCTTGTTCGCTCCACGGATCGCTCACGAACAGTTGCTCGGGAATTCCGCGTGCAAACGGCAGGATTCCGGGCGATTGGTTGCCCTGGGCCAGTACCAGCGCCTTCGCTTCGACCCTCGATCCGTCGGCCAGTTCGACCGTCCAGCCCGTCATCGTCGGATCGGCCGAACGCGCCGCGCTCGGCACCAGCGTCACCAGCCCGCCCGTCCGAGCGTCATGCAAAATCTTGCTTAGATATTCGCCGTAACGCCGTCGCGGCACATAATCGTCGGGCCCGAAGCCATCGCCCGCAACCGCTTCGGCGAAATCGCCTGGCCGGTCGGCCCATGCGCCCATCCGGCTGGCGACGACATTGAGAAGATGTGCATCCTCGCTCGTCGAATAGGCCGTGCCGCGTCCCTCGCGGCCGCTGCCGTCGGCCAGCACCGAGTTCAGCCCGCGCCGCGCCAGCTCCGCCGCCGCCATGGTCCCGCTATAGCCGCCGCCAATGACCAGGACATCGGCGGCGCGTCGGTCACCCTCCATGCGGATCAGATCTCATAATCGGGCCAGGCGTTGGGGTTGGCCGCTCCGGCCTTGCGCCTGACCATATGGTCGTGGAGGCTGGTGACGGTCCGCCCCGCGGTCTCGCTGAACAGGCCCGGTATCGCGGCGTGGACGATGCAGGCAAGGCCGGCCCCGACCATTCGGGCCCCGATCGTCACTGCGCCTGCGCCATGCTCGGCCCAGCTCATTCCCAGCGCCTTCGGATGGTCCACGAACAGCCGGCCCAGCATCGCGATTTATTCCCTTTTTCAAATGCTTATGGTGGCCCCGGCAGGACTCGAACCTGCGACCTTCGGTTTAGGAAACCGCTGCTCTATCCTGCTGAGCTACGGAGCCTTCGGCCGTCCCTTAGGAAAGCCGCAACCCTTAATCAATCGATGAGAGTCGGATCGGCCTAGCGATAGCGGTGGTAGTGCTGCTTGTGACGGTGACCGCCATAGTAGGCCCGATGGCCGTAGTAGCCCCGATGGCCATAATAGCCGCGGTGACCATAATAGGGCCGGTAGCCGTAATAGCCGCTGTAGCCGTAATATGGTCGGTAGCCATAATAGCCATAGACAGGCGGCGGCGGGGGATAGGCCGGAACCGCATAGCCGTATGGCGGATAGCCATAGCCATATGCTGGCGGATAGGGATGGGCGTAGCGGGGCAAGGCGTAGCCATAGCGCGGGTAATAGCCGCCTGCCCCATAGCCGATGATCGTCCCGATCACGCCGCCGATGACAGCTCCCGCGACGAAATCATCGTCGTCATTGTCGTAATGATCGAGGGCCTGCGCGGGAACTGGCATTAACGCGACCACGGCCGCCAGACCTGCGAGCAGATATGACCGCATAAAACGGCTCCTCTCCACAGGTGAAACCGGGCATCTAATCGCATCTGGGCGCCCGTCTATCGGCTGAATTACCTAGGCGAGACTGCTCCAATTGCCCGGCGGTGCTGGTGAATCGGGATGCGAGCCCTCACGTCGGCGATGCGATCGAGGTCCACCTCGGCAAAGCCAAGGCCCGGCTCGCCGCCCATCTCCAGCAGCAGTTCTCCCCATGGGTCGGCAACCAACGAATGACCGTAGGTATCGCGGCCATCCTCATGGTGCCCCGCCTGAGCGGCGGCGACAACGAAAAGCTCGGCCTCGATCGCCCTGGCCCTGAGAAGAACCTGCCAATGCGCCCTCCCCGTCGGCACGGTGAAGGCAGCAGGAACCGCGATGACCTCGGCCCCTGCGTCGCTCAGCCGCTGGAACAGTTCAGGAAAGCGGAGGTCGTAGCAGATGGTCAGTCCCAGCCGGCCCAATGGCGTGTCGGGAACGATCACCGCCTCGCGGCCCGCATCATACATCGCCGATTCGCGCCAGCTTTCGCCGGTCGGTAAATCGACATCGAACAGGTGGATCTTGTCGTATCGCGCTCGGACCTCGCCGGAATCGTCGATCACGAAGCCGCGATTGACCAGCTTGTCGCCCTCGCCCTTGAGCGCCAGCGACCCCAGTTGAACCCAGATCCGTGCTTCGGCCGCTGCCGCCCGTACTGCCAACAGCACCTCGTCATCAGCCTCCAACCGTGCCTTGTCCAAGGCCCGCCCGCGATCACGGTCGAGCATGCCCGACATCTCCGGCGTGAATAGCATCGCCGCCCCAGCCTCCGCCGCGCCGCGTACCGCAGCCACCAGCGTAGCGGCATTCGCCGCGGGGTCGATCCCGCTTTGGGCTTGGTAGATGGCAATGGGGACCCGGCTCATGCCGCAAGCAGCTCGTCCAGCTTGCCCTGATATTCGAGCGCCATCAGGTCATCGCAGCCGCCGACGTGCCGCCCGTTGATGAAAATCTGCGGCACCGTCATCCGGCCGCTCGCCCGCTCGACCATTTCCGCTTTTCGCTGCCCGCCGAGATCGACTGGAATTTCCTCATAGTCGACCTGCTTCATCTCGAGCAGCTTCTTTGCCCGGAAGCAGTAGCCACATGTCATCTTGGTATAGATTTCCACCTTGGCCAATCAGCCCTCCACCAGCCATGATCGTCATTTGCTTAACGCATGAGCTGGGCAGGGCGAACCACCCTCGCCCAGCAAATCAGCTCGATCCGTCCCGCCCCCGCCCGTCGCAGCGCCCGGGCGCAAGCCTCGGCGGTGCTGCCGCTGGTGAGCACGTCGTCGATCAAAACGAATGTTTGCCCCTTCACGCCTGCTCCCGCCGCAACCTTGAAAGCGCCGGCCACCGCTCTACGGCGCTGATTGTAATTAAGCCCCTTGAGAGGCCGGGTTTGCTTGACCCTTCGCAAAACTTGGCTTTCCGTTGGCAGGCCCCATAACCGCCCCAGTTCCTTTGCCACCAAATCCGACTGGTTGAAGCCCCGGCCCCACAGCCTCCAACGGTGAAGCGGCACCGGCATTAGGACAGCCTCGTCGCCCCAGTCGCCGCGCAACGGCGCCATGTAGCGCGCCATCACCCGGGCCAGCGCGACCTTGCGTCCATATTTGAGCTTGAGGGCGATGGAACGCGGCAGCTCGTCATAGGCGACCGCGGCCCGCATCCGGTCCAGCTTCGGCGGAGCGGCTATGCAGCGGCCGCAGATATCGATTTCTGTTCCTGCCAGCGGCAAGCCGCAACGCTCGCATCCGGCATTGCCAAGCCATTCCATCTGACTCCAGCAGTCGGCGCAAAAGGATCCGACCTGTTCGATGATGTCGCCACAACCCGGGCAGCGAGGCGGCAGCGCGAAGTCCAACAGCAATCTGCCGATCGACGAGAGCGGTCGTGCGATTGCGCCTGCCATCACCTCTTGTCGCCCGAGCTTGCCCGCCGCACAAGCTCGCGCGTGACCCGAGACCTGTTCGACCGCCATCTCCGGGCCCTGCGCCGAGACCGTGCCGCTCGCATGGGACAGGAGCTGTTCCTTTTCGAGCGAGCCTTCGAGGAATGCCTGGATCGCCTGCGCGATTTTGCACGCCCGTTCGAGCGGGCGCTGCTGGTCGGCAGCCCTTCGCCCGAATGGCCGGCCAGGCTGAAGGAAATCGCGCGAGAGGTCGATGCCAGGGATCCCGGCTCCCTGTTCGCATCAAGCGCTGGTGGCGTACAGGTGGAGGAGGATCGGTTCGACTTTGGCGATGGCGACTATGACTTGTGCATCGCAATCGGCACGCTGGATACCGTCAACGATCTTCCGCTCGGTCTGCAATCGCTGCGCCGAGCGCTTCGGCCAGACTCACCGCTGATCGGTGCCATCGCCGGCGGCGACAGCCTGCCAGCCCTTCGCGCCTGCCTGATCGAGGCCGGTCGGGCCGAAGGTCAAGTGGCCGCAAGGACCCACCCGCGGATCGAAGCGCCGACCCTTGCGCAACTGCTGGCGGCCGCCGGGTTCGCCATGCCCGTCATCGACCTTGACCGCGTATCACTTCGCTATTCGAGCGTCATGGATCTGGTACGGGACTTGCGCCGGATGGGAGCCACGTCTGTGCTCTCCCAGCGCCCGGCGCCCATGTCCCGCAGCGAATTATTGCGCGCTGGGGAAGAATTTGCACGGCTCGGCCATAATGGCCGGACCGAGGAACAGGTCGAAATTCTCCACTTCCTCGCCTGGAGCGGGGGTCCGAAACCTAAATTCGGCAATCGGGGAGTTAACCTCGTTCCGCCAATCAATTCTTAAGCAACTCTCCGGTAAATGGGCGTCGTGGACCAGGACCAGAGGAGGGTGGCGTGCTCGCTATCCGGACGCTGCGTCGCCTGCGCTCGGACAAGCGTGGCGCGACCGTTATAGAATATGGGCTGATCGCCTCGCTGATCATCATCGCCATCATGGGCGGGTTGTCGGCGCTCGGCGGCGGCGCCAACGGCATGTGGGGCAAGCTCGACAATGAGGTGGCGGACGCAATGAACTAGGCCAAGTCCCTAGCTCCTACGCGCGCCGTAGACCACAAGCTTGACCTTTTGCCCCGGCACCAGCCGGCTGTTGGGCGCCAGTCCGTTCAACGCGAGAAATCGGTCCATCTGAAAATCGCGGTAGGCCATCCGGCTCGCCAGCGACTGGATCGAATCCCCCTGCCGCACCGTAACCACGTCAATCACCCTGGGCCTGATGGCAGCCGCCTCGGCGGCGGTGATCCGCCTTAGTGAATCGACCATGGGTGCGAACGGGCCGATGCCCTGTCCAGCCTGGGTCAGCATGACGAAATGATAGATGGTGCTGGGGTCCCACTGATAGGCGAAGACGCTGACGTCCACCGCCCCGGAGGAGGTGTTTGCCCTGCCCGTCACGAAGGTCGCCGGGGTGCCGTTCACCATCGTCCGCCGAGTCTGCCCAAGCGCGAGCGGCACCCGGCCGCCGGTCAGCCGCTGAAGCACCTGGCCAATGTAATTGTCGATGCTTCCGGCATAACGGCCACCGGAAAACTGTGCCTGTCCGCCGGAGCCCTGGATGGTCACCGCGCTGGTCCCATTCTGCATCAGATAGCCGGTCGGGACGAAGAATTGCAGCCGAAGGTCGGGATGGCTGAAGCTGCGCCCTTCGATCACGCCCTGAGCCGGGTCATCGTCGACCGTCATTCCTTCGACCTGGGCGAGGAACGCGTCGCGGTTGCGCAAGCCCTGCCCAGCCCTGCCCGTCTGGCGGGATATCTGGCTCGCCTGCGCCATCCGGTTCTGGCTGAGCGGATGGGTGCTGGCCCACTCCGGCGTCGACCGGTTGCGGTCGCCCTGGATCCGCGACTCCAGTGCCGACGTTCGAGTCAGCTGCGCAAGCATCGTTGCTCCGCCATTGGGGTCATATCCGGCGGCCGTGATGAAACGGATGCCCAGCACGTCAGCCTGATATTCCTGGTCCCGGCTGAAGCTCAGCAGCCGCATCTTTGAAAATTGTTGCGCGCCCTGGGAAATTAGTCCGCCGAATGCGTTATTGCCGACCGCTGCTCCAAGAATTGCGCCCAGCACTCCCCAGATCGCATTGCTTTGCTGAGCCGATCTGCGGCGCTGATGGTGGTTGGCCGCGATATGGCCGGTTTCGTGCCCGACGACGAATGCAAGCTCCGCCTCATCGTTCATGATGCCCATCAGCTGACGTGTGATGTAGACGTAGCCGCCTGGCACTGCGAAGGCGTTCTCGACGGCGCTGTTCAGCGTGGTGAAGCGATAGACCTGGCCTGCGTTGGCGGTCCCCGAAAAGGCGGCGACCCGCCTTCCAACGGATTCGACATAGGCCGCGCGCGGCCCCGTCTCGGCTCCCCCGAACTCCTCAACCACCTCAGGATGCTGCCGAGCGGCTTCCTGGATGTCCCGGGGGTTGAGATAGGTCAGCCGCTGCTGCGGCTGCCGTTGCTGCGCCAGCGCGGGCGTGATGATCGTCGCGGCCGCGGCAAGCAGTGCGAGCGTGGTACGCATGACAACTCCATCGCCAATCCCGGATTTCCGTCCGATGAACGGAAATCCCGAGGACATGGTTCCGAAGCGACCGAGGGCCTGGTCCCGCTACCAGCGAGGGCGAAGCATCCGTCAGGAGCCATGTCACGGCTCTCGTTGGGGTGAGCCCAGACCCTAACCGATCGCCAGGAACTTGGCCCGGCGCTGCTCGAGCAATTTGGCGCGGTCCAGCCGGGCCAACCCATCCAGTTCTTCCAGAAGTGCGGCTTTGAGATTGCCGATCGCGTCGGTGGGCGAGCGATGGGCACCGCCAAGCGGCTCCGGCACAACGCGATCGACCACACCGAGCGACTGGAGATCGCTGGCCGTCACCCGCATTGCTTCGGCAGCGTCCGCTGCCTTGTCGGCAGTCCGCCACAGGATCGACGCGCAGCCCTCGGGCGAGATGACCGAATAGACCGCATGCTCGAACATCAGCACGCGGTTGGCCGCGGCAATCGCGACGGCGCCGCCGGAGCCCCCTTCGCCGACGACCGCGGCGATCATTGGCACTCCCAGCGCCAGGCATTGCTCAGTTGAGCGGGCGATGGCCTCCGCCTGGCCGCGCTCCTCCGCCTGGACCCCGGGAAAGGCGCCTGACGTATCGACCAAGGTCACGACCGGAAGGTCGAAGCGGTCGGCCAACTGCATCAGGCGGATCGCCTTTCGATAGCCCTCCGGCTTGGCCATTCCGAAATTATGCTTGAGGCGGCTGGCCGTATCGTCGCCCTTCTCGTGGCCGATCAGCATGACTTTGTGGCCGTCAATCCGGGCCAGGCCGCCGATGATCGCCGGATCGTCGGCAAAAGCGCGGTCGCCGGCCAGCGGCATGAAGTCATCGGTGATGCCAGCGACATAGTGCTTGAAATGCGGCCGCTCCGGATGGCGTGCGACCTGCGTCTTTTGCCACGGCGTCAGCTTGGCATAGGTTTCCTTGAGGAGCTTGGCCGACTTGGACTCCAGCTTCGCAACCTCTGGCTCGATGTCGATGTCGCCCGCCGTCGCGGTCTCGCGGAGCTCGCTGATCCGCTGATCGAGCGCGGCGATCGGCTTTTCGAATTCGAGATAGGTCTGCATCGCGGCGCGGCGTAAGCGGCGGCGCCGTTCCCGTCAACGATGGTCGGTTGCCAGCGGATGACGGCTGTTGACCAGCTCGACCAGCCGTGCCGCGTCAACATGGGTATAGATTTGGGTGGTCGCGATGTCGGCATGGCCAAGAAGCGACTGGAGAACGCGAAGGTCCGCCCCGCCTGCCAGCAAATGGGTTGCAAAGGCATGGCGGAGGACATGCGGGCTCACTCGGTCCGGAGCGATTCCGGCCAGCGCGGCCATCCCGCGCACCAGCTGGAACAAGCGCACTCTGCTCAAATGCGATTTTCCGCTGGGAAAGAGCCAAGGGCTGGCTCCCGGCACATGCGGCAGCCATTTCTGGACCGCTTCCGCCGCGCGCTCGGAGACCGGAACGAGGCGTTCCTTGTCGCCTTTGCCGCGCAGCACCAGGAACGGCTGGCTCGCGCGGATCGCCCGGCGCGGCAGGGATACCAGCTCGGTTGCGCGCAAACCCGATCCGTAGAGCAATTCCAGCAGCGCCAGGTTGCGCAGCGCCAGCGGCTCCCCGCTGGCGGCCCTTTCCTCGACCAAGGTGAACATGGCCTCGACCTCGCCCGCATCGAGAATCTTGGGGAGGGGGCGTTGCAACCTTGGCTTGGGAAGCGCCGAAGAAGGGTCGTCCGGCCTTAGTCCGTCGTCGAGCAGGAAGCCGAAGAAGCGGCGCAGCGCGGCGGCCCTGCGCGCGACCGTGGAGGGCGCCAGCGTCGACCATGCCTCCCCCAGCCGCGACAATTCATCCGTTCCCGCCGACTCCAGCGATCCGATCGCTTCGACTGCAGCTTCGAGATCGCGACGATAGGCAAGCAGCGTATTTCGCGAAGCGCCCATCTCCGCGGCCATCATGTCGCAGAATCGATCGACGAGGGCCTTGTCGCCAGGCGTCACGTCCGGGCGAGTGCCTCGGCGGCAATCATTCGGGCGAGATATTCCTGTCCCGTCCGGCGGAGGGCATTGGTCGCGTGGAACAGATAAATTGCGCGGACATCCTCGAACCGCCGGCCCTGCAGCGCTCCGGCCGTCAGCAGGATTGCAGTACCCGACTGTCGCCTGCGCATCGCTCCGTCAATCATTCGGGTCCAGCCCGTCTCGCCTCCCAGGCCAAGGCGATAGTCGCGGTTCAACTGGCCAGCGGCTTCTGCATCGATGCGGCCCAGGCCGGCCAGCCCGGCGACCAACAAGGCGGTTCGCTGCTTGCCCTCGCTCTGGTCGCGATCAGCGAACGCTTCGATCCGGCCAACATCAACTCCAAGGGATGAAGCATCGGGTGCTCCCAAGGCCAGCATTGCCCAGACCCGGTCGCCCGGCTCATCATCCATATCATCCAAAACCCGCGCCCAGCGGGCCGCCTCCCGGTCAAACCCGCCGGCGAGCAACGAGGCGACCATGTCCGGCGCATCGGATTGCAGGCGAGGATTGGGCGCGACGTGTCGGGCAGCCCGTGACAGGAGAACCTGCGCGGCCACCCGGTCCAACGGCGAATCCGCGTTGCCCCAGATTGTGCGCATCGCCGACATGCGCGCATCGACATCACGACCGATATAGGCGAGCCGCAACTGCCATGCCTCGGTTTCCCCAAGCGCGTCAGGCTCGGTCGCGTCGAAAATCGCGCCGTAGAGGTCGGTCAGCGCCTGGCTGGAAAAAACCCCCAGTGCCGCGGCGGTCCGGGCCATCGGCAGCCGCTGGTTTACCGGGAACATTGGCGCCCGGGCCAGCCATGCCCGTGTTTGCGGGCTGGACGAATTGACCAGCCGCTCGGGCGGCATCATCGCCGTCGCTGTCGCAAGGCCGTAGCGCCAGCTATTCAGTTCCTCGACGGGCTCCCATTCGATGGTTACCGCCCGGGACGTTTCCGCGCCGGCACCAACTACCTTGTCGGCCAGGGCGATGTCGATTTGACTGACCCGGCCGCGACGTCGAGCGGCCTCGATATCGGCCGCGGCCCGCTCGGATTCGCCTGACAGCGAGGCGCAAATCGCAGTGACCAGTGCGGACACCCGCGGCTCCACCTTCGACAGGCCGGGCTCGATCGGGCACATCGCCGAGGGATCGCTGCTGGCCAATGCCGACTGCAGTGCAACCTGGCGCATCTTCGGCGTGAAGCGGTCGCTGTCCATGCTGGCGATAAGCAACCGCGCGCCATCCGCCTCCCCCATTCGCAGCAGCAACCAAGCGCGCTCGGCAGCCCAATCCGCTGGATGAACGTCGAGCGGGCTTGCCGCCTTTGCCAGCAGGGCATTGCGAAGGCCGATATGAGCCCAACGCGATGCAAGCGGCGTATCCATTCGCCGCATCAAAATCTCCAGGGCCTTGCCGCTGGCCGCGCCCCAGGGGCGCGAGCCCAGCCCGACCGCTTCGGGATCGAGGGTCCCTGCAAATCGCGGATCGCGCCGTGCCCTTGCCGGATATTCGACCTGCGGCACCGGTTCCGGTTGCGTAATTTCCTCGAGCGCCGAGAGAACGTCGATCATCTCGACTCCGCCGCCTTCCGCGGGGACGGTCTGAGCCGGCGGGCTGCCGGTCGGCGGAGCTTCTTCGCGATCGGGTTCTGGAGATGGTGTCGTCGGCTCGCCAAACCCAGGCGGCAGGATCGATTCGGGTCGATCCTGGGCAATCGCGGGCAGCGCCGCAATCAGTGCGAGCGCGGCACCACCGATGAGAAACTGCTTAGTTCGCGGCTGCATTGGCAGTGACGTTGGCCTCGATGGTCTGGAGCGGCACTTCCTCCGCGCTACGCGACAGCAGCACAAGCCCGCCAACCAGCAGGAGAATGACAATCAGCAGGAAAATCAGGCCTCGCGGCATGTTGGCTCCGTTGATTCCGATAAGGGATAAAGGCTTTTGCCCGACCTTGAGCCTCTCTGTATAGCCCCGCCCAAATGGAAACTGCGACAAAGTGGAAAAGCTGACGGACCTCCTCGACCGGCCGATCGTGCTGGTGGGCCTGATGGGTGCCGGCAAGTCGACGGTGGGCCGCCGATTGGCCAAGCGGCTTGGCTTGCCGTTTGTCGACAGCGACAGCGAGATAGAGGAGGCGGCGGGCACGACGGCGGCCGATTTGTTCGAACGCTATGGCGAGCATGATTTTCGCGATGGTGAACGCCGTCTCGTCGCGCGGCTGATGGACGGAACGGTTCGGGTCATTGCTACCGGCGGCGGGGCCTTTGTCGATGCCCGCACGCGGCAGCTTCTCAATCGCCACGCGATCACCATCTGGCTCGATGCTCCGGTCGACGTCCTGGCTGAGCGGACCGGGAGGCGCGATACGAGGCCGCTGCTTCGCCGCGGCGATCGAGCCGAAACGCTCGCGCGCCTGTCCGAGGAGCGAGAGCCGCTTTACGCTGAGGCACAGATCCACATTCGCAGCGGTACCGGTGCCCATAGCGACGTGGTCGAGACCATCCTTGCCGCCCTTCGCGAGCGCCTGGCGGCATGACCACAATCAGGGTCGACGTCCCGTCGCATGGTTACGATGTGATCGTCGGCCCCATCGGGGCCGGTCTCGATCGAATTCGGGATATTGGTTCGGGCGCGCCGGTCATGGTCAGCGAGACCCGCGTCTTTGCCTTGCATGGGGCAGCGCTGGCTGAAGCGCTTGGCGCCGACCCGATCCTGGTTGCGGAAGGCGAGTCAGCCAAGCAATGGCACGAGCTCCATCTGCTGTTGCAGGAACTGGCCTCCCGCAATGCAGGCCGCGATACTCCCATCGTCGCGCTGGGCGGTGGCAGTGTCGGCGACGTCGCAGGGCTGGCGGCTGCACTGTTCAAACGTGGCTGTCCCGTCATCCACGTGCCGACCACGCTGCTTGCCCAAGCGGACAGCGCAGTCGGCGGAAAGACCGCGATCGACGCCTTTGGCGAGAAGAATCTGATTGGAACCTTTCATCAGCCGGCGCTCGTCATGGTGGATCCGACTTTTCTCGATACGCTGGATTCAAGGCAGCTCCGCGCTGGCTATGCCGAAGTGGTCAAATATGGGCTGGTCGACGATCCAGCCTTCTTCGCCTGGTGCGAAGCCAATGGACGTGGCGTCCTGGCCGGCCATCCCGATTTGCGGCGGCAGGCACTCGAGACTTCCATCCGGTCCAAGGCCCGCATCGTTGCTGGCGACGTCGAGGACCGCGCCGGCAAGCGGGCCTTGCTCAACCTCGGCCATAGCTTCGGCCACGCGATCGAAGCGGAAGCCGGGATCGGCACCATTTTGCACGGCGAAGCGGTGGCATTGGGGCTGGTGCTTGCCTTTCGCTATTCGGCCGCGGTCGGCATCTGCCCAACGTCCGATGCGGATCGGATTGCCGCTCACTTCTCGGCTTGTGGATTGCCCACCCATCTGGGCGAGATCGGCCTTTCGGGTCGCGGCGGGAGCCTCGGGAAATGGATGGAGCGGGACAAGAAAAACCGGGCTGGCGGGACTGCGCTGGTGCTCGCACGTGGCATCGGCCGTGCGTTCCTTGAGCCTTCCGTCGACCGCCGCCGGCTGGTCGAATTTCTCAGCCGGGCGGACTGACGTCGTCCTGCGGAAGCGCGCGCTCCGGCCCGAATGAACGGTCGAGCCCCGCCCTCAGATCGCCAGTCTCCGTCTGCAGCTCGAGCCGCTCGCAATCTCGCAGCCGATATTCGAGATCGACCCGATCGATTTCCTCTGGATCGAAGCCGACCACCTCCAAAGCCGCGCGACCCATTTTGACTGCGCTTTCGAACATCTCGCGTTGCGCAAAGGCGATATCCAGCCCGTCGAACTTCATCAGGTGCACCCGGTCGAAGGCCCGAACCAGCACCGCTGCCTGCGGGAATGACTCGAGCACGCGGCTGACCGCTTCGCGGGTCAAACCACCGTCGCGATTGTCCTGACAGAACAGAATCGCCTTGGCGGTCTCGGCGCCTGCCAGCCGCAGCAGGTCAATACGCATCCCGTCGCCATAATAGACCTTGGTCCCGAAGCTGCCGGCGACCTCGATCATTTCCGCCTCGTCGTCGACCAATGTAACACCAATCCCCTTGGCCATCAGCATCTGCGCCGCGGTCTGGCCGAAGCGGCCATATCCAACCACGATCACACTGGTTTCCGGTGACTTCTCTGGGCCCTCGAGACCAACTGCGCCTACCTCGCGGCGTTCGAGCCAGTCGGTCAGCCGCATCAGGAATGGCGTTGCAGCCATGGACAGAGTCACAATAGCGCCGAATAGGGAAGCCGCTTCGGGCAAGATCAACCTCGCCGTCTCTGCCTGGGCAAACAATACGAAGCCAAATTCGCCGGCCTGGCTGAGCAGCAGTCCAAGTCTTACGCTGCGCGGCCAGCTGTTGCCGAAACCGCGCGCCAAGACGGCAATGATCAATCCCTTGATGACGATCACCGCCAGCGCGATCCCGACCACGAACATCGGTCGCGCCGCGATGACTCCAAGGTCCAGCAGCATGCCCACCGCAAGGAAGAACAGACCGAGCAGGATCGAGCGGAACGGCTCGACGTCGCTCTCCAGCTCATGCCGATACGGCGAATCTGCCAGCATCACGCCCGCGACGAACGCTCCGAGCGCCACCGACAGGCCGAGCGAATGCATCAGCGCGGCCGACGCAATCACTGCGAACAGGCCGGCGACGACAAACAATTCCCTCTCGCCGAGCCGGCCGATCAGCCGGAACATGGGGCTCAATATCCATCGGCCGGCGAGCACAAGACCGACAACCGCCAGAACCGTATAGAGCGCCAGTGTCCAGCCGCTGGGATCGCTTGGATCGGGCGGAACCCGCGACATGGCGGCGATGATGGTGATCATCGGCACGATCGCCAGATCCTGGAACAGCAGGATCGAAAAAGCCCGCTCGCCCTGCGGCGTATTGAGCTCATTGTCGCCGCGCAGCATCGGCAGCACCTGCGCGGTCGACGACAGGCCGAGCGGCAGGCCGATCGCGAGCGACGCTTCCGGGCTCACGCCCAGCACCAGGTGGATGAACAGGCTGAGCGCCAACCCACACAGCACGACCTGCGCCAGGCCAAGGCCGAAAATGTCGCGCCGCAGCCGCCACAGCCGCTGTGGCTTTAGCTCCAGCCCGATGATGAACAGCAGCAGTGCGATGCCAAGTTCGGAAATGCTGGCCAGATCCTCGGGGTCTTCGACCAGCCCCAAGAGGTGCGGTCCGATCAGCGCCCCGCCGACAATATAGCCGAGCGTCGCACCCAGCTTCAGCTTGCGGAACAGGATGACGAAGACCAGCGCCGTCCCCAGCATGACCGCACCGCTTTCGAGCATTGCGCTGGTCGTCGCGACCATCTGGGCTTCGGCGGTCATCTGGCGTTCTCGATCGCGGTGAGGAGCGTCCGGAAGGGCAGCAGGATCGCGCCATGACGTCCCTTCCGGCTCAGCGCCGGCTCCAGCACCTGAAACCCCGCCCATTCCGACGGCACTTTGCCCTCCCCGGCGAGCCATGATTCAAGCTCGGCCAGGGTCGCGGCGACCTCCTCGGTGTTCCGGCCCATGGCGTGCCCGCCCATCAGCGCCGCGGCGGCCTGCCCATAGGCGCACGCTTCCACCGCCTGCCGCAGGCGAACGATCCGGTCGGCCCAGTCGAGCTCGACGGCAATTCGCATCCTGCTGCCGCATGTCTTCGACCGGCCTTCGGTCGCGCCTTCAAGTTCCTCGAATGGCTCGAGATAGGGGATTGACGCCGCCAGGCGCAGGATTTCGCGGGTGTAGGGCGGCTCCTTCACGCCCTTCGCCATGTAGTGCCGGAGGGCCCATCCTCAAGCAGCACGCCCTCTGACTTCAGCTCCTCGCGGATCCGGTCGGCCTCGGCGAAGTCGCGACGCTGCTTGGCGTCAGCCCTCGCCGCAATGCGCGCCTCGATGCCGCTTGAATCGCCATCACCACGAAACCACTCGTCGACGGTCATGGTCAGCAGGCCCAGCAGCTGCGCCGACGCCTTGAGCGATGCCGCATCCTCGATCGCGGTCAGGCGGGACAGCGCCAGCGGCGTGTTGAGGTCGTCCTCAAGCGCGTCGATCACGCCCTCGTCCACCTCGTCGGCTGCCGCATCGCCCGCTGCGCGATAGAGCCGGTCGAGCGTCGCCTTGCTCTGCGCAATTAGCGCCTCGGTCCATGGCAGCGGCTGGCGATAATGCGCCGACAGCAGCGCCAATCGCAGCACTTCGCCGCGATGGCCGGCCTCCAGCAGCTGGTCGACGGTAACGATGTTGCCGAGGCTCTTCGACATCTTCTCCGCCCCCATGTCGACAAAGCCGTTGTGCACCCAGAAGCGGGCCAGGGGCATGTCGTGATGGGCGCTCCGGCTTTGGGCGACTTCATTCTCGTGATGCGGGAAAATGAGGTCGAGCCCGCCGCCATGGATGTCGATCGTCTCGCCGAGGTGGGCGCGAATCATCGCCGAGCATTCGATATGCCAGCCGGGGCGGCCGCGGCCCCAGGGGCTGTCCCAACCGACCACACCCTCCTCGCTCGGCTTCCACATCACGAAGTCGGCTGGGTCGCGCTTGTAGGGGGCGACCTCGACCCGCGCTCCGGCCAGCATCGCCTCACGGTCGCGGCGCGACAGGGCCCCATAATCCTCGTCGCTCGGCACATGGAACAGCACATGGCCTTCCGCCTCATAGGCAAAGCCCTTGGCGATCAGCTCTTCGATCATCGCCACCATCGCAGGGATCTCCTGCGTCGCATGAGGCGCGATGTCGGGCGGCCACACGCCCAGCGCGCCCATGTCCTCGAGGTAGAAGCGCTCGCAGCGTTCGGTGATTACCGACGGATCGACGCCCTCATCCTGCGCGGCCTTGATGATCTTGTCGTCGACGTCGGTGACGTTGCGGGCATAGACCAGGCTGGTCTCGCCGAACTCGTGCCGGATCAGGCGGGCGAGCGTATCGAACACCACCGCCGGACGCGCGTTGCCGATATGGGCGCGGCCGTAAACGGTCGGACCGCACACATACATGGTGATCCGCTGCGGATTGAGCGGCACGAACGGCCGCTTCTCCCGCTGCATGGTGTCGTGCAGGCGGATCACGCCTCTTCTCCCGTGTTTCGCCTCGTTTCGACCCAGTCGACCACGGCGCGACCGGTGGCATTGAGCAGTGGATAGGTTCGGCTATCCGTCATCCACTCGGGCCGATCGGCCTCGCCGCCATAGATCATGTCAGTCGCGAGGTTGGCGAGCAGGAAGAACAGGGTGGCGCCGATCAGCCCCTTGAGCATGCCGAACCCGCCACCCAGCAGCCGGTCGACCGGCCCGAGCACCGAGCGCCGCGCCTTGCCGCCGACCGCCCGGGCGAACAGCTTCACCCCGATATAGGCCGGCAGGAACAGCAGCGCGAACGCCACGACGCTCGCTCCGGCGTCGGTCCCGACCGCATCGACCAGCCTGGTCTGAAGGGGCGTATGAAACAGCTTGAGCGCAGCGATGCCGACAATCCAGGCCAACAGCGACAGCACCTCATGGGTGAATCCGCGCACAAAACCGATCAGCGCGGCGCCGCCCAGCAACAGGATGACGAAGATGTCGAGCGCGGTCATAGCGGCTCCGGCTAGCGGAGGCGATTGGCGAGCGCCAGACCTCAGACTCGCCGAATGTTCACAAAGTTCACACTCATCAGGCGCGCGATCGGGCGCCCGCCCGCGTGCGAGGCTCGGAAGATCGGAATTTGGGGATAGAACAAGAGGCCAGCCCGCCACCGTCCAGCTTATGGGCGTTTGAACGCGAGTAGGACAGCAAATTCATGACCGAATGTCCGCTTGCCACCCATTGCGGACATTCACCGCCCGACAATTTGATCTACCAACTCGCGCAGGCGGTCGAAGCGGGTCAAGGAGATGCCGCCTGGCCCCTCGGTTCCCGCCGGCGCCCAGCCGCGATCAAAGCCTAGCTTTGCCGATTCCTTGAGCCGCAGCCCCGCATGCGCCACCGGTCGCACTTCGCCCGACAGCGCGATCTCGCCCATCACCACCGCTTCCTGCGGCACCGGCCGTTCGCTCAGCGCCGACACTAAAGCCGCCGCGACCGCCAGGTCCGCCGCCGGATCGCTCAGCCGATAGCCGCCGGCGACGTTGAGATAGACTTCCGCCGTGGCAAAGTTGATTCCGCAGCGCGCTTCCAGCACCGCCAGGATCATCGCCAGCCTACCGCTGTCCCAGCCGACCGCCGACCTGCGCGGAGTCGCGCCGCTCGCCAGACGGACGACCAGCGCCTGGATCTCGACCAGCACCGGCCGCGTCCCCTCCAGCGCCGGGAAGACGCTCGTCCCGCTGACCGGCTCGCCGCGCTGGGTCAGGAACAGGGCCGAGGGGTTGGGCACCTCGATCAGCCCGCCGCCCTCCATCGCGAACACTCCGATCTCGTCGGTCCCGCCGAAGCGGTTCTTGGCCGCGCGGAGGATGCGATACTGGTGGCTGCGCTCGCCTTCGAAGCCGAGCACCGTGTCGACCATATGTTCGAGCACCCGCGGGCCGGCGATGCTGCCGTCCTTGGTGACATGGCCGACCAGAACGAGCGCGGTGCCGCGCTCCTTGGCGAAGCGGACCAGTTCCTGCGCCGAGGCGCGGACCTGGCTGACCGTGCCCGGGGCGCCCTCGATCAGATCGCTGTGCATGGTCTGGATCGAATCGATCACCAGCATCGCGGGCGGCTGGCCCTGGGTGACGGTCGTCAGGATATCGCGGACCGAGGTCGCCGCGGCCAGCCGCACCGGCGCGCCGCCAAGCTTCAGGCGGATCGCCCGCAGCCTTACTTGGTCCGCGGCTTCCTCGCCGGAAACATAAACCACCTCCCGCCCCGAAGCGGTCACCTTCGCAGCCACCTGCAGCAACAGCGTCGACTTGCCGATCCCAGGGTCGCCACCCAGCAGCATCGCCGAGCCTGGCACGATCCCGCCGCCGATCGCCCGGTCGAATTCCTCGATGCCCGTCCGCATCCGGTCGGGAAGCGCGACCACCGCGTCCAATCCAACAAGCTCAACCGCCCGACCGCCGCTGCTGAGGTCATGCCGGGCGGAAAAGACCGTAGGCGCCGCCGACTCCTGGATCAGCGTGTTCCATTCCGCGCAGTCGGGGCACTGCCCCTGCCAGCGGTGATGCTCCGACCCGCAGGCTTGGCAGATATATCGGGTCTTGAGCTTCGCCATCGCCCGCGCAAGCTACCGGAACGAAGCAGGAACACAAGCCACAATCGGCGTCCGTGCGGCGCGAATCTCGTCATGCGGCCTTGCAGGCGCTAATAGCGTTGCCGGAGGGTGTGCATGGCCGACGTCTTCCTGTCTTATGCAAGGCCCAGTGTCGACGATGCGATGCGCATCGCCGATTGCCTTCGATCCGCCGGTTATTCCGTCTGGTACGATGAAAGTCTCCCAGCGCATCGCGCCTATACTGATGTGATTGCCGAGCAGCTGGATGCCGCGGCAGCGGTGCTCGTGCTTTGGTCGGCGGAGGCTGCCGCCTCGCAATGGGTGCGTTCCGAGGCTAACCGTGCCCGCGAAACGGGACGACTGGTCCAGCTGCGGCTTGATGACGCCCGCCTTCCCATGCCGTTCGACCAAATCCAGTGTGCCGACCTCAGGCGCTGGGGCGGCGATTGCGACACTCCGGGCTGGAGGACGGTCGCCGGCAGCATTGCGGCTTTAACCGGCCAGGACCGGCCAATCTCGGCTTCGGGCCGGTCAACCGGCCCCAACCGCCGCAAGCTGCTGCTGGCCGGAGGGGCGGCGGCGATTCTGGGCGCTGGCGGCTTTGCCCTCTGGCGCGACCGCCAGCCGTCAATGTCACCGGAGGCCGCATTGCTGCTCCAGAAAGGCATGGACGCGCTGCAGGCCAACGACGCGCTCGACCCGGAGGATGAAGGGTCGACCGCCCAGGCCGTTGCTCTGCTGACAGACGCCACCGGCCTGGCGCCCCAATCGGAAGTCGCGTGGGGCGCGCTGGCGTTCGCCTATGCCATTCGCCGGCGAAGTCGACCGGTCGCTGACAGGCTGGGGCTTGAGGCCAGAGGCCGGGCCGCCGCCGAAACTGCTCTGCAGCTCGATCCCAGCGAACCGCGGGCGCTGGCGGCGCTTCAGCTTATGTCTCCGGTCTATCGTCACTGGCTGGACGCGGAACGAGAAGCTCGCCGGGCCCTTTCCAGGAATTCGAAATTCCCGATCCTGCTGTTCGTTCTTTCAGACATATTGGGCAGCGTCGGCCGGTGGCGGGAGGCGACGGAACTGTCCAACCGTCTCGACCGGAAGAAATTCCTGCTGCCGGGAGCGGAGCGTAAGGCCATCCTCAATCTCTGGTCGGCGGGCGACCTTCAAGCCGCCGACGAGGCCATCAATGCGGCTGCAGAGCGCTGGCCCAAGCAGCGCCAGGTGTGGCGCACCCGCATCGTCTATCTGCTTTATAGCGGTCGCGCTTCCGAAGCGCTTTCGATTCTTGGCAATGCCGAAGAGCGCCCATTCGACGTCCCGCCGGACGTGATCGAAGCCGCCAGCGCGACCGCCAAGACCCTGACCGGCCAAATCAGTCGGAAGGAAGGAATTGCCGCCAATCTGTCCTTTCTGAAAACCGATCCGGGACGGGCGCTGGCTGTGGCCCAAGCCTGCGCGGCGATGGGCGATGCCGCGACATCGTTCGACTTGCTGGGCGGCTATTACTTCGGCGAGGGCAGCTGGGCCGCGCTCTCGCCTTCAGCCGGAGACCAGGACCGGCAAACCAGCCCCTTGTTCCAGCCGCCGATGCAGGGCCTTTGGACAGACAATCGCTTCGCGGCGCTTGTGCGCCGCATCGGCCTGCAGGATTACTGGCGGGATTCCGGTACGCGTCCCGACTACATGCGGGTGTAGTTTTCCGGACAACTCCGGCTGGCGCGTTGCGCGATTCCGCCGGCGCGTCTACCGCCAGCGTGATGGCGCTCCTTCCCGAACCGCTGCGAATCCCCGATTTCCGCTCCTTCTGGCTGGCTCGGCTGACCACCACCATCGCCCAGATGGCGATGGTCATCGTCATCGGCTGGCAGGTTTACGACATCGCCCGCGAGACCATGGGCATCCGCGAGGCGGCCTTCCAGCTTGGGTTGATCGGCCTGGTCCAGTTCGTGCCGCTGTTCGTGCTGACCCCCATTAGCGGCTGGACGGCCGACCGCCTGGACCGGCGCCATATCGCCCGCGCGGTGATCCTGCTGGAACTGCTCTGCGCCCTGATCCTGTTCGCCTCGACCTGGGGCGGGTTCATCAGCCTGTCGATCCTGTTCGGCGTGGCCGCGCTGCTCGGCGTCGCGCGCGCCTTCGCCGGCCCGGCCCTCGGGGCCATGGCCCCCAACCTCGTGCCGCGCAAGATCCTGCCCAATGCGATCGCCCTCAGCTCAACCGCGTGGCAGACGGGTGCGATCGTCGGTCCTGCCCTGGGCGGCATCCTGTACGATGTGACCCCGCATCTCCCCTATGGGCTGAGCGCGGCACTGTTCGCTTTCTCCGCCATCTGCCTGTTCACCATCGGCCCCATCCCTCGGACTCCGCTCAAGCGAGGCAGTCCGTGGCGGCAGATGATCGACGGGCTGGCCTATGTCCGACGCAACCGGCTCGTTCTCGGAGCGATCACGCTCGATCTGTTCGCGGTGCTGCTGGGCGGCGCCACCGCCATGCTGCCGCTCTATGCCCGCGATATTTTGCACGTCGGGGCGGATGGGCTTGGGCCCCTGCGCGCGGCGCCGGCCGCAGGCGCTACCCTGACCGCCATCTTCTTCTCGGTCCGGCCGCTAAAGACCGACGTCGGCGTGAAGATGCTGACCGCGGTCGTTGTGTTCGGAGCGGCCACCGCCATCTTCGGCCTGTCCCGCTGGTATTTCCTGTCTCTGGCGATGCTGACGCTGCTCGGCGCCACCGACATGTTCTCGGTCTATATCCGCCAGTCGCTGATCCAGCTCCATACACCGGACGAGATGCGGGGCCGGGTGGCTGCTGCGTCGACGCTGGCGATTTCGGCGTCGAACGAGCTTGGCGAGACTCGCAGCGGGTTTACCGCCGCCCTGCTCGGGCCGATTGCCGCGACCACAGCCGGCGGCATTGCGGCGGTCGGCGTGACCCTGTTCTGGGCCCTGCTGTTTCCCGAGCTTCGCCGCGCCCGGACCTTTGAACTGGCCGACGAGCCGCCACCCCAGGATGCCGTCATCGCCGGCGGCGCCTGACCACTTGCAACCTGTCGTTACGCCTCCGATGTTGCTTCATCCCAAGGAGATCCCCGAATGAAGGCCGCCAATATCCTCGAGACGATCGGCAACACGCCGCACATCCGGATCAATCGCCTGTTCGGGACAGGTGCCGAGGTCTGGGTCAAATCGGAGCGGTCGAATCCCGCCGCCTCGATCAAAGACCGCATCGCCCTGTCGATGGTCGAGGATGCGGAAGCCAGCGGTAAGCTCAAGCTTGGCGGCGTGATCGTGGAGCCGACCAGCGGAAACACCGGCATCGGCCTGGCGATGGTTGCGGCGGTCAAGGGCTATCGGCTGATCCTGGTCATGCCCGACAGCATGTCGGTCGAACGCCGGCGGCTGATGCTCGCCTATGGCGCGGAATTCGACCTCACGCCGCGCGAGAAGGGCATGAAAGGCGCCATCGCCCGCGCCCAGGAGATTATTCACGCAACGCCCGGTTCCTGGATGCCGCAGCAATTCGACAACCCTGCCAATGTCGACGTCCATGTCCGCACGACCGCTCAGGAAATCCTGTCCGATTTCCGCGACCAGCCGTTCGACGCGCTGGTCACCGGCGTCGGCACGGGCGGTCACATCACCGGCTGTGCGCAGGTGCTGAAACAGGCGTGGCCGTCGCTCAAGGTCTTCGCCGTCGAGCCGACCCTGTCGCCGGTCATCTCGGGCGGACAGCCCGCCCCGCACCCGATCCAGGGAATCGGCGCGGGGTTCATTCC
Organism: Sphingomicrobium sp.; assembly: GCA_035711585.1. Classification (GTDB taxonomy): domain Bacteria; phylum Pseudomonadota; class Alphaproteobacteria; order Sphingomonadales; family Sphingomonadaceae; genus Sphingomicrobium. The sequence continues at coordinate 31,543 of DASTCB010000028.1, forward strand.
GGTGAATCTCGACGTGTCGCTGCTCGATGGGGTCATCCAGGTGGCGCCGGAAGATGCCAAGGAAATGGCCCGCCGCGCCGCTCGCGAAGAAGGCTTGCTGGTCGGCATTTCGTCAGGTGCGACCCTTGCGGCCATCGCCCAGAAACTTCCTGAATTGGGTGATGATGCCCGGATTCTCGGTTTCAATTACGACACCGGCGAGCGCTATTTGTCGGTCGCGGATTTTCTTCCCGAGGAACAAGGTTAAGTTGCTGAAAGCAACGTCCATTTGACGTTGCGTTAATCCTTTCCAGTTAACCTCGCGACACTCATGGGGAGTGTCTTAGGGGATGCGTAGGGCTCGGTTCGCCGTTTCCGATGGCGAGGGAATGAATGACCGGGCGACGGTCAAGGACGCGCTGACGTTCGACTTGAGGGCGCCCGACACGTCGGATGACGAGAGTCTGGCGGCGCAGCGCGTCGCCATGTTCGAACTCGCGCCGGCACTGCTCGGCGCGACCCATTTGGTGTGGGGCCTGGCCTGCCTGCTGATGCACCCCGCCGGGATATTCCACCCACTGTCCAGCAACCCGATCCTCCCGGTCCTCGCCGTGCTGCTGCTCGACGGACTGGCTTTCGCCGGCATGTGGCATCGTGATCGGTTGGGGGTTTCGCCGCGCAATGCCTCGCTTGCCCTCTGCCTCTACATCGGGCTCAGCGGCGCGCTGTGGATGGCCTATGGCCTGACGATCAGCGCCGACCAGCAGATGGCGAGCACGGGATTCATTGCGCTGGCATTTGGTGCCGGCCTTGGCGCGGCGACAATCGTTTCCATTTCGTCCCCGCCCGTCACGATCATCAATGCGCTGGTGGCCATTGCGGGTGCGCTCGCCGTGTCGCGCCAGCCGGCAGTGCTGGCGGGGATTGGCTTTCTCGCGATTATCAATATCGCCTACAGCATCGCCGGCGCCCGCACCGTACTGACCAACGCCCGGGCCCGGCTTTGCCTGGAAGCGCAGGCGCGCAAGGCGCTTCAGTTCGTCGACGAGTTCGAAAACAGCGGCCGTGGCTGGTTCTGGGAGACCAACAACCTCGGCACCCTTTCTTACGTCTCGCAGCAGTTGGCCGACGACTTCAAATGCCAGCCCGAAGACCTGTTGGGGCGCCAGTTCACCGACTTGCTTTCGGTCGATCCGGGGTCGTCCGACAGCTTGCGCGAAGAGCGTACCCTTGGCTTCCATCTTTCAGCCCGCTTCCCCTTCAGCGACGTGATCGTTCGCGCCGCCAGCGACGAGGACATTCATTGGTCGCTGTCCGGCAACCCCCTGTTTGATGAACGCGGACGCTTTCTCGGTTTCCGAGGGATCGGCACCGACCTCACCGAGCAGCGGCGGACCGAGCAGGAGGTGGCTCGCCTGGCGCGCTTCGACTCGCTGACGGGCCTCCCCAACCGGGCGCTGATGCGCCAGACGCTCGACGAGGCGCTGCGCAATGCCGCCAACCGCCGCAAGGGCTGCTCGCTGTTCCTGATCGACCTCGATCGTTTCAAGAACGTCAACGATACGCTCGGCCATCCGATCGGCGACGCACTGCTCCGCCAGGTGGCCGAGCGCCTGAAGTCGGTCATGGGCGATCACGGTCAGGTCGGACGGCTGGGCGGCGACGAATTCAAGGCCGTGCTGCCGGGCACGGTCGAGACGGGCCTGCTGGAGAGCCTTGCGCGAACCCTCATCGACCATGTCTCTCGGCCCTACATCATCGAGGGCCACCGGGTGATGATCGGCGCCTCCGTCGGCATCGCCATCGGCGACCCGGGTAAGGCCTGCGCGGACAGCATGATCCGAAACGCCGACCTCGCGCTTTATGCCGCGAAGGCGGCCGGGCGCGGCAAGCACTCCTTTTACGAAGCTTCGATGCATAGTGAGGCGGCTGACCGCCAACTGCTCGAAAACGACCTGCGTCAGGCGCTCGAACGTGGCGAGATGTGGGTCGCCTTCCAGCCGATCGTCAATGTCGGCAGCGAGGAGATTTCCGGATTTGAATCGCTGGTTCGCTGGAATCACCCCAAGCGGGGCGCCATCTCGCCGGACAAGTTCATTCCGCTAGCCGAGGAATGCGGAATGATCGGCAAGATCGGCGAGTTCGTCCTGCGCACCGCCGTTGCCGAGGCCACCAGCTGGCCTGACCATGTCCGCATCGCGGTCAACCTGTCCCCGATCCAGTTCAACGACCCCAACATCGTCGACACGGTTGCAGCGCTGCTCGCAGAGCATGATTTCGACCCCGCGCGCCTTGAGCTCGAAATTACCGAAGGCGTCTTCCTGGCGGACAGTGACGCGACCGACGTGACCTTTGGGCGATTGAAATCGCTCGGCGTTCGCCTGGCGCTCGATGATTTCGGCACCGGCTACTCTTCGCTCGGCTATTTGAAGAAGGCGCCGTTCGACAAGATCAAGATCGACCAGAGCTTCGTCCGCGGGGCCGCCTCTACCACCAAGCGCAATGGCGCGATCATCCGTGCCATCGTTTCGCTGGCCGAGAGCCTTGATATGGATACGACCGCGGAGGGCGTCGAGACGCATGACGATCTGTTCCTCATCCGCGAGCTGGGCGTCAGCCAGGTGCAAGGCTACATTTTCGGCAAGCCGATGCCGTGCGAAGAGGCACGCGAGATCGCCAATGCCAGCCGCGTCGAAGCCGAGGGTTATCAGTGCATCCGCGAGCCCCGCCATCGGCTGATGCGCCGAGCCATTGCCGGGATCAACGGAGTGACCACCGAAATCCGGCTGCGCAACATCTCGGCGATGGGCGCCCTGGTCGAATGCGAGCAGGCTGTCTCGCCCGGCCAAACGATGACGATCGACATCGTCGGCGTCGGCCCAGTGGTCGGTACGGTACGATGGGCCCAGGCCGGCAAGTTCGGCGTCGAGTTCAGCGAACAATTCGACCTGGCCCGGCTGGCGACCAAGCGGCCTAGCGGCAACGAAGTCACTATGCTTCAGCCCTGGTACGTGGCCCAGGGTCCCGACAAAGCTACAGGCTAAAAGGCTTCGACGGGGAGCTCCATCAGGCTTTCCGCTCCGGCTTCCACCTTTCGGCGCAGCGCTCCGGCCATGACCAGCTCGCGGTCGGCAAAGAAGCGCGCGGTCGCGATCTTGGTCTCATGGAAAGCTCTATCCTCGTCCGCCTGATCCTTCAGCCGGGCTGAAGCCCCGGCCATTTTAAGCCACATCCAGCCCAGGCTGACGAGGCCCATCAGCTGCATATAGGCATAGGCGCCGGCGCCCGCGTTGTTCGGATCGGCCGTGCCATGCTGCGCCAGCCACATCGTAGCGGCCTGCAGATGGCCGGCCGCCTTCTCCAGAGGCTCGGCGACGCCAGCCGGGTCACCGGCAGCCTTTGCCTCGGCGATGTCCCGACCGATCAGTTCGAACAGCGAACGGACCCCTCGCCCGCCATTCTGAGCGAGCTTGCGGCCAACCAGATCCATCGCCTGGATGCCATTGGTGCCTTCGTAGATTTGCGCAATTCGGGCGTCGCGGACGAACTGCTCCATGCCCCATTCGCGGATGTAGCCGTGGCCGCCGAACACCTGTTGTGCGTTGACCGCAGTCTCGAATCCGCGATCGGTGAGATAGCCCTTGATGACCGGAGTCAGCACCGAAATCAGGTCGTCGGCGGCAATCCGCTCCTCCTCGGTCTGCGCCTTGCGCGCCAGGTCGACCTGCAACGCGCCCCACAAAATCAGCGCCCGCGCGCCCTCGTTGAATGCCTTCGCCTCCAGCAGCATTCGCCGGACATCCGGATGGACGAAGAGATTATCGGCCTTGGCATTGGGGTCGCGGTCCACGGGCTTCAGCGCACGGCCCTGGCGCCGGTCCTTGGCATAGGCGACGGCGTTCTGATAGGCGACCTCGCCCTGGGCCAGGCCCTGAAGGCCGACGCCGAGCCGCGCCGCGTTCATCATGATGAACATGGCCGCAAGGCCCTTCTCCGGCTCGCCGACCAGCCAACCCTTGGCCCCGTCATAGTTGAGCACGCAGGTAGAATTGCCGTGGATGCCCATCTTATGCTCGATCGAACCGCACGTGACGCCGTTGCGCTCACCCAGCGAACCATCTTCATTGACGAGGAACTTGGGCACCACAAACAGCGAGATGCCCTTCACATTGTCCGGTGCGCCGGCGATCTTGGCCAGCACCAGGTGGATGATGTTCTCCGAAAGGTCGTGCTCGCCCGACGAGATGAAGATCTTGGTGCCGCTGATCGAGTAGCTTCCGTCCGGGTTGGGATCGGCACGGGTCTTGAGCAGGCCGAGGTCGGTGCCACAGTGCGGCTCGGTCAGGTTCATGGTGCCGGTCCATTTGCCGGCAACCATGTTCGGGACATATTTGGTCTTGAGCTCGTCCGAACCCTTGACCAGGAGCGAAGCGATCGCGCCCTGGGTCAGGCCGTTGTACATCTCGAAACTGTGGTTGGACGAGCAGAGATATTCGGCGATCGCGGTCGAAATCACCGAAGGCAGTCCCTGGCCGCCATACTCCTGCGGCGCATGGAGTGTGGTCCAGCCACCTGCGACGAACTGGTCCCAGGCTTCCTTGAATCCAGGGGGTGTCGACACCGACCCATCGTCGTGGCGGATGCAGCCCTGTTCATCGCCGACGCGGTTGAGCGGCTGCAACACTTCTTCGCAGAAACGCCCGCCCTCGGTCAGGATCGCCTCGACCAGATCAGGGGTGGCGTCAGCGAAGCCCGGCAGGTTGGAATAGTTCTGGATACCGACGATATGGTCGAGCACATATTTCGTATCGCGAACCGGCGCGGAATAAACGGGCATCGGGCCTAAATCTCCTGACTGTCCTGGGCCTTCACCAGCTCGATGAATCCCTCTAGTTCCTTGATCGTCGCCTCGATATCGACGCGCTGCTGCTTCATTTTGTCGACCCGCGCCTGGCAGATTTCGACGGTCTTGAGCCGCTGGGTTCGGCGGCCGTCGCCGATATCGTAAAGGTCGAGCAGTTCCTTGATCTCGGCGAGGCTCAAGCCCACCCGCTTGCCGCGCAGGATCCACGCCAATCGTGCACGATCGCGATCAGTGTAGAGCCGCTGCGTCCCGCGGCGCTCGGGCGCGATCAGCGCCTCGTCTTCATAAAAGCGGAGCGCGCGCGCCGTGACCTCGAATTCGTCGCACAGCTCGCCGATCGAATAATGCGTCTTGTGCTGGAGCATGGCCCGAGCGTTAGTTTACGTTTCCGTAAAGGTCAACAGAGCGGATCGCCGGCAAGATCGACGGCCTTCGCTCCCATGTCGGCGCGATTGAAGGCTTTCCCCGACATCGACGCGCCGGGCCCACAATAATAGGAGCAGGCCTCAGTTAGGTCGCCGACACGAACGCTATTGCCCTCGATTGCCAGAGGGATCCTACATGGTCCCTCGCCCGGGGGCAGGAGCGCCCAGCCCGCACCAGCCGGTTCAAGCCGCCCGCTCGCCGAGCAATTGGCATCGCCGGTAGGGGCATAAGCGATCACGCCCGCACGATAGTTGCCCTTGTCGCCGGCAATGCAGAGCCGGTCGCGGCCGTGCCCCGCAAACTCTCCAGTAACCAGCGAGGGCAGTTCGGCCTCCCCGGAGCAGGCGGCGAGCAGCAGGAAAGCAGCGGCAAAGCGTTTCATCCGGCCACTTTGCTTCAGCTTTGAGCAAGGCGGAAGGCGACAAATGCTCGCGCCAAGCCTATATGGCGC
>DASTCB010000029.1:0-16739 GCA_035711585.1 Sphingomicrobium sp.
GAGCGCGTCGGCGATTAGCCCGTCGAGGACCGGATCGTCATAGAGGCGCCACCAGTCGCCCGCGACCGGCGCCAAGGGCTGCACGGCCGGCGAATTGGCGGCGACGAACGGGCCGGCGGCGGCGGAGGCCGTCTGCGGAGCAGCATAGTCCGGGCCGCTGGCGCAGGCCGCAAGGACAAGCGCCGAGGCCAAGGTGGTCAATTGCTTCATTCGCATTTCGATTTCCTTATTCCGCCGGCAGCAGCGACGGCTGCAGCTCATCGGGGCGCTCGCCGCGGCGGCGCTTGAGCCGTTCGCCCAGCGCCCGGGTGGCGACGTAGAACACCGGTGTGAACACCAGGCCGAAGGCGGTCACTCCGATCATCCCGAAGAAGACCGCGGTGCCCAGCGCCTGGCGAAGCTCGAACCCCGGACCGCTCGCGAACACCAGCGGCAGGACGCCGAGGATGAAGGAGAAGCTGGTCATCAGGATCGGGCGGAGGCGGGTGCGGGCCGCCTCAACCGCCGCCTGCAGCGGCTTGGCACCGCGCTCCTCCGCCTGCTTGGCGAACTCGACGATCAGGATTGCGTTCTTCGCCGCCAGCGCGATCAGCACGATCAGGCCGATCTGGGTCAGGATGTTGTTGTCCATCCCCCTCAGGTTCACGCCGGCCATCGCCGCGAGCAGGGTCATCGGCACGATCAGGATGATCGCCAGCGGCAGCAGCAGGCTTTCGAACTGCGCCGCCAGCACCAGGAAGACGAACACCACCGACAGCGCAAAGATCAGGATGGCGATGTTGCCCGCCGCCTTCTGCTGATAGGCGATGTCGGTCCATTCGGTGGCGAAGCCCTGCGGCAGGCTCGACGCCAGTCTCTCCATCGTACCGATCGACTGGCCGGACGAATAGCCGGGCGCGGTGTCGCCATCGAGCTCGACCGCAGGATAGAGGTTGTAGCGGGTCACCCGGTACGGCCCGGTCTTGTCGGCGAAGGTTGCGACCGCGCCGATCGGCACCATCTGCCCGCTGTTGGAGCGGGTCTTCAGCTGGGCGATGTCGGTCGGGTCGTCGCGGGCAGCAGCCTCGGCCTGCGCGGTCACCCGGAAGGTGCGGCCGAGCAGGTTGAAGTCGTTGACATAGGCCGATCCGAGATAGACCTGCAGCGCTTCGAATACGCGCGCTGGAGGCACGCCGAGCATGTCGGCCTTGGCCCGGTCGATGTCGGCGTAAACGCGTGGCGTCGCGGTGTTGTAGAGGGTGAAGACGTTGGCCAGGCCCGGTTCCTGCTGGGCCGCGCCCATTATCTGGTAGGCGGCGCCCTGCATGGCCTCGTAGCCATTGTCGCCACGATCCTGGATGATCATCCGGTAGCCGCCGCCATTGCCGATGCCCTGGACGACGGGAGGCGGGATCACGAACACCATCGCCTCGTCGATGTCGGCCAGCGCGGCGCGCATCTCATTTTCGATGTTGAGCTCGGTGCGATCGGTGCCGGCCCGGTCCTCGAACGGCTTGAAGGTGACATAGGCCGCGCCGGCGTTGGACGCCTGAGTGCCCGAGGCTCCGTCGAAGCCGGCGAACATCACCGCCGCCTCGGTGCCGGACACCTTGAGAAGGCGGTCGACGACCTTCTTCAGAATCGCGTCGGTGCGCTCGATGGAGCTTCCCGGCGGAAGCTGGACGGCGGCCAGCGCATAGCCCTGGTCCTGCGCCGGAATGAAGCCGGCCGGGGTCGCCCAGAACAGGGAGACGGTGAGCAGGACCAGCCCGGCATAGGCAGTCAGCGCGCGCTTGGGTGCGCCGGCCACCCGCCTCGTGAAGCGGCCGTACCACTCGCTGAGCGCGTTGAACCGCTCATTGAACTTGTCCCCGGCGCGGTGCAGCATGCCCATCACGCCGGTTTCGGCACGATGGTCGTTCTTCGGCTTCAAAAGCAGGGCGGCGAGTGCCGGCGACAGGGTCAGCGACAGCAGCAGCGAGATGATGGTCGAGGCCGAGATGGTCACCGCGAACTGGCGGTAGAATTCGCCGGTGATGCCGGTCAGGAAGGTCACCGGCACGAACACCGCGCACAGCACCAGCACGATCGCCACCAGCGCGGTCGAAACCTCGTCCATCGAGCGGTGCGAGGCCTCGCGAGGGGTCATCCCCTGTTCGAGGTTGCGCTCGACATTCTCGACCACGACGATGGCGTCGTCGACGACGATGCCGATCGCCAGCACCAGGCCGAACATGGACAGCGTGTTGAGCGAATAGCCGAGGCCCGCGAGCACCGCGAAGGTGCCGATCAGCGAGACGGGGATGGCGACGATCGGGATGATCGCCGCGCGCCAGCTCTGCAGGAAGACGATGATCACCAGGACGACCAGCAACACGGCTTCGAGCAGGGTCTTCTGCACCTCGCTCATCGATTCACTGATGAACTCGGTCGGGTTCCAGATGATCCTGTATTCCAGACCCTTGGGAAAGCTTTTCGCGGCGTCCTTGAGCTCGGCCTTGATGCCTTCGGCTGCGGCGAGCGCATTGGTGCCCGGACGCTGGGTGATGCCGAGGATGATCGAATCCGTGCCCGAGAGATAGGCGTTGACGCCATAGTCCTCGGCCCCGAGCTCGACCCGGGCCACGTCGCGAACGCGGGTGACCGCGCCCGTAGCAGGATCGGTGCGGACGATGATGTTGGCAAACTCTTGCGCGGTCTTGAACCGGCCCTGGGTCTCCACGTTGAGCTGCTGGGCAGCGCCGGTGTCGAACGGCGGCTGGCCGACGGTGCCGGCGGCGACCTGGACGTTCTGCGCCCGCAGCGCCTGGACCACTTCGCCGGCGGTGAGGCCGAGGGTCGAGGCCCGGCCCGGGTCGATCCACACGCGCATCGCATAGTCGCGAGCGCCGAAGATCTGCACGTCGCCGATGCCCTCGACGCGCGACAGCCGGTCCTTGAGCTGGGTCAGCGCATAGTTGGAGACATAGGCGCGATCGAGAGACTCGTCGGGCGACAGGACGTTGACCGCCATCAGCCATGAGGGCGAGGTCTTGCGGACCACGACGCCTTGACGGCGCACTTCCTCGGGCAGGCTCGGCTCGGCCAGCGCGACCCGGTTCTGGACCAGAACCTGCGCCGTATCGAGGTCGGTGCCGAGCTTGAAGGTGACGGTGATCGTCAGTCGCCCGTCGCCGGTCGATTGCGACGACTGGTAGAGCATGTTGTCGACACCGTTGATCTGCTGCTCGATCGGCGCGGCTACCGTGTCGGCGACGGTTTCGGCCGAAGCGCCTGGGTAATTGGCGCTGACCGTGACTGTCGGAGGCACGATCTCCGGGAACTGCGAGACCGGCAGGCCGAAGTAGGAGAAGGCCCCGACGATCGTGATGATGATCGCGATGACGCCGGCAAAGATCGGGCGCCGGATGAAGAAGTGGCTAAAGCGCATGATAAGCCCCGTTAGTTGGCGGCCAGCGTCGCCTGGGAGGCGCTGGGCGTGGACGGCGGCGGCGCCGCGGATGCGACGGCCTGGGCCGGCTTGATCTGGGTGACCCTCGGCTTGACCTTCGCTCCGGGCATGGCGAACTGGACGCCCTGCACGATCACGCGATCGGCCCTGGTGATGCCGGAGCGAACGACGCGCAGGCCTCCGACCAGCGGGCCTGTCTCGACCGGCTTGGCCGCGACCGTGTCGTCCTTGCCGACCACCAGCACGATCTTGCGCGCCTGGTCGGTGCGGATGGCCGCATCGGGGACCAGCAGCGCATTGGTCGTGCCGCCGTGGGCCAGCCGCATGTTGCCGAACATGCCGGGCGCCAGGAAATAATTGGGGTTGGGGACGACGGCGCGGGCGCGGACCGTGCCGCTGTTCTGGCTGATGCCGTTGTCGGTGAAGTCGAGCCGGCCCTTCCAATTATAGCCGGATTCGTCCTGCAGCCGGATCTCGGCCACCTGGCCCGACGCATTGCCTGCCTCACGCGCACGCGCGGTCTTCAGGAACAGCGATTCAGGGACGTCGAAGCTGAAATAGATCGGGTCGAGCGCGTTGATGGTGGTCAGCAGCGTCTCGCCGGTCGAAACCAGGTTGCCCGGATCGATACGACGGTCGGAAATGCGGCCGCCGATCGGGGCACGGATATGGGCGAACTCGACGTCCAGCGCGCGCGAGCGGACCCGGGCCTGCGCTGCGGCCAGCGCCGCCTGTGCCGAGCGCACTTCGGCGGTCAGCTGGTCGACGTTGGCCTGCGAGACTGCCTCGGCCTCCAGCAGCCGGCGTGCGCGCCCGAGGTTGGTCTCGGCCAGGTTCAAAGCGGCCTGCGCCGATGCGACGCTCGCCCGGGACTCGGCCAGCGCGGCGGTGAATGGGCGGGGGTCGACGGTGAACAGGAGCTGCCCCTGGCGAACGACCTGGCCGTCGGTGAAGTGGACGCCGACAATCTGGCCCGAGACGCGCGGGCGCACCTCGACACTGCGGCTGGCCTCGAAGCGGCCGACATAATCGTCCCACTGGTTGATGGCCTGCTCGATGGGTGCCGCGACCGTCACCATGGGGGCAGTCGGAGCAGCAGCTGGGGAGGGGTCGCTGCTCCAGAAGGTGACGGCCGCGGCAAGCAGTGCCAGCGGCGAGCCGACAATGGCGGCGCGCTGCCAGAGCGGACGTTCGGAAAATTGCGTGCGAAGTGTCGTGAGCTCGCCGTCTGCGGCGACCCTGGTCAGCATGTTCATGCGGCAATCCTTTGCGGAGCGCTGATCGCGGCACGGATGCTGCGCACCATCAGCTCATATTGGTCGGGACTGAATCCCTGGGAGAGGAAGTCGGCGACATCGTCGCCCGGTACGGTGAAGCCGAAATGCCAGCTGAGGACCGACATGCGGCGAAGCGCCTCGAGCCGTTCATTGGCCAGCTGCGGCCTGCCATTGCGGCCCAACAGCCAGTTGACGAAGCGCCGCAACCGGCCGGGCGCGCGGAGGGTCGACAGGCTATCCGCCCGAGCGAGTCGGATCACCGCCCATTCGAGGGGTGAGAATATGGGTTTCGCAGTGTCGTTCGCGGGAATCGCGGTCAGCGCGATAGCCCGGGCTTCCTGCGGATCGAGACGAACGGCATAGGCCATGATCATTCTCCCTGTGGCGCGGACGAGCTTCACCGTTCGCCGGATGAGGGGCATCCGGCGCGGGCGGCTATTCCAGGCACGCGAAGGCCGGTCCGCCGAAGCAGTGCTTCGGCGCCAATCGGCCAGTTCTAAAGTTGGTTACCGACTACTGGCGGGTGTCAGGCCCGCGAAGAACACAGATCATTGTCGGACGCATCGCCTTCCCTTTTTCGACGGTCAAGAAAGCGCGCCAGACACTGGCCCCAAGCTTTCTGTACCGGTCAGTATAAAGTCAGGTAGGCGACGTCAAGAAAAATTCTATACCGGGCGATAAAAAATTTTGATGGGGCGATAAATCAGGCGCTCGGCCAGAGTGCGAGGCCGCTGTCGACCAGGCGGTCCAGCTCTTGCCGGGAGGCGCCCTGGGTGGCCTGGACCGAGATTCCCTGAAGCAGGGCGATGAGGACGCGCATGAGCCCTTCCGGATCGACATGCGCCGGAAGGTCCCCTTCCTCCCTGGCGCGGATGAAGCGCTCGGTCAGGGCGCGCTTGCCGGCGTCGCCGCGCTTGACGACCTCCTCGCGCACCGACTGGGCTTCCGGGCCGCAGGCCACGGAGGTGATGACACCCATGCAGCCATGGGGCTGTGCGCAACTCATGACATTGTCGACCGAGCCGCGGAGCATCCGTTCGGCCACCTGGCGAGCCGTCGGCTGGGCCATCGCCTGGCGGATGTAGGCAAGCTTTTCGGTTTCGTAGAGGTCGAGCGCCTTGCGGAACAGCGAGTCCTTGTTCCCGAACGCGGCGTAAAGACTCGGGCGCGTGATGCCCATCGCCTCGGTCAAATCCGTCAGGGAGGCGCCCTCATAGCCCTTCTCCCAGAAGACGCGCAGCGCCTGGGCAAGTGCATGGTCGACGCAGAATTCGCGCGGCCGGCCGCGGTGCGGAACAGGTTCGGGCTTATTCATATCGACTGGTACATAATTGCGATGCGCCCGAAAATCCAGCCCGTTTCAACAGCATGGATTCGACGATGCAAATCAATAAGGCAGAGCAGCAAAACGGCGGAGCGTATCGGGCATCCATCAAAGTACTACCTTGATGGGACCCTTGACGCCCCGCCGTGCCCACTCCCCCAGAGGTAACTTTGTTAGGCGGCGACCTCGGCCGCTCCGCCCTCCGCCTCGGCGTCGCGCAGCACATAGCCGCGACCCCAGACGGTCTCGATATAATTGTCCCCGCCGCAGGCGAGGCTCAATTTCTTGCGAAGCTTGCAGATGAACACGTCGATGATCTTGAGCTCGGGCTCGTCCATCCCGCCGTAGAGGTGGTTGAGGAACATTTCCTTGGTCAGCGTGGTGCCCTTGCGGAGCGAGAGCAGCTCCAGCATCGCATATTCCTTGCCGGTCAGGTGCACCCGGGCGCCGTCGACCTCGACCGTCTTGGCGTCGAGGTTCACGGCCAGCTTGCCGGTGCGGATGACGGATTGCGAATGGCCCTTGGAACGGCGGACGATCGCATGGATGCGGGCGACCAGCTCGTCGCGGTGGAACGGCTTGGTCACATAATCGTCGGCACCGAAGCCGAGCGCGCGGACCTTGGAATCCATCTCGCCGATGCCCGACAGGATCAGCACGGGGGTCGAGACCTTGGCGGTGCGGAGCTTCTTCAGCACGTCATAGCCGTGCATGTCGGGCAGATTGAGGTCGAGAAGGATGATGTCGTAGTCGTAGAGCTTGCCGAGATCGAGGCCTTCCTCGCCCAGATCCGTGGTATAGACGTTGAAGCCTTCCGTGCCGAGCATCAGCTCGATGCTCTTGGCGATGGTCGCCTCGTCTTCGATCAGCAGAACCCGCATGCTGTATTCCCCTGGTTAGGCCGTCGATCGAGGCGTGAAAGGTTTCGCGCTCTTAACGACGTCTAAGCGTCCATTAACCATGCGCCTTCTCGCCTTAAAAGGTTAATAGTGCGTAAAACTTGGTAAATGCGGAGACTAGTTGCGGCGTTGCATCACTAACCGGTCGATGTCATCGAACGCTTTATGACCCTTGAGGACCGCATCCTGTTCGTCGACGGCGAGGCAATCGTGATCGACAAGCCCGAGGGGCTGCCAGTCGATCCGCCGCGGGCGGGAGGCGACAGCGTCGAGGCGCGGATTGACGAGCTGAAGCTCGGGTTCAAGCGGCCGCCGGTGCCGATGCACCGGCTCGACCGCGACACGTCGGGCTGTCTCCTGCTCGCGCGCAACCCGCGCGCGAGGGCCCATTTCCAGCAGGCGTTCGAGCAAGGAGCAGTCTCCAAGACCTATCTCGCGGTCCTCGACGGGATTTTGGATGGTGAGGAGGGGATGATCGAGCTTCCGGTCGCCAAGGTATCGAGCGCCAAGGGCGGATGGCGGATGGTAGTCGACCAAGGCGGGAAGGCGGCGGCGACGGGTTGGCGAAGGATCGCCGAGGCCGAGGGGCAGAGCCTGGTCGAATTCCGGCCGATGAGCGGACGGACCCACCAACTGCGCGTCCATGCGGCGCGCGGCCTCGGCGCGGCGATCGCCGGCGACCCCGTCTATTCGCTGCCCGACGATGCGGATCTGGGCGGGATGGTGCTTCCCGACAGCGGCATGCTGCTCCATTCATGGCGCATCGTCGTGCCGCGCGAGCCCAAGCCGCCGATCGACGTCACCGCGCCGGTCCCCGACCGGTTCGGCCGCTGGCTGGATTTCTTGTGAAGGCCGAGGAAGTCCAAATCCCGGAAGAGGCGCTCAGCGAGCGCTTCCTGGCCGCGACCGGCCCGGGCGGGCAGAACGTCAACAAGGTCGCCACCGCCTGCCAGCTGCGCGTCGATCTGTTCAAGCTGGGGCTGAGCCCCGACGCCTATGAGCGGCTGAAGGGCATCGCCGGCACTCGAATGACCTCCGGCGGCGAGCTGATCATCACGGCGCGCAATTATCGGACGCAGGAAGCGAACCGCGAGGATGCGCGCCGCCGCCTTGCCGAAATGATCGCCGAAGCCCATGTGGTGCAGCGCAAGCGCAAGCCAACTAGGCCCAGCAAGGCGGCCAAGGCCAGGCGGCTGGAGACGAAAAAGGGCCGCGGCGCGGTCAAGGCGGCTCGAGGAAAGGTGCGGCTGGACTGATGTACGACTTCAAGATCGAAGCGGCCGACAAGGCGACCCTGTACGATGACCTCGCCTCCGCGCTTGAGGGGCTGGTGGCCGGGGAGCCGGACGGCATCGCCAACATGGCCAACGCCTCCGGGCTGATTTTCGAGACGCTGCCCGACATCAACTGGGTCGGCTTCTACCGCAATGTCGGCGGCGAGCTGGTGCTCGGGCCGTTCCAGGGCCGGCCGGCCTGCATCCGCATCCCCTTCGGCACCGGCGTGTGCGGCGTCGCCGCCGAGACGCGGCAGGTGCAGCGGATCGACGATGTCCACGCTTTTCCCAGCCACATCGCCTGCGACAGCGTTTCGAACAGCGAGATCGTCGTGCCGCTGATGCGCGACGGCGAGCTGCTCGGCGTGCTGGATATCGACAGCCCGAGACACGCCCGGTTCGACGAGCAAGACGAGGCGGGCTGCGTCCGTCTGGCGGGGATTATCGCCAAGGCTATCTAACATCGAACGGGTGATAATGGCTAGGACAGCGCCTCCAGCTGATCCTCGTTAAGGCCGCCGGGGATGATCATCACCGGGCAGGGCATCTTGCCCGCGTCGTTGCCCGTGAAATGCGCGACCAGCGGCCCCGGCTTGCCGGCGGGGGCCGCGCCGAGCACCAGTGCGGCGATGTCGTCGCGAGTGCCGATATGGGCGCGCACCGCGGTGACGGGGTCGCCTTGCCTCACCACAATCTCCGGAGCGATCCCGGCGGCATCCATGATCTCGCCGACCGCCGAGGCGACGATGCCCTCGATGCGCAGCCTCTGCTCTTCCTCGAACGCCGCCTGGACCCCGCCGAACTGGACGAAGTCCTGGGGCTCGACCGCCGCGAGCACGTCGACCGCTCCGCCGGTCTTGGCCGCGCGCCTGGCGGCGAAGCGCAGCGCAACCCGCGCCTCCGGGCTGTCGTCGATCACGACGAGGTAGGTTCGCGTCATCCCTGTTCTCCCCGTGCTGGAGGCTGCTGCAAGTCGTGCCTAGTGGCAAGTGCTACTTGACCCGCTTACAGCTTTGGCCTTTGTGCCGGGCGAGTCCCGACGAAGCCCGAGAGAGCCCCGAGGAAGCCGATGTCCATCGAACTGAAGATGCCCGCCCTGTCGCCGACGATGGAGGAGGGGACGCTCGCCAAATGGCTGGTCAAGGAGGGGGACACGGTCGCTTCGGGCGATATCCTCGCCGAGATCGAGACCGACAAGGCGACCATGGAGTTCGAGGCGGTCGACGAAGGGACGATCGCCAAGATTTTGGTCGCGGAAGGTTCGGATGGCGTGAAAGTCGGGACGCCGATCGCGATTCTGGCCGGGGAGGGCGAGGAAGTTTCCGCGCCTCCTCCAGCGCCGAAGGCCGAAGCCGCGCCGCCGCCAAAGGTCGAGGAACCCAAGGTCGAGGCCGCGCCGCCGGCCAAGGGCGGGGGCGAGACGCCGGCCGCGCCTCCCACTCCTGCGGCTGCCCCCAAGGCCGACAGCGGCGACCGCATCAAGGCGTCGCCGCTGGCCCGCCGCCTGGCGGAAGCGCAGGGGATCGACCTTTCGACCCTGACGGGTAGCGGTCCGGGCGGGCGGATCGTCCGCGCCGATCTGGGCAGGGCCGCGGGCGGGGCGATGGCCGCGCCGGCCAAGGCCGCTGCTGCTGCCGGCCTTCAGCCGGTCGAGGCCGAGCTGACCTTCACCGACGGCGTGCCGCACGAGGCGGTCAAGCTTTCGAACATGCGCAAGACGATTGCGCGCCGACTGACGGAATCGAAGCAGCAGATCCCGCATATCTACCTGACGCTCGACACCAATCTCGACGCGCTGCTCAAACTTCGCTCCGAGCTCAACGCGAGCCTCGCCAATCGCGGCATCAAGCTGTCGGTCAACGACATGCTGATCAAGGCGCTCGCGCTGGCGCTGATCGAAGTGCCGGAGTGCAATGTCAGCTTCGCCGGCGAGCAGCTGATCAAATACAGCCGCGCCGACATTTCGGTCGCGGTCAGCATTCCGGGCGGCCTGATCACGCCGATCATCGTCGATGCGGGTTCGAAGGCGATCTCGGCGATCAGCAAGGAAATGGCCGACCTCGCCGGCCGCGCCAAGGAAGGCAAGCTGCAGCCGCAGGAATATCAGGGCGGCACCGCCAGCCTCTCCAACATGGGCATGTTCGGGATCAAGCATTTCGAGGCGGTGATCAATCCGCCGCAGGCAATGATCATGGCGATCGGCGCGGGCGAGAAGCGGCCCTATGTGATCGACGACAGCTTGCAGATCGCGACGGTGATGAGCGCCACCGGCAGCTTCGACCACCGGGCCATCGACGGCGCCGACGGGGCTCGGTTGATGAAGGCTTTCAAGGAGTTGGTCGAAAGCCCGCTGGGGCTGGTGGCCTAAGGATGAAATGGTTGACGGCCCTGGCCCTGGGCGCCGTCCTTGGCTTCGTGTTGCCGCTGGCCTTCGGCGGCCAGCATGGCGTCTGGATGAACAGCTTCGCGAAATGGGGCACCATTCGTCCGCACGCCGGATCGCCGGGGCTGCTGTTCTCCATCCCGCTGTTCCTGTTTTCGGCGGTGGCGTTTCGCCTATTCTTCAACTGGCATAGTCGCTGAGCGCGCGAAGTGGCCGACCGCGTTCCCCTTATCCGCGTCACGGCGATGCCCGCCGACACCAATCCCTATGGCGGGGTATTCGGGGGCTGGCTGATGGGCCAGATGGGGCTGGCCTGCGGCTCCTTCGCCTCGCGCCACAGCGGCGGCAAGGCGATCCTGGTTGCGGCGGACGCGATCAAGTTCCCCGGCGCGATGGCGGTCGGCGACGAGCTCAGTGTCTATGTCGAGCTGCTGAAGCAGGGCCGGACGTCGCTGAAGCTCAAGGCCCAGGCGATCGCCCGCGGACGGGATGGGGACATTGAAAAGACGGTGGCCGAGGGCGAATTCACCTTCGTCGCGCTCGATCAGAACGACAAGCCGCGGGAGATTGCGGCGAAAGAGGAAAGCAATGGCTGACAGCTACGATCTCATTGTCCTCGGCTCCGGGCCCGGCGGTTATGTCGCCGCCATCCGCGCCGCCCAGCTCGGTCTCAAGACCGCGATCGTCGAGCGCGAGAACCTCGGCGGCATCTGCCTCAACTGGGGCTGCATCCCGACCAAGGCGCTGCTCCGCTCGGGCGAGATGCTGCACCATATGCGCCACGCCGACAGCTTCGGACTGGTAGCGGGGGAGGTGAAGCCCGACCTCGCCAAGATCGTCGCTCGCAGCCGAGCGGTCGCCAAGCAGCTCAACCAGGGCGTCACGCACCTGATGAAGAAGAACAAGATCGCGGTGCACATGGGCGAGGGGACGATCGCCGCGCCGGGCAAGATGACCGTGACGGCAGACGGCAAGAAGGCCGAGCTCGCCGCCAAGCACATCATCATTGCCACCGGCGCCCGTGCTCGTGAGCTGCCTTTTGCCCAGTCGGACGGCAAGAAGATTTGGACCTATCGCCACGCCATGACCCCGCCCGAAATGCCGACCGAGCTGCTGGTCATCGGGTCGGGCGCGATCGGGATCGAGTTCGCCAGCTTCTACAATGACCTCGGCGCGAAGGTGACGGTGGTCGAGATGCTCGACCGGGTCGTGCCGGTCGAGGATGCCGAGGTCAGCGATTTCCTCGCCAAGAGCTTGGCCAAGCAGGGCATGACCCTGCTCACCTCGGCCGGGGTCGAGAGCCTCAAGGCGGACGCCAAGGGCGTCGCGGCGAAGATCAAGACCAAGGACGGCAAGGTCGAGGAGAAGCGCTTCTCCCACTGCATCGTCGCGGTCGGGATCGCCCCCAACACCGAGAATATCGGGATCGAGAAGCTCGGCATCAAAACCACCAAGGGCCATATCGACACCGATGCCATGTGTCGCACCAATGTGCTGGGCATCTCGGCGATCGGCGATGTCACTGCGCCGCCCTGGCTGGCGCACAAGGCGAGCCATGAGGGCATCGTCGCGGTCGAGGCGATCGCGCAGGCCCTGGGCAACAAGGACGTTCACCCGCACGCCATGGATGTGAAGAATATTCCCGGCTGCACCTATTGCCACCCGCAGGTCGCCAGCGTCGGCCTGACCGAGGCCAAAGCCAGGGAAGCGGGCCATGAGGTCAAGGTCGGCAAGTTCCCGTTCATCGGCAACGGCAAGGCGATCGCGCTGGGCGAGACCGAGGGGTTCGTGAAGACGGTGTTCGACGCCAAGACCGGGGAGCTTTTGGGCGCGCACATGATCGGCGCCGAGGTGACCGAGCTGATCCAGGGCTATACCGTCGGCAAGACGGCCGAACTGGTCGAGCAGGATTTCATCAACACCGTCTACCCGCACCCGACGCTGAGTGAGATGATGCACGAGAGCGTGCTCGCGGCCTACGGCAGGGTGCTGCACATTTGAGCACCGCCACCGGGACCCATCATTTCGTCCCCGATCCGCGCAACGCGGAGGTGCTGGTCGATGTGAACGGCCGGCATGTACGGCGGCCTGAGGCCAGCGTCAGCGTGTTCGACAGCGGCTTCATGCTCGGCGACGGCGTGTGGGAGGGGTTGCGAGTCCACAACGGACGGATCGCCTTCCTCGATCGTCATCTCGACCGGCTCTACCGCGGCGCCAAGGCGATCGCGATGAACATCGGCCTGGCGCGCGAGGAGCTGGAGAAGCGGCTCTACGCGCTGCTCGACGCCAACGGGATGGACGGAGAGGGAGTCCACATCCGACTGATGGTCACGCGCGGCGTGCGCTCGACCCCTTACCAGGACCCGCGCGTCGTCATCTCGCCGCCGACCATCGTCATCATCCCTGAATGGAAGGCACCGGTGCCGGAAACGGCGACGCGGATGCTGAAGCTGTTCACCGTCCATGTCCGCCGCGGCTACCCGGACGTGCAGGATCCCAAGCTCAACAGCCACAGCAAGCTCAATTGCATCACCGCCTGCATCCAGGCCGCCGAGGCAGGGGCCGACGAAGCGCTGATGCTCGACCCGCACGGCTTCGTCGCGACCTGCAACTCGACCCATTTCTTCATTGCCCGGGGTGGTGAGATCTGGACATCGAGCGGCGATTATTGCCTCGACGGGATCACGCGCGGGCTGGTGCTGGAAGTGGCGCGGGGGGCCGGCATCCCGACATTCGAGCGCAACTTCTCGCTGACCGACGTCTATGGCGCCGACGAGGCGTTCACCACCGGCACCTTCGCCGGGGTGGCGCCGGTGGGGACAATCGACGGTCGCGTGATCGGGACGGAGCGCGGTCCGATGGTCGAGAAGTTGCAACGACTTTACCGCAATCGGCTGGAACGGGACGTGGCGGGACGCATTCGCCCGTGACCGTGCGCATCGCCATGTGGTCGGGGCCACGAAATATCTCGACCGCGATGATGCGCAGCTTTTCCTCCCGGGCCGATTGTTTCGTTTCCGACGAGCCCTTCTATGGGGCGTTCCTGAAGGAATCCGGCGCCGACCATCCGATGCGCGACGAAGTGATCGCCTCAATGGAGACCGACTGGCAGAAGATCGCCGACAATTTGGGCGGTGATCCGCCGGACGGGTCGCCGATCTGGTACCAGAAGCAGATGGCCCACCACATGGCTGGGCCGATCGCGCCCGACGATCTCCAAGGGCTGACGCATGCCTTCCTGATCCGCGACCCGCGCCTGATGGCCGCGTCCTATGCCAAAAAACGGGAAGCGGTGACTGCCGCCGACCTGGGGCTACGGGTCCAGCGTGAGTTCTTCGACCGCGAATGCGACCGACTGGGCCACGCGCCACCGGTGGTCGACAGCGCATACGTCCTTGCCGAGCCGGCCGGAGTGCTGTCGCAACTGTGCTGGGCGTTGGGCATCGCCTGGGACCTCACGATGCTCAGCTGGCCGGGCGGGCCGCACCCGCAGGACGGCGTGTGGGCCGCGCACTGGTACGGCCACGTTGAGGCCAGCACCGGCTTCGAGCCCGCCATTTACGCCGATCCGCCCGAGCTGGAGCCAATATTGCAGCGCGTCGCCGATGCCTGCATGGATGACTACGACCACCTGTCTCGATTTGCCTTGAGGAGCGCCAAATGATCCGTCTTGCCATCGTCGCCTCGACGATTGCCCTTGCCACGCCGGCCCATTCCGCGACGGTCGTCACCGCCGACCGCTATCTCGACGTCAACAGCGGCAAATATGTCGAGCATCCGGCGATCTTCATCGGCGACGACGGGCGCATCACCAGCATCGGCGACGCGCGGACCGTGCGCTGGGGCGCGGATGTCAGACATGTCGACCTTCGCGGCAAGACGCTGGTGCCCGGGCTGATCGACATGCACGTCCACCTCGACAGCCCGGCCGACATCGGCGGCTATCGCGGGCTCGAGTTCACCGACAGCTTCTGGGCGGCGACCGCGGTCGGCAATGGCCGGGCGATGCTCGACGCGGGCTTCACCACCGTCCGCAATGTTGGCGCCTCGTTCCGCAACGACATCGGGCTCAAGCAGGCGATCGACAATGGCTATGCGGTTGGGCCGCGGGTCATCCCCGCCGGCCATGCCTTGAGCGCCACCGGCGGCCACTGCGACCAGACCTTCCTTCCGCCCAGCATGCAGAAGGCGGAGAAGGAGGAAGGCGTCGGCGACGGGGCCGAGGAGCTTCGCCACCAGGTCCGCCGCCAGCGCAAGTTCGGCGCCGAGGTGATCAAGGTTTGCGCAACCGGCGGGGTCTTCTCGCGCAACACCGAGCCGGGCCAGCAGCAGCTGAGCGAGGAAGAGCTGCGCACCATCGCCGACGAGGCGCACCAGTGGGGTGTCCGCACCGCCGCCCACGCGCATGGCGCAGAGGGCATCAAGGCCGCGATCCGGGCCGGGATCGACACGATCGAGCATGCCAGCCTGGTCGATGCGGAGGGGATCAGGCTGGCCGTGGCGCGCAAGCGGCCGGTGTGGTTCTCGATGGATATCTACAACACCGAATATACCCAGGCCGAGGGCAAGAAGAACGGCGTGCTGGAGGAAAACCTCCGCAAGGACCGGGAGATCGCCCAGCTTCAGCGCGACAATTTCCGCGCCGCCCACGATGCCGGTGTGCGCATGGTATTTGGCTCTGACGCCGGGGTGATGCCGCACGGCCAGGTGGGGCGTCAGTTCGCGACCATGGTGACCTATGGCATGACCCCGCTGGAAGCGATCCAGGCCGCGACCCGCAACGCCGCGCAGGCGCTGGGCCGGGAGCATGATGTCGGCGCCATCGCCGTCGGCCGCTACGGGGACCTGGTGGCGGTCAGCGGCGATCCGCTGGCCAATATCCGCCTGCTCGAAGCCCCGGAGGCGGTGGTCAGGGGCGGCGTGGTCGTTCCCAGATCACAATGATCGAGAATTCCCGTTGAACCAAGTCCTGCCAGCGCCATTTAGCTTCAAACAGCGCGGAGAAGGCGATGAAGGGCTATCACGACGATATCGAGCGGCAGACCACCGATAACGGCGACTTCCGCCGCGTGCTCTACACCGGGAAGAACCTCCAGCTGGTGCTGATGAGTCTTCCCCCCGGATGCGACATCGGCGCCGAGGTCCATGAGGACCGCGACCAGTTCTTCCGCTTCGAGGAAGGACGGGGCCAGGTCGACATCGACGACAACAGCTATGATGTGGTCGACGGCAGCGGCGTGATCGTCCCGGCCGGCGCCCGCCACAATGTCCGCAACATCGGCGACGGGCCGCTGAAGCTTTACACCCTCTACGGCCCGCCCGAGCATCAGGACGGGATCGTCCAGGCGACCAAGGAAGAGGCCGACGCGCGCCACCATGACGAGGAATGGGACGGAACGACCACCGAATGACCGGCGGCCCATTCGTCGCGCCTGGGCGTTAAATTGACCGAGCGATAACGGATAGCATGCAGTAATCCGTTTACCCTGACGCATAACCATTGCGCAGGGTCCGTCAGGCTATCTGATGCATAGGGAGAAGGCCTATGCACAGCTTTCAGCCTTCGCGCGGGAGGATCGTCTTCGAGGTCCTGTGCGCGCTTGGAATTGTGGCTTCCTGCGTCGGCGCATGGAAGCAGACAGGGGCTTCGGCGCTGCTGCTCGCCGCGTCCATTGCCGGCCTGTATGCGTTCGTCCATCTGTTCGACCTCGCGCGCCGCAATCCAGCGACGGCGGAACAGCCGCAACGGATTGATTTCGAGCCCGAGTTCCAGGCCAAGGTTCCAGTCGCTCAAGCGGTTGAAGTGCCCGCGGCTGCGGTCGAGCCGGAGCCGGCGGCCCAGCTGAGCACCGAGGAAGCTGAGGTCCCCGAGCGAGCGGTACCCCGGGCCAGCGCCGGCCGTCGAAAGGGAGGCTCTCGCAAGGGCAGCGGCCGGCGTGCCGCTTCTCCGAAAGCGGCAAAGGTCGTCGCGCTTGCGGTGCCCGAGGAGACGGAGGCCGTCGAATCGATCCCGGTTGATGAGGTTGTCTTCGAGGAGATGGCGGATCCGGTCCTGCACGAAGAAGTGGCGCACAATCCGGTGACGCCTTTGTTCGAACCCGAGCCATATGTTCGGATGCCGCGCCAGGCCTTCGGCCGCCGCGGACGGATCT
>DASTCB010000030.1:0-3766 GCA_035711585.1 Sphingomicrobium sp.
GTCGGCAATCACGAAGCGATGATGATGACCGGCGACCTGCGTTATATTCACCCGGGAGAATTCGCCGCCTTTGCGACCAGGGACAGCAAGGCACGGCAGCGCCTTTGACGATCGACCAGGAAATCGAGCTGGTCCTGAAAAATTATGCCGTGAAGCGGATCGTGGTCGGCCATACCCCTTCGCTGCAGGGGATCGTCTCGGCCTCAAACGGACGGCTCTGGCGGGCCGACAGCGCCAACAGCCGCGCCTATGGCGGCAAGCCCTCCTACCTCGAAATCCGGGGTGACCAGGTCGTCGCCCACGCCGTCCCCCGTCCCGCCAGCCCGCCTTGGGAGGTGCAACAATGAAATGGCTATGCGCCGCATTGCTGATGGCGATGCCTTCTGTTTCGGCAGCCCAGAACGCGCCGACGCCATTGTTCGCCAACGACAATCCGATCCGCCTGACCATCAAGGGACCGATCGGCGCAATCGCCCGCAAGGCCGAGGATTCGATGCAGCCGCACGAGGCAATGATGACCCTGGCGGCTCCTGCCGAGGTTTATCCGATCCGGCTGTCGGCGAGGGGGCTGTCGCGGCGCAAGAGCGGCATCTGCCAGTTCCCGCCGCTTCGGGTCGAACTGGCTCAACCGGCGCCGGCGGGCTCGCTGTTCGCCGGACAAAGGCGGCTGAAACTCGTCACCCATTGTCGGTCGTCGGAAGGGTTTCAGCAGCACCTGCTGCTCGAATATTCCGCCTATCGCATTTTCAACCTAATCAGCCCGCTCAGCTACCGCGCCCGGCTGGCCACCGTCGATTATGTCGAGGCTAACGGCAAGCCGATCACCACCCGTTGGGGCTTCCTGATCGAGGACCTGGATGACCTCGCGCGCCGAAACGGGCTGACGGCCCCGAGGGTCGCGGACCGAATTCCCAAGGAACAGCTGGAACCGATGCAGGGCGGCCGCGTCGCCCTGTTCCAATATATGATCAGCAATTTCGACTGGTCGATGCGCGCCGGGCCCGCGGGCGAGGGTTGCTGCCACAATCATCGCCTCCTCGCCGGCGGCCCGAAACTGGTGCCGGTGGCCTATGACTTCGATTATTCGGGACTGGTCGACGCGCCCTATGCGGTTCCTCCCGAGGGCATCAAGGTCAATAACGTCCGCGACCGGCTTTACCGCGGCTATTGCATCCACAACCAGGGAGCGGTCGCGGCGGCCGCCGAGTTGCGGGCGCGGCGTCCGGCGATCGAGGCTCTCTATGACCAGATTCCGGGCATGTCCCCGGCGACCCAGCGCAAGGCGGTTGGCTTCCTCAGTCGCTTCTTCAATGAGATCGCGACCGACGACAGCGTCAGGGCCAAGATCCTCAAGGACTGCATCGGCTAGGGCGGGGGAAGGCTCCCCGGCGGAGGAGCGGTCGCAGTCCCGTTTACTGCAGCCGGCGGTGGTCCCTCGACCGGGTCGAGGTCGGCCATATAGCGCTTCATTCCTTCGCGCTCGCCATATTCGGTCGCCCAGAGAGCCAGGAAGGCATAGTTGAATCCGACGCCCATGACGATCGCCAGCTCCACCGCGCCAATGCCCGCAGCGAGACCGGTGCCGACCGAGATCAGGATGAACAGGGCGTCGCCGGAGCTCTTGAGGCTGTTCTTGAATCGGACCGCGCCGGCGATCCCGGCCAGCGCGAAGGCCAGCGCCAGGCTGTTCTGCACGATGATGACGATGCCGGTGACGACGACCGGCAGGATCAGGATGGTGCTGATCAGCGACTGGTCATATTCCTCGCCCGTGCGGATCCCCATGTAGACCCAGCTGACCGGGAGTGCGGTCAGCAATGCGCCGATGATTGCCATGCCCAGCCAGAACAGGCTTTCGCCGAAGGTTCCCACCTGCTGCGCGGTGGCGGATCGCGCGGATCCTTCCAGCGGGTTGGCATCCGGCTGACTGATCAGCGCCTCGACCCCGCCGACCGGCAAATATTCGCGCAATCCGGGAAAGATGGAGAGAGCGGCAAAGATGATTACCGCCATGACGGCGTAATATGCCGTCAGTTTCACGAACAGCTGGAACGCCTTCATCCCCGTCCCCCTTCGTTCAATTAGCCGAGCCTAGGCCAAGTCGCGGGCCATGCAAAGCCGATCCCTGAAGGCACGCTATCCGGCGTCTTGCAGCGCCCTGGCGACATCGAGCGTCGGGATAGGCTTCAGCACTCCAAACTGCTCGGTCAGCGGCTCGTGCGGCAGCGGCGGCCAGGGGATTTCCGGTACCGGCAGCTGCGTATCCGGAAGCCGGTCGAGCAGGTCGCGGAGCAAAGTCAGGCGGCCGACCGCCTGATCGTTGAAGTCAACCAGTGTCCAGGGCGCCCAGGCGGTGTGGGTTGCCGACAGCATCCGCTCGCGAGCCTCGGTATAGGCCTGGTAACGGGTCCGCGCCTCGACGTCGATCGGCGACAGTTTCCACCGCCGCCGCGGGTTCTTCAGGCGCGCTTCGAACCGTTCCTCCTGCTGCGCCTGGTCGCAGCACAGCCAATATTTGTAGAGCAGGATGCCGTCTTCGACGAGGTGACGTTCGTACTCCGGCGCAGCCTGCAGGAAATTCTCCGTCTCTTCCGGCGTGCAGAAGCCCATGACGCGCTCAACCCCGGCGCGGTTATACCAGCTTCGGTCGAACAGGCTGATCTCGCCCTTCGACGGGAGGTGCCCGGCATAGCGCTGGAAATACCATTGGCCCCGCTCGCGCTCGCTCGGGCCGGGCAGAGCGACGACATGGCATTGTCGGGGGTTGAGCGTTCGCTGGAACATGTCGATCGAGCCGCCCTTGCCGGCCGTGTCCCGCCCTTCGAACACGACTACCAGGCGCTGCCCTGTCTCCTGGATCCACCGCGCCGCATCGGACAGCTCCTTGGTCAGCGGCGCCAGCAGCTCCTCATATTGCTTGGTCGATAATATGCTCTTGCCACCCATCGGCCGGCCCCCCTTGGCGATAAGGAAGCTGGCAGAGCCGATCGAACATGACAAGAAAAAGGGCCGGAGCATCGCTGCCCGGCCCTCAATCCTTGGCGCTGAAATGCGGACTTAAGCGCCAGCGATCTCGGCGATGTCGAGGCGAACGCCCGGTCCCATGGTGGAACTGATCGCGACCTTCTTGACATATTTGCCCTTGGCGCCCGACGGCTTGGCCTTGACGATCGCGTCGACGAACGCGTCGAAATTGGCTTTGAGGTCAGCTTCCGGGAAGCTCGCCTTGCCGATGCCGGCGTGGATGATTCCGGCCTTCTCGACGCGGAACTCGACCTGGCCAGACTTGGCGTCGGTGACGGCCTTGGCGACGTCCATCGTCACCGTGCCGAGCTTCGGGTTGGGCATCAGGCCCTTGGGGCCCAGCACCTTGCCGAGGCGGCCGACCACGCCCATCATGTCCGGGGTGGCGATGACCCGGTCATAGTCGAGCTTGCCCGCCTGCATCTCTTCCATCAGGTCCTCGGCACCGACCTTGTCGGCGCCCGCCTTGGTCGCCTCGTCGGCCTTGGCGCCCTTGGCGAACACCGCGACGCGGACGTCCTTGCCGGTGCCCTTGGGCAGGTTGACTACGCCGCGGACCATTTGGTCGGCATGGCGCGGGTCGACCCCCAGGTTGATCGCCACTTCGACGGTCTCGTCGAACTTGCTGGTCGCAAGCGACTTCACCAGCCCGATCGCCTCGGCGACGCCATAGTGATTGTTCGGGTCGACCCTGCCGTCCTGGGCCTTCTGCTTCTTCGTGAGCTTCGCCATGTCCTTAGCC
>DASTCB010000031.1:0-7536 GCA_035711585.1 Sphingomicrobium sp.
GGCCGCCCTAGCGCGGCCGCGGCGCAACGTCACTGCTTGGTCTTGTAGCCGCAGACGATTCCCAGGACGAACGACGCGAACAGGGCGAGCTGGACCTTTCCGCTGGGATCCGACCAATGGAAATAATCCTCTCCCCAGCCGAACAGCCAGACGAACATGGTGGCCGCGATGCCGACAATCAGTCGCTAACTCCTCACGCCGCCAGTGACACGCACCGGCGTCCCATCCTAGGCCATAAACTGGTAAAGAGTGGGTAAAGCTTGCCGATCCGAGGCCTCCAAGGCATAGGGCCGCGCAACAGCTCACCGGCAAAGGTCAGGCCCATGAAAGCGCGCGTGTTCGTCACCCTGAAGCCCGGAGTCCTCGACCCGCAGGGCAAGGCGATCCATCACGCGCTGGAAGGCCTCGGGTTTGAGGGCGTTCAGGACGTCCGGGCGGGCAAGCTGATCGAGCTCGAGCTGGCCGACGGCACCAGCGACGACGAGATCGCCGACATGTGCCGCAAGCTCCTCGCAAACACGGTGATCGAGAATTTCCGCATCGAACGGCTGGAGAACGCCTGACGTGCCACCTTTCCCGCATATTTCGCGGGCATATAAGCGCCACGATCGGGAGCATGCCTAGATGAAATCCGCCGTCCTCGTCTTCCCCGGCTCCAACTGCGATCGCGACCTCGCCGTCGCCATCGAGCAGGTCACCGGGCGCGCGCCGGCGATGGTCTGGCACCGCGAGAGCGAGCTACCCGACGGCATCGGACTGGTCGCCATCCCGGGCGGCTTTTCCTACGGGGATTATCTTCGCTCGGGCGCGATGGCCGCCCGCTCGCCGATCATGAAGGCGGTGTCCGAGGCCGCGGGCAAGGGCGTTCCCGTGCTGGGCATCTGCAACGGCTTCCAGGTGCTGACCGAGTCCGGGCTGCTTCCGGGCGCGCTGATGCGCAATGCCCGGCTTCACTTCGTCTGCCGCTCGGTCGGCCTGAAGGTCGACAACAGCCAGTCGATCTTCACCTCCGCCTATCAATCAGGCGAATCGATCAGCATTCCGGTCGCTCATCATGACGGCAACTTCCAGGCCGATCCCGAGACTCTCGACCGACTGGAAGGCGATGGCCGCGTCGCGTTTCGCTACACCGAGGACTGCAATGGCTCCGCGCGTGGCATCGCCGGCATCTTGAATGCCCAGGGCAATGTGCTCGGCATAATGCCGCACCCGGAGCGAGCGCTCGAACCAGCTCATGGCAATAGCGACGGCAGACGCCTGTTCGAGGGCTTGCTGGAAGCGGTCGCGTAAACGCATAAGCCACTCCAACGCGCTCGTAGCTCAGCTGGATAGAGCACGTGCCTTCTAAGCATGAGGTCGCAGGTTCGAATCCTGCCGGGCGCGCCATTCGCAAAAACTTGGCGAAAAAATCGGCAGCTCAGCTCTTCCGCGCGGTCCGGACGCGGGGGAAAATTCGGAGCACGAAGACCAGGTACACCAGCCAGAGCGCGAACCAGGCGGACGCGACGGCAAGCAGCTTCACCGTGAAGAGGATCAGGCTCGGCGTGAGGAACAGCAAGGCGCATCCCACCAGCCAGATGTTGTCGCCCCGATAGGCATGCCGAGCTCGGCTCGCTTCGTCGATCCGGCCGCCGAGCGAGGCCGCGTAATAGTGAAATGAGGCAAAGGCGAATGAGAAGGTCGCCCCGCCCATCACGATCAACGCGACCTGGAAGGGCAAAGGATGGACGTCGCCGCTGACGAACTTCGGATAGAGGAAGAACAGGAGGAAGGTGAAGATCGCGATGCTCGACGCCGCGAGCTGGTATGACCGATTGACGTTGGCTGCGGCGAGTTCGTCGGTCATGGAAACCTCTCGCGTTCGACATTGCACGCCGCGCTTGTGAAAGCCAGCCGACGCGCGCCGCCATTGCCAGTCCGGCAATCCCTCCGCTAACCCATGGCCGAATGGAGCGTATCGCCGTCATCGGTCTGGGCTATGTCGGGCTGCCGCTGGCGGTGGCCCTTGCCCGGAAGTTCGACACGATCGGCTTCGACATCAGCACGGGGCGCGTCGAGGAATTGCGGCGGGGCCGCGACCGCACGCATGAGGTTTCGAGCGAGGATCTTGGCTCCAGCTCGCTCCAGCTGACTGATGAGGCAACCGCGCTTGTCGGCCGGACGATCTATATCGTCACCGTCCCGACCCCCATCGACCGGGCCAACCGGCCGGACCTGACCGCGCTCCGCAAGGCGTGCGAGCTGGTTGGGCCGGCGCTTTCGCCCGGTGCGATCGTGGTGTTCGAAAGCACGGTCTATCCGGGCCTCACGGAGGAGGTTTGCGGACCCGCGCTGGAGCGCGCGTCGGGCCTGACCTGCGGCGTGGACTTCAAGCTGGGCTACAGTCCGGAGCGGATCAACCCCGGCGACCAGGAGCGTCCGCTGCAGAAGATCGTCAAGATTGTCGCGGGGCAGGATGAGGAGACTCTGCAGCGTCTGGCGACGGTTTACGGCGCGGTCATCGACGCCGGAATCCACCTCGCGCCGTCGATCAAGGTCGCCGAGGCGGCCAAGGTGATCGAAAATACGCAGCGCGACCTCAACATCGCCCTGATGAACGAGGTTTCGAAAATCTGCGACCTCGTCGGAATTCGCTCCGCCGACGTCCTGGCCGCGGCGGGGACCAAGTGGAACTTCCTGAACTTCCACCCCGGCCTGGTCGGAGGCCACTGCATCGGCGTCGATCCCTATTATCTGACGGCCAAGGCCGAGCAGCTCGGCTATCGGCCGGAAGTCATCCTGTCCGGCCGCCGGATCAATGACAGCATGGGCGCCCATGTCGGGCAGAAGCTCATCAAGCTGCTGGCCGACCACGACCTTCCGCTCAGCAGGCTTCGAGTCGGGATCCTCGGATTCACCTTCAAGGAGAATGTGCCGGACATCCGCAATTCAAAGGTGGTCGACATCCACCGCGAGCTCCATTCTTATGGGGTTTCGGCGCTGGTGCATGATCCGCTCGCCGAAGCGGAGGAGCTAAGGGCCGAATATGGCGTCGAACTTTCGCCGCTCGACTCCTTTCGCGACCTTCACGCTCTGATCCTCGCCGTGCCGCACCGCCATTATGATGAGATGGGGGCGGCCCAATTCAGCACGATGATCGTCGACGGAGGCGCCTTGGTCGATGTCAAGTCGCGGGTCGACCCCGGCCTGCTTCGCGAGGATATCCGCTACTGGAGCCTGTAGCGGCCTAAACCAGCTTGCCCGGGTTCATCAGCCCCTTGGGGTCCAGCGCATCCTTGATCGCTCGAAGGGTCCGCACCCGCTCTGGCGACAGCCTCGCAAGCTCGTCCCGCTTCATCTGGCCGATACCATGCTCCGCCGAGATGGAGCCGCCCGCCGCGGTGACAAGATCATGCACCAGCCGTGAGACGTAAGGACCCTCACGCTCGAGCCAATCGGGTTCTCGCCGCGTGCCCGCTCGAACGTGGAAGTGGATGTTGCCGTCGCCGAGGTGGCCGAAGCCCGAGACGCGCACGCCGGGAAACGCACGCCCGATCTCCGCCGCCGCCTCGGCCATGAACAAGGGCATGTCCTCGACCGCGACGCTGATGTCGTGCTGGGTCGCCGGTCCGAACGTGGCCCGCTCGGCCTCCGACAGGCTGTCGCGGATCCGCCAGAAGGCTTCGGCTTGCGCCTCACTGGCCGACATCGCCGCATCTCGCACGAGCCCTGCCTCGATCAGCGGCGTCAGCAGGCGGGTCAAAAGCTCCTCCGGCGGCTCGGCATGGGCGGTGTCGGCCGTAGCCTCGACCAATGCGTGCCATTCATGGTTGCCCTGAAGCGGGTTCCGCGCCGATGGCACATGGCCAACAGCCGCTTCCAGCGATTCCCGAGGCAGGATTTCGAAGCCCTCGATCCGGTCGGTCTGGGCCTGCAACGCACGAAGGACGTCCAGCGCCGCCTGCGGGCTCGCCAGCCCCAGCCAGGCGACGCTGCGCGAATGGACCGCCGGGTAGAGTTTCAGCCGCGCCGCGGTGATGATCCCGAGCGTCCCTTCGGCCCCGATCAGCAACTGGTCGATGCTGATTCCGCGATTGTCCTTCTTGAGCCCCGTCAACCCATGGTGGATCGTGCCGTCGGGCAGCACCGCCTCGATCCCGTCGACCAGCCCGCGCATTGGCCCGAAACGCAAGACCTGGGTCCCTCCGGCGTTGGTCGAGACCAGACCGCCGATCGTCGCGCTGCCCCTGGCCCCCAGGGTAAGCGGGAAGCGCAGACCCTGCCCCGCCACCGCCTCGTGCAACACCTGCAGCACGACCCCCGCTTCGGCGATGCAGCGCATGGCTCCGGCGTCGATCGACCTGATCCTGTTCATCCGCCTCAAGGACAGGATCAGCGCCGAACCGTCTTCCGGGGGCGTCGCTCCCCCGACCATCGACGTATTGCCGCCCTGGGGCACGAGCGGCACGCCCAACTCCCCGGCCAGCGCAACGATCGTCGCGACCTCGTCGGTCGAGGCCGGCTGGAGGATCGCCGCCGAGCGCCCGTGCCAGCGGCCGCGCCAGTCGGTCAGCCACGGCTCGATGTCGCCTGGATCGGTAACGACGGCGCCCGCTCCGAACCGTTCCCGAACTGCGTTGATCAGCGCCGCCGTGCCCATGATCGGGGAATAGGCGGCGACTTGCGACTAGGGAAGCTCGTAGCCGACGACGCGGAGTTCGGCCTCGCCAATCCGCGGGTCCGAGCGGAAGAGGAGGCCGCCGCGGGCGTCGGAGCGGCCCGGCACATAGTCGATGGTCGCCGTCGCTTTCTCGTCGCCCAGCTTGCCCTCCACTTGCACCGCCGCCGCCGTCTGGGCCGACCGGTTGGTCACCCGGATTTGCGCGACATAGCCGCCCGGCGTCGGCTGGACCGAGTCGATCGCGACGCTGAGCGACGGCACATCGTCATCGCTCCCGGTGGCGATCTCGCGCCCAAGGACGAACAGCAATGCCACCATTGCGATCAGGCCGAGCGTCGCCGCCACCCATTCCAGCGCGGGGATCGGATCCCGATCGGAGCCTTTCCCGGCCATCAGACGACGATCCGGGCAATGCCCGCACCGATCGCAGCGGGAAAGGCCAGCACCACGGCCACCAAGGCGGCCGGGCCGATATCAAGCCCATCCAGCCGCCCGAAGCTCCACAGGATGGAGATGCTGGCCAGCAGCGCGATGCCGTAGCCCGGCAAGGTCTGACGAACGAAAGCGTCGCGGTGACTGTTGCTGAAGCGCTTTTTCTGCCCGTGGAATTGCACGACGTAGAGGATGGCGTGGAGCAGGCTGACCGACACCAGCACCATCGCCAGCGACTGCCAGGGATTCATCTGGAAGGCGACCAGCATGATTTCTTCGGTCGGAGCAACGGTGAAGCTGAGGAACAGGGCTCCGGCAAGGAACAGGAACAGCTGTCCGGAATAGCTATCGCGCCAATGTTCCGTTTCTTCGATTTCCTTGCCTTCCCCCATCATCTTGGCGCCGATCATGGCGCCGAAGCTGGCCGGCACCGTCTGGATGGCGATCATTCCGGCGACTTCGGCAGGGGCCATGTGCGGCCGGATCGCGCCGATCAGCCACAGGACCGCTGCCGACGTCAGCGTTGCCACGAAGTAGGCGGCGAACGCATCCAACAAGTCATCGAGCCAATTCTGTCCTTGTTCGAAGCCCGCGACGTGCGCGAGGCCGTAGAGCACGGCCATATTGGCGACGCTGAACAGAATCAGCCGCCACGGCTCAAGGGAGAAGCCCAGCCACCACATCTCCATCGTCATGAACAGCGGCAGGCAGAAGATCAGGGCACCGGCGAAGGCGCGAGCCAAAGCGACGGCATATTGCCGATTGCTGGTTGCGGCATGCTCGCGGGCGGCCTCGGCCAAGCGCTTCCCCTTTCCTGTCGCGCGGCTCAACGAGACCGGTTTGCCCGCGGTTCCGCGCCGGTCTAAGGGAGGGTTCATGGCCCGCCCCCCGATCACCATCGTCCTCGCCCGCGCCATCAACGGCGTGATCGGCAAGGAGGGCAAATTGCCCTGGCATATCCCCGGCGACCTGAGGCGGTTCAAGCAGCTGACGATGGGCAGCGCGATGATCATGGGCCGCAAGACCTTCGACAGTCTTCCCGGCGTTCTCCCGGGTCGTCGGCACATCGTCATGACCCATGACCCCCATTGGGCGGTCGAGGGGGTCGACGTCGCCCATGACATGGACCGAGCGATCGAGGCCGCGGGCACGAGCCCGATTTCGGTCATCGGCGGCGCGGCCATCTTCGAGCTGTTCGAACCGATCGCCGACAAGATCGAGCTGACCGAGGTTATTGCCGAGGTTGAGGGCGATGTGACCATGCCCGATCTGCGTTCAAGCGAGCGCTGGCAGGAAATCGCCTACGAGGATCATATGCCCACCGCCGCCACCCCGGCGTGGCGGACGGTCACCTTGGTGCGTGCTTAGGCGTCAGGGCTTGAGCGTGTCGGTTTTCGGCGCCGCGGCGGCGAAGGTTCGGAACCGCTTCATCTGATCGCCGAGCACCTGGTCCACCAACGGCGCGATGGCCGCCGCCCCGCCCTTGGCGAATCCTGCCGCGCGATAATTGAGGGTGACGCGGGTGCCGCCGGCGATCCGCTCGAACTTGACGTCCATCACGCCGCTGGTCGCCTCGTACAGGAGCGGTCCAAGGCTGCCGGTCAGGACGATCCGTTCGCCGGGCTGGAGATAGGTGACCCGCATATGTTCGATGCCGCCGCCGTTATCGAGCGGTTCGCAAAAGCATCCGCCGGGTCGTAGCTGCAACGACATTCGCGCTGCGTCGCCGGAATAAGTATGTTCCTTGTTCCACCACTGGCCGATCCGCCCGAAAGACGCATAGGCTTCCGATTGGGGCACGACCAGGTTGACGCTGTGCTCGACTTCGAAGCCATGCTCGCCCGAGCCGACCACTGCTGCGCCTGCGGGAGAAGCGGCGATTGCAAGCACAATCAACGGAACCACGCGCATGCCGAGTCTCCTTGTTGATTGAGCGTTCAACTAACCGAATCGCGCCTAGCTGTCGAGGATGGAATCGATTGCCGCCGCAACCTCTTCGACGCTGCCCATGCCGTCGACCCGCCGAACCAGTCCCTTTTCCTCATAATAAGGCAAGATCGGCGCGGTCTTGGCGCGATATTCGGCCATCCGCGTCCGGACCGTCTGCTCATTGTCGTCGGGGCGGCGGACGAACTCATGGCCGCCGCATGCGTCGCAGGCCCCCTCGACCCTGGGCAGCTTGAACCTGTCGTGGTAGCCGGCGCCACAGGTTGCGCAGGTGAAGCGGCCGGTGATCCGCTCGACGAGAGCTTCCTCGTCGACCGCCAGCTCGATCACATGATCGAGCTTCCGCCCGCGCTCGGCGAGCAGGATTTCGAGCGCTTCGGCCTGGGGCCGGGTGCGCGGATAGCCGTCGAAGATCGCGCCCTTCTCCTTGGCCTGGTCGAGATGCTCGCCGATCAGCGCCGAGACGATCGCGTCGCTGACCAGCTCGCCGCGGTCCA
>DASTCB010000032.1:0-10309 GCA_035711585.1 Sphingomicrobium sp.
GCGGCAAGTCGCTGACCGAATTGAAGAGCGAAATGCCGGTGTCGGTCGCGACCCCCGAGCTCCGCTTCCAGGTCGACGAAGCCCGCAAATTCGCCGTCATCGGCGAGGTCGCGGAGCGCCTCGCGGCCGAAGGCGCCAACGTCAATTCGACCGACGGGGTTCGCGTCAAGACGCCCGACGGCTGGTGGCTATTGCGCGCGTCCAACACACAGGACGTCCTGGTCGCCCGCGCCGAGGCCAGGGACCAGGCCGGGCTCGACCGGCTGATGGCGACCGTCAACGAGCAGCTGGAAAAGAGCGGCATCGCCGCGGTCGAGGCGGCGCATTAGGAAGTGTCATCCCAGAGTCGAGAGGGGTGAAAATGAAGAAACCGAAGGGACGGCAAGGCTCATGGTTTGCCGAATGGCGCGGAGAAATGATCCCGTGCATTCACAAACATTGGACCCATGGGCATTGGCCACAGTACCGCGATCCGGGTGTAGACGAGCGCGCTGAGTGGGGACCGTTTATTCGAGCGCTCCAAGAGGGTGGCCGGGCCATTCTGACGACCAGTGAAGTGCCAGATGGGCCCGGCCCTTGGCGGCGAAATGGTTATGTGGGCTTATGGTCGATCCGGAATGTGCTGGTCGAAAATGGCGTGCTCACCTTCGATCTTGAGGAGCCTCTTGAGCGTTTCCGATAGTCGGATTCAATCGTCCTCATCCTCATATCCGACCAGGTTCAATTCCCGCGCCTTGATCTGGTGGAGCTGGCACCAGTGCATCAGCGCGTCCTCGCGGCCGTGGGTGATCCATACTTCCCTGGGCGCGACCTCGCGGATGGTTTGGGTCAGCTCGTCCCAGTCGGCGTGGTCGGAGATGATCAGGGGCAGCTCGACATTGCGCTGCCGCGCCCGCTGGCGGATCCGCATCCAGCCCGAGGCCATCGCGGTGATCGGGTCGGGCAGCCGCCGCGACCAGCGGTCGTTGAGCGCGCCGGGCGGGCAGAGGATGATCTTGTCCATGAGCTCGGCCTTGGGGACGCCGGTCGCCAGCCTTAGCTCGCCGAGCGGCACGCCCAGCTCCTCGTACAGCCGGCACAGCCGCTCCAGCGCGCCGTGGATGTAGATCGGCTCCTCATAACCGCGGCCGCGCAGCTCCATGATCACCCGCTGCGCCTTGCCCATCGCATAGGCGCCGACCAGCACGCAGCGCCCCGGCTCGGCGCGCAGGCGGTGGAGCAGCCGGTCGATCTCGCTGCCGGTGTCGGGATGTCGGAACACCGGCAGGCCGAAGGTCGCCTCGCTGATGAAGATGTCGCACGGCGTGACCACGAACGGTGGACAGGTCGGGTCAGGCCGGCGCTTGTAGTCGCCCGAGATCACCACCCGCTCGCCGCCATGTTCCAGCACGATCTGCGCCGATCCAAGCACATGGCCGGCGGGGACGAAGCTGACCTCCACCTCGCCGAGCCTGACGCTCTCGCCATAGGACGTTGGCCGGCCATTCTGCTCGCCATAGCGGGTGGCCATGATAGCCAGCGTCTCCGGCGTCGCCCACACTTCGCCATGGCCGCCGCGGGCATGATCGCCATGGCCATGGGTGACCAGCGCCTTGGATTTCGGCTGCGAAGGATCGACCCAGGCGTCGGCAGGGCGCACATAGATGCCTTCGGGAAAAGGCTCGATCCAGGAACCCAAGCGGCTCATAGGGCAGTTATACCTGCATCTGGCGGAGCGGTTCCGCCTGAGGCATGGAGACAAGCCATGGACATGGGCGGACTGAACCTGGTCGCGATGGAGATCATCGGCGTCGTCATCCTGCTGGTGGCGCTCATCTGGGTGGTGATGCGGACGCGCAGCAAGGGCAAGGAAAGCAGCCCGCCCCGGACTGAGCAGGCGACCCGCGAACTGTACGAGGCCGAGGATAAGGCGGCCAAAGACAAAGAACTCTGAGCCGCGCTCTCCCGCCCGTCCTGGAACAATGGTTCGCGGGCCGCGACTGGCGCCCGCGCCGGCATCAACTGGAGATGCTGGATGCGTCGCGTGACGGGGTCCATGCGCTGCTGGTCGCGGCAACCGGCGCGGGCAAGACCCTGGCGGGATTTTTGCCGACGCTGGTGGACTTGATCGAGGCGAATAGGGGAGAAGTAGGCCTCCACACCCTCTACATTTCGCCGCTGAAAGCGCTGGCGGTCGACGTCCAACGCAACCTGCTGACCCCGGTCGAGGAGATGGGACTGGACATCAGGGTCGAGACCCGCACCGGCGACACGCCGTCCGACCGCAAGGCAAGGCAGCGGGTCCGGCCGCCGCAAATATTGCTGACCACGCCCGAAAGCCTGAGCCTGTTGCTGAGCTATCCGGACAGCGCGCTGCTGTTCGAGAATCTGAAGACCGTCGTGGTCGATGAGATCCATGCCTTCGCCCGGGAGAAGCGCGGCGACCTGCTGGCGCTCAGCCTGTCCCGTCTGCAGGGGCTGGCGCCGAACCATCGCCGCGTCGGACTCAGCGCGACGGTGGCCGATCCCGATGCCTATCGCAGCTGGCTGGCGCCCGACGCCGACATGGACGCGGTCAGGCTGG
Source organism: Sphingomicrobium sp. (assembly GCA_035711585.1). Classification (GTDB taxonomy): domain Bacteria; phylum Pseudomonadota; class Alphaproteobacteria; order Sphingomonadales; family Sphingomonadaceae; genus Sphingomicrobium. Next base: position 2,564 of record DASTCB010000032.1, read on the forward strand.
TCGAGGGCGACCCCGGCGCCGAGCCGGATCTTTCCATCGTCATCCCCGAGAACCGAATCCCCTGGGCCGGCCATAGCGGGTTCCATGCGGCCCGCGAGGTGATGAAGCTAATCGAGCAGCATCGCACCACCCTGGTCTTCTGCAACACCCGCGGCCTGGCCGAGCTGATCTTCCAGAAGCTGTGGTCGGTAAACGACCAGTCGCTGCCGATTGGAATCCACCACGGCAGCCTCGCGGTCGAAGCGCGGCGAAAGATCGAAGCCGGGATGGCGGCCGGAAAAGTCCGCGCGCTGGTCGCCACCGCCAGCCTCGACCTCGGCATCGACTGGGGCGACATCGACCTGGTGATCCAGATGGGGGCGCCCAAGGGCAGCTCGCGACTGCTTCAGCGGATCGGCCGCGCCAACCACCGGCTCGACGAGCCTTCGAAGGGCATGATCGTCCCCGGCAACCGCTTCGAATATCTCGAAGCCCGCGCCGCGCTCGACGCGGTCGATGAGGGCGAGCTCGATCCGGAGAACTTCCGCCCGGGGACATTGGACGTGCTCGCCCAGCATGTGCTGTCGGTCGCCTGTTCGGGACCCTTCGGCGAGGCGGAGCTGCTCGCCGAAATCCGCTCGGCCGCGCCCTACGCGGGGCTCAAGGATGCGATCTTCCGCGAAATCCTCAATTTCGTCGCCACCGGCGGCTATGCGCTCAAGGCCTACGACCGGTTCCGGCGCATTGTCGAAGAGGCTCCCGATCGTTGGCGCCTGGCCAAGCCGGCTTTCGCGGTCCAGCACCGGATGAACGCCGGCGTGATCGTCGAGCAGCCGCTGATGGACGTTCGCTTCAAGGGCGGGCGACGGTTGGGGACAGTCGAGGAGGGGTTCGCCTCCACCCTCGCCCCCGGCGATCATTTCTTCTTCGCCGGCCTGAGCCTGGAGGTCGAGCGAATCCAGGAGACCGACATCATCGTCCACGCCTCGAAGAAATCGGCACGGATCGTCACCTACGGCGGGCAGCGCATGTCGATGTCGACCCATCTCGCCAATCGGGTCCGCCAGATGCTGGCCGATCGCAACGACTGGCACCGCTTCCCCGACGACGTGCGCGAATGGCTGGAGGTGCAGTCGGAGCGCTCGATCCTGCCCGAGCCGCACCAGCTGCTGGTCGAGACCTTCGAGCATGAGGGACGTCATTATATGGTCGCCTACAGCTTCGAGGGCTGGAACGCGCACCAGTCGCTCGGCATGCTGCTCACCAAGCGGATGGAGAAAGCCGGCCTCAAGCCGCTCGGCTTCGTCGCCAACGACTATGGCCTCGCCTGCTACGGGCTAGAGCCGGTCACCGACCCGCAATCGCTCTTCTCGCGCGACATCCTCGAGCGCGAATTCGTCGAATGGGTCGAGCGCAGCTATCTGCTCAAGAGCGCTTTCCGTGAGGTTGCAGTGATCGGCGGGCTGGTCGAGCGGCAGCATCCGGGCAAGCGCAAGACCGGCCGACAGGTCAGCTTCTCGACCGACCTCATCTATGACGTGCTTCGCAAATATGAGCCCGATCATCTGCTGCTGCGAGCGGCCTGGGACGATGCCCGCACGCGCATGACCGAGCTTGGCCGCCTGGTGCGGCTGGTCGATCGCGCCTCGGCGACCATGGTCCATGTCGAGGCGGACCGGATCACGCCGATGGCGGTCCCGCTGATGGTGATCGTCGGCCGCGAGGCTGCGCCGGAGGGAACCGCCGACGAGGCGTTGCTGGTCGAGGCCGAGGCGCTGGCCGAGGAAGCGATGCGGCTCGACTAGTTCATTCCGCCTCAACCTCGGCTCGGGTAGGGCGAGCCGATGCGCCTGCTGATTCTGTCTGCACTGCCGTTTGCCCTGTCGGGTTGCGTCGTTGCCACGGTGGCGGAGACCGCAGTCGATGTGGCGAGTCTACCGGTGAAGGTCGTCTCAGCTGGAGTCGACGCGGCCACCACCAGCCAGTCGGAGGCTGACGAAAAGCGCGGCCGCGAAATTCGCAAGGCCGAGGAAAAAGCCGGCCGCGAGGCGCGCGAGCGAGACGAGCGCTGCCGCAAGGGCAAGCCGCTCCCGGCCGACGATTGCGCGGCTGCGCAGCCGCGCTAGCGGCCCTCACCCGCCGCCAGTTCGTACAGAAAGTCGACGTACATCATCGCCAGCTCGTCGATGCCCGCCACCTTGGGATCGCTGCTTTCGATGAGATACCATTCGTCGGGCGCGTGCGCTCCGCCGCCGCGTCCGATGCCGATCTGGCCCGCGGGCAGGCCCAATGGCGGGCCGGTGAAGAGGACGCCCGGCCAGCTGCCGGCCAGGCGCGGATTGACCGTATAGGGTATGCCGAGCCGATCGAGCACTCGCTTCTGGGTGCGGACCAGCAGCGAATTCTCGTCGGTCTCAGTGGGGCTGTAGCCGCCGCTGACGTTGACTTTCACATCGGAGAAACCGTGTTTCGCGAGGTGAGCGTTGAGCTTCGCCACGGCCTCCTCCCTCGTCATGTTCGGAACGAGGCGGAGGTCGAGCTTCGCTTCCGCGCGGCTGGGGAGCGCCGTCTTGCCTCCGGGGCCGGTATAGCCGCTGACCAGCCCCTGGATCGTGATGGTCGGCTGGCCGATCAGCCGCTCGATGCTCGTTCGATAATCCTCATCGCCGATCCAGCGTCCGACGTCGCCGGACAGTCTCTTCACGTCCGCCTCGCTGCCCTGTCGAGCAAGTTGCGCAACCAGCTCCTTCTGCCTCGGCGTCAGCGGCTTCACATTGTCGAACCAGCCCTCGATCGCCGGCGTGTGCCCGTCGTCCTTGACCAGCGTGTCCAGCGCCTTCACCAGCCGCCATGCCGGGTTCTCGATCCGCGCAGCGCTGCTCGAATGGGTGTCAGCCTTGGGATAACGGTCGGAGGTTTCGCCGCCGACGATGAGCTGAAGCTCGACGACACCCTTCGCGCCCAGGTTCACATTCGCGGTGCCGTCACGATTTTGCGTGTTAAAGGGGATGAAGACGCCCGAGGATCGCTTGAGGGCCGCAAGCACCTCGGGATCCTGCACGATCTGATGGAAGTTGGGCGAGCCGATCTCTTCCTCGCCCTCGGCGATGAGGACGATGTTGACGGGCGGCTTCTTGCCGGCTGCTTTCAACGCATGGAGCGCGGCCAGGAAGGCGGTTTCCGGCCCTTTTTGGTTGACTGCGCCTCGGCCGACGATCGCGCGTCCCTCACCGGGCCGCTCGACGATCCTGGCCTCGAGCGGAGGCGACGTCCATTCGGACGGCTCATACTGCTTAACGTCGTACATGAAGTAGACGCCAAGCGTCCTCTTCGCCCCGACATCGATCGTCCCGAACACGCCGGGGACGCCGCTGGTCGGAACAAGCCTCGCGTTGGCGAATCCCGCCTCGCGCGCCAGCTTCAGCATATGGGCGGCGCCCTCGGGCACGTTCTTTTTCTCGGCGGCAATCGTCGGCAGCGCGATCCACTCTTGCAGCGCTTTGACAGTCTCACCGTGGCGAGCCTTCACCGCGGCTTCAATACGATCGCGGTCTGGCGTCTGGGCCGTCATAGGCGCAGCCACCAGAGCCGCCGCGGCCATTGCAAGCACGAAATCCCGCATCGAAATCCTCCCGCTCCTGCCGCCATGATTGGCGACAAGCCATGTGGCTGTCCAGCACTCTGGACTTATCGCGGGCGACCGCCACAATCCGATGCATGCGCTACTTCCTCGACACGGAATATAATGGCTTCGGCGGGGCGCTGCTGAGCCTTGCCCTGGTGCCCGAGGACGGCAGCGAGGAATTTTACGTGACGCTACAATGCGACGCGCCACTCGATCCGTGGGTAGAGCGCCATGTCACCCCGTTCCTGGACATGGTGCCAGACGGGCTGACGGGTCCCCGCCTTCCTCGGCAGGCCGCGGCCGAGGCACTGGCCGCCTGGCTCGCCCATGACGAGGCGCCGGACATTGTCGCCGACTGGCCCGAAGACCTGGCCCAGCTGTCGATGTTGCTGGTGACGGGCCCGGGCATGATGATCCAGGTGCCGCCTCTAAGCCTGCATTTCATCCCGCTGCACGGCTTCTCGACCGCTGCGAACAGTGTTGTTCCGCACAATGCGCTGCACGATGCGCGGGCTTTGCGCGATCACATCATGAACCATTTGGAATAGAAGCGAAGTTCGGGTTACAGCCCGAATCGATGGTTCCCCTTTCGTTCGCCGGTCACGACTTTTTCGCCAGCCCCGATGGCGCGCTTCACTGGCCTGCCGAAGGGGCGCTGCTCGTCGCCGATCTGCATCTCGAAAAGGCCAGCTGGTTCGCGGCTGGCGGGCAGCTGCTGCCGCCTTATGATTCGCTTGCGACGCTGCAGGCGCTCGAGGGGGAAATTGACCGCACCGGCGCAAAGCGTCTCTATTGTCTCGGCGACAGCTTTCATGACCGGTTCGGCTGCGACCGGCTTCCAGCAGCAGCGCGCGAGCTGCTCGAAGCGCTGACACGCCGGCTCGACTGGGTCTGGATCGTCGGCAATCATGACGCCGGCTTCGTCGATCATTGCGGCGGGCGGATCGAGCAGGAATGCGAGGTCGGCGGCATCATCCTCCGCCATGAAGCGGCCAGGGAGGATTCGCGCCCGGAAATGTCGGGCCATTACCACCCCAAGTTCCGGCTGAGCCTCAGGGGGCGGAGCGTGTCGCGCCGCTGCTTCGTCGCCAGCGCCACCAAGCTGATCCTGCCGGCCTATGGCGCCTTCACCGGCGGCCTCGATGCCGGACATCCGGAGATTATCCGCAAGGTCGGGATGGCCGCCTCGGCCCTCGTGCCAGTGACCGACCGGCTCCTTAAATTTCCAATCGCCGCCTAGGCGAGCTTCGCGGGAATCAGACCCCGCACGATGTTGCCGACATAGAAGCCGCCGCCCAGGTCGTCGGGAGTCAGTTCTGCTTCCTGGGCCCTGCCTTCCTCGATCAGCTTGGCGCGAAGGATACCGGGCATCAGCCCGCGCGACAGCGGCGGCGTCAGCAGGCGTCCCTCGCGCTCGACGAAGATGCTGGTGCGGCTGCCCTCGGTCAGCTGTCCGTCCGGATCGACAAATACCGTTTCATATTCGCCGGCCTGCTGCCGAATAAGGTCGAGGAAGCGGCGGTCGGTGGTCTTGTAGCGCAGCCGGAAGTCGCCCGGATCGACCGGAAGGGCGCGCATGGCGACTCGAACCGGGATGTCCTCGGGGTCGTCATATTGCTTGAGCTGGATCGCCATGGCCCCGGTGCGCGACAGCAGGAGCCTGGCCATCGCCCGATGCTTGCGGCCGAAGGTGGCGGCCTGGAGCTCATTGCGCGCGGCATGGCGATCGAACTGGAAGTGCAAGTCTTCAGCCGAATTGCGCATCCGGTCGAGGTGACGCTCGAGCTCGACGATCCCCTCGCTGGGGTCGAAGCCCATGGTCTCGATCAGGTCAAAATCCTGGGCTTCGGCCCTCACGAAATCCCCTTTCAGCAGGCATTCGGCCCATTCATCGCGTGGGATGCTGTCGACGACAAGCCCCGAACCGATGCCCAGTCGCGCCCTCTTCCGGCCCAGGCGCCACTCCAGCGTGCGGATCAGCACGTTGAACGAAGCGTCTCCGCCGGGCTCGATCCAACCCATCGAGCCGGTATAGGCGCCGCGCGGCCCGGGCTCCAACCGCGCCAGCGCCTCGATTGCCGCAATCTTGGGAGCACCCGTGACCGAGCCGCAGGGGAAGATGGTGCCGATGACGTCCACCGCGTCGCATTCGGCCCTCAACCGGGCGGTGATCCGGCTGACCATCTGGTGGACGGTCGGGTAGGTTTCGACCAGGAACAGCTGGGGCGCCTCGACGCTGCCTGCCACCGCCACACGCGCTAGATCATTCCGCATCAGGTCGACGATCATCAGATTCTCGGCGCGCTGCTTTTCGTCGGACGCGAGCGCTTCGACCTCTGCCCGATCCGCGTCGGGATCGGAACGCCGCGGCGCGGTGCCTTTCATCGGTCGCACCTCGATCAATCGGTCGCGGATCGTGAAGAACTGTTCCGGCGACAGGGAGATGATTGCGCGTTCTTCATGGAGCAGCACACCGCCCCAGCCGGCCATGGCCCTGCGCCGGAGGCGGGCATAAAGCGCGAGGGGATTCCCTGCCACGGCGACGTCGCAGCCGAACGTCAGGTTCGCCTGGTAGAAATCGCCGGCGAAGAGGTGATCGCGGACCTTTTCGACGGCCGCTTCATATTCTCGCTGCCCAATGCGCGGCTCCGGCCGACCAACAAAGGCTCCACCGCCATCCGGCAGAAGCTCTTCAAGCTTGGGGATCTCATAGCCGTCGAATAGGCCGAAGCAGAGCAAGGGGTCTTGGTCCTTTCGCGCGCAGGTTCGAAGCTTGGGATCGAAGGCGTGTCCGGCCTCATAAGCGAGATATCCTGCGGCGTGCCTGCCCGATCGAACCCCCGCACGAACCCGATCCAGGGCCGGCAGAACTTCGCCCAACTCCCGGGCGACGACGATTTCGCTTGGTGCAAGATAAAGCCGCGGCGGAGCGCCTCCTTCACGAGCATCGTCGAAGAGCAATTGCATGGGACATGCCTTGCCCCTGTTCGCCGCGCTCCGTAAACCCTCGGCCTCTTTTCCTGGTCCGGGGGCTCCTCGCCGATGCGCTTGCTTGTTTTGATTGCCTCCATGATTGCAGCCAGTCCCTTGCTTGCCCAACAGCCGATCGATCCGAAGGTGCAGTCTCGGATCGACAGGATCCTCAAGAAGACGCCGCTAATCGACGGCCACAACGATCTGCCTTGGGCCTTGCGGCAGGAGCATGGCCAGAGCGTCGAGGGATTGGAAAGCGGAACGGACAGGCGCGAGAAGCCCCTGATGACCGACATGGGCAGGCTCCGCGCCGGGCGGGTGGGCGGCCAGTTCTGGTCGGTCTACATCAGCGGCACTCTGAGCGGCGACGAGGCGATCCGCACCACTATCGAGCAGATCGACACGGCCCACCGAATCATCGATACCTACCCCAAGCACCTCGAACTGGCCTCGACCGCGGACGATATGGTGCGCATCCATAAGGCTGGCCGGATCGGATCCCTGCTCGGCATCGAAGGTGGGCGGCAGATCGGCGGGTCGATGGCTGCACTGCGCCAGTTCCATGGCCTGGGCGTCCGCTACATGACGCTAACTCACAATCAGACGACCGAATGGGCCGACGCCGGAACCGACGAACCCAAGCATGACGGTCTCAGCCCGTTTGGCTTGAAGGTCGTTCAGGAGATGAACCGGCTCGGAATGCTGATCGATCTCAGCCATGTGTCGGCGGCGACGATGAAGGACGCGATCGCCGCCAGCCGGGCGCCCGTAATTTTCTCGCATTCCGACGTGCATGCTCTCAACCCGCATCCGCGCAACGTGCCCGACGAGGTGCTTCGGTTGCTTCCGGCCAACGGCGGAGTGCTGATGATCACCTTCGTTCCGACTTTCCTTTCGCCGGAGGCATGGGCTTGGGGCCGCGAGCGCTCGGCCGAGGAAGCGCGCCTGAAATCGCTCTATTCCTTCGACAAGGAGCGAGTGGAAAGCGAATTGAAGAAGTGGGAGGCCGCCCATCCGGCACCGGAAGTCAACGTCGCCGCCGTCGCCGATCATATCGAGCATGCCGCCCAGATCGCCGGTCATGACCATGTCGGCATCGGCGGCGACCTGGACGGCATCGATCGGGCCGTCGTCGGTCTTGGCGGGGTCGAAGGCTATCCGCTGCTGTT
>DASTCB010000033.1:0-30715 GCA_035711585.1 Sphingomicrobium sp.
TCGCGCAGGCTGATCGAACCGCGATAGATTCCGTCATTGTTGCCGGGCGACCAGCCTTCGACCGTGATTGGCCGGTCCTCGATCATACTGTCGGGCGTGTAGCCCGCGCGCAGCGCCGCCAGATAGACGAACAGCTTGAAGGCGCTCCCCGGCTGACGCCTGGCCTGCGTCGCGCGGTTGAACGGGCTTTTGCCATAGTTGCGTCCGCCGACCATCGCCACCACCCGTCCGTCCGGGCGCATGGCGACCATCGCCGCCTGGGCATCGCCGATCTTTGCGTTGGCGATGGCCCGGACCGCCATCCGTTGAAGGTCGGCGTCGAGCGTGGTCGGCACCCGAACTTCCCCATAGTCGGCGTCGAACGCCTTTGCTGCCTGCGGCGCGACCCAGTCCGCGAAATAGGTGCCGGTCGGGACCGAGCCATGGTCGCCGATCGGCTGCGCCGACCTGGTTGCCTCGGCCCGCGCCTGCGTAATATAGCCATTGTCGGCCATCTCCTGCAGGACCAGCCGGCTGCGCTTTTGAGCGCCGGCAAGGTTCCTGGTTGGGGCCAGCCGCGACGGAGCCTGCACCATCCCGGCGAGCATTGCCGATTGGGCGAGGGTCAGCCGCTCCGGCTCCCGGTCGAAATAATGGCGCGACGCTGCGCGCAACCCATAGACGCCGTCGCCGAAATAGACCGACGATAGATAGCGCGACAATATTTCGTCCTTGGTCAGCCAGCCTTCCAGCCAGAAGGCGATGATCACTTCCTGCGCCTTGCGCTTCAGCGACCGGTCGGACGTCAGGAAGCTGGTCTTGGCCAGCTGCTGGGTCAGCGTACTGCCGCCCTGGCGGACTCCGCCGGCCTTTACATTGGCGACCATGGCGCGGCCGATGGCGCGTGGATCGATGCCCCAATGGCCACGGAACCGCCGGTCCTCGATGGCGATGAAGGCGGCGGAAGTTAGCGGATCGAGCTTGTTCACATCGACCGGCTCGTCCTTGACCGCGCCGCGGCGAGCGATCGGCCGGCCTTCGTGGCTGACCAGCAGCATCGCCGGATCGTCGAGCGGCTCCAGCGCCCGGCCGAGCGGCGCGGTGACGACCAGCCAAATCAGCGTGACCAGCATCAAGGCCGAGAAGACATTGAAGCCCCAGCGCACCCAGCGCCGCTTCGGCCGTTTCCTTTCCTCCGGCGGCAAGGCACCGCCCGGGGGGACGGATTGCGCGAAAGGATCGGGCAGGATTTCGACATCGGCGCCGCCGCGCTGCCAGATGCCGTGCCCTGATCCCTGATATTCCGCCATCGCTTCCCTTTCGGCGAATTTCGCCGCGGCCGAACTGCCTTATACAAGTAAGACAGTCCTATCCGAATATCCAGTGGTTGATGAACCGCGGTTTAAGGCTAAATCCAAGGTAATGGTCGCCTTCCGCTTCCGCCGCACCCTGCTCGCCGCGACTCTGGCGGCACTGTCGCTGAGCGCTTGCGATCGCAACCCGGGCGGGCTCAGCCGAGTTGCCGTGATCGGCGCCCAGCCCAAGCTGGTCGAGACGGTTACGGCACCGCTGTCCAAAGGCGACGCGCTGGTCCGATCGAACATGGCGCAAGGGCTCGTGCGGTTCGACGAGCGCGGCCAGGTCGTCCCCGGACTGGCCGAGCGATGGAACGTCAGCGACGACGGCCTGAGCTATATCTTCCGCCTGCAGACCGGTGAATGGCCGGACGGCCGCAGGATTCGCGCCGACGATGTCGCCCGGATCCTCCGCCGCCAGCTGCGCTCGGCCAGCACCAATCCGCTCAAGGATACGCTTGGCGCGGTCGGCGAGATTGTCGCCATGACCGATCGGGTGATCGAGATCCGCTTGCTTGCTCCCCGGCCCAACCTGCTCCAACTGCTGGCGCAGCCGGAATTGGGCCTTGTCCGGGGCAGCCTCGGTACCGGCCCATTCGGAATCCCCACGGTTGATGATTCGGCAGCCATTCCGGCCGGCGAGCAGCAAGGTCCCGGCCTGTTCATCGTTCGCCGAATCCGCATCCCGGATGCCGAAGACCCCGTCGAAAGGGTCCGCATTACCGGTGGCGAGGCGCAAAGGCTGGTCGCAGCCTTCGCCAACGGCGACGTCGACCTCGTGCTTGGCGGGACCGTCGCCGACCTGCCCCACGCGTGGCGGGCCAAGGTGCCGCGCGGCTCGCGTCGCTTCGACCCTGTCGCCGGACTGTTCGGCCTGGTCCCGACCGGGCGGAGCGAGGCGCTCCAGGAACCGGACGTCCGCCGACTGCTCAGCCGCGCCCTTGACCGCCAGGCGCTGATCGACGGCCTGCGCGTCGGAGGGCTGCAACCGCGGGCGACGCTGTTGCAGGCCGGCCTGGAAGGAATCGGCAATGTGCAGCAACCCGGCTGGCTGGGCCAGCCGGCCCTGGAACGGCGCCCCGCCTTGCTCGCGGAAGCGCGTCGGCTGTTCGGAGAGACCGATCGCCCGACACTGCGGGTCGCGCTGCCGGAGGGGCCCGGCGGCACCTACCTTCTGGCCAGGCTCCGTTATGACTGGGGGCCGCTGGGCCTTCGTGTTGAGCGCGCCGAGAATGCCGCCTCGGCCGACCTGGTGTGGATTGACGAGGTTGCGCCATCCTTTTCCCCGGCATGGTTCCTGCGCCGTTTCCGCTGCGACGTCGTCCCGATCTGCGTCGAGGAGGCCGATGCCTTGATGGACCAGGCGCGAGAGACATTGAACGCGCCGGAACGCGCGCAATGGTTCCTTGAGGCCGCGGGAATGATGGACGAGGCGCAGCTGTTCATTCCGATCGCCGCGCCGATCCGCTGGTCCCTGGTGTCGGGCCGGGCTCCGGGTTTTGCGGAGAACCCCTTCGCCCGCCACACGTTGGTAGGGCTGAGCGACCCGAGCCTAGGAGGCTATCCTTGAGCGAATCCATCGACCAGCCGACGCCGAGGATGAAGCGGGAGCTGTCGCTCGGCACCGACCCGCACTCGGTGCGTCAGCGGATCGAGGCGATGGAGAAAATTCTCGAGCGGATGTTCGTGATACCGGGCATCAACAAGCCGGTTGGGCTCGACGTCATCCTCGACATCGTGCCGGGAATCGGCACGATCAGCGCTGCTGCGCTCGGCAGCTATATCGCGTGGGAGGCGCGCAACCTCGGCATGTCGAAATGGCAGGTAGCGCGCATGGCCGGAAACATCGGCTTCGACATGCTGCTGGGCGCCATTCCCTGGATCGGCGCAATTCCCGATCTCTTCTTCCGCTCCAACACGCGCAACCTCAGGATCATCAAGCGACACCTCGACAAGCATCATCCGCACACCAGGGTGATCGAGGCGAGTGCGAAGCACTAGCCGCGCCGCCAGTATCTGCCTAGGCACCGCCCATGCTCATCAGCCGGAATAGGAAATTCGTCTTCGTCCACGTCCAGAAGACGGGGGGAACGAGCCTGCGCCGGGCGCTGCGCAAGCAGGCGCCCGATGCTCGGCTATGGCATGGGGCGCATGGCCACGCGAGCAGCGGCATCGCCGAGATCGGCCGCGACCAGTGGGAGAGATATTTTTCCTTCGGCTTCGTTCGAAACCCGTGGGACCGGCTGGTTTCGCACTATTCGATGATCCGCGACCGGATTGCCGATCTTACTGTCGAGCAACGTCGCGAGGCGAGGCCCTTCGAGATCGAGCTGTGGAATTATGTGCTTCACTTCAGCGACGATTTCGAAAGCTTCCTCGACAATTGCACTGGTCTGATCCGCGACCGGGACTGCTACAAGAGCTTCCTGTTCAACCAGGTCGACTATCTTTCCGACCAGGACGGGAAGCTGGCGGTCGACTTCGTCGGGCAGTTCGAAAATTTCCAGGCTGACGCCAGCGAAGCCTTGCAGCGGATTGGGATCGAGGCCGAGATTCCGCGGCTCAATACCAGCAAGCGGAGCGACTACCGCGATTATTACACGGCCCGCACGCGCGATCTGGTCGCCCGGCGCTTCGCCCGAGACATCGAGGCCTTCGGCTACGAGTTCTGACCGGCTGCGGCATCTTGCGAGCCCACGCGCTGATATGCGGCGGGCACCGGAATGAATGTGCGCCTCAGCGCACTGGTCACCTCGCCGGCCGTCGACGCGAGCTGGTAGCATAGCGCCATCGCCATGGCCGCCGGCCGTTGCCGCGGAGGCAGGCCGACCAAACCGCCCTTGCGGGCGATCCGCTTCCAGTTTCGCCGGGTCTTTTGCACCAGGAAGCTGAAGGCTGAACCAACGCGACGCAGCCGCCCGGCCGATTCTTCCAGATAAATCTGAAAGTCGCGATCGGAACCGCTCTGCCAGCCTCGCCACAGCACATAGCCAAGGCCCGGGTGAGGCGCATGAACCGTCATCGCGTCCACGGTCCGGACGAAGCCATGGCCGCGCGCGACGAGATCTTTCAGCCACATGCCGAAATGCTTCTTGAACATCGGATAGTCCGGGAAGGGATGGGCGCGGAAAAAATCGGTCCTCACGGCACAATTATTGGCATGCGCCAAGATTTTCTTTGCGGTCTTCTCACGCTCTTCGGGCAGATCGAATAGCCAGATCAGCGCCATGGTCTTTGACACCAGGTCGGTATGGGCCATGATCGTGAAGCCGCCGACGATCATCACCTCCGGATCCGCGAATGGCTTCAACAGATTTTCAAGCCAACCGGGCTGCGGCGCCGCGTCGCTGTCGAGCATGACGGTGAGATCGGTCTTGGAACGGGCGACGCCGTAGTTCTTGAGCTTGTAATAGCTAAACCCGGGAGTTGGGACGATCTCCACTTCTGCGACCTTGCGCAAGCCAGGAGAAATCTGATCGAGGGTTCGATCGATTACATTGGGCGCTACCGCACCGGAATCATAGAGATACATGATCCGAGGTTTGGCAGGCATTCGAGGAGCGGCGGCCTCAATTTCGCGCTGCAATGCCCCCATCGCCCGATGGGTCCATTCGTCGGCGACATCGATCGCGTTTTCCCATTCGATGACCAGCGTCACCGCGGGCAGGTCGGAATCAGCCACTCGCTTCAAACCTTGATTGCCGTTGCGCGCGCCTATTGCCGTGCGTTGCGATCGCGAACAAGCTTGATTTGCGGCCTTACCCCTAGCGCCCCCGCTCTGCTGCCGTGGTAGCGCTGACGCCGCCGATCTCCTTGGTCAGGAACGCCCATTCCAGCGCGGCTCGAAGCGCATCTTCGCTACGGTCGGCGTCGACCGAATGCCCGCCCTCCAGATACTCATGATAATAGGTCTTGTTGCCATATTCGCGGAGGCGCGCGTTCATCTTGCGCGCATGGCCGGGATGCACGCGGTCGTCCTTGGTCGACAAATAGAAGAATGTCGGCGGATAACGCACGCCGGGCCTGACGTTCTGGTAGGGCGAATATCTGGACATGAAGGCCCAGTCCCCGGGCTTGTCGGGGTCGCCATATTCATCGATCCATGATGCCCCGGCGAGCAGGTGCGAATAGCGCTTCATGTCGTGCAGCGGCGACCCGGAGATAACTCCGCCGTAGAGGTCGGGCCGCTGGGTCATCGCCGCCCCGACCAGCACGCCGCCGTTGGAGCGGCCTGAAATGGCGATCCTGCCCTTTGAGCTGACCCCGGTGCGGACAAGATCCTCAGCCACAGCATGAAGGTCGTCGAAGCTGTTCTGGCGCTTCTCGCGCAGCGCGGCCTTATGCCAGGCGGGCCCATATTCGCCGCCGCCGCGGATGTTGGCGAGTACGAACGCGCCGCCATCCTCGACCCAGAACAGGCCGAGCGGACCGGAGCGATAGGGCTGCGCGGTGAGATAGGTTGGCGTCTGCGCGGCGCGGAAACCGCCGTAGGCGTGGATCAGCGCGCCGGTCGGCGCCGCCGCGCCCTTCTTGCGGACCAGGAAATAGGGCACTTGAGTGCCGTCCTTCGACGTCGCGAACCGCTGGTCGACGATGAATTGCGATGCGTCGAACTGCGCGGGCAGCGCCTGCACGGTGCCAAGCGTCGCATCCGCATCAACTGACATCAGCGTGGTCGGGGCCAGCATCCCCTCGACCGTGACGATGGCGACGTCCTGCTTGTCCGCGGTTGCGGCGATGTGGATCGTGCTGTTTTCGGGCAGGTGCATGTCGCGGCCCGACCAGCGCCCCGGTCCCGGAGTGGTGAACGCCATCAGCTTCCCCGAGACGTCATCGAGCAACTTGACCCACAGCATATTGTCGCTGGCGGCAACCTCCTCGATCGACTCGCTTGGGCTGGGTGCGATGACTAGAGCGGGGAGCGGCTCCTGGCCGGCGAGCACGGTGGCGATGTCATAGGCGATCACCGAGCCGGGCTTGAGGCTGCCGAGCGGATCAACCAGCGAGACGATCACCTGGCCCTTCAGGACCGCCTGGAATTCCGCCGTCTCCGGGATCGGCAGTTCGATCCAGCGCCCGTCGGGCGCCATCATCGACCAGCGGGTGGTGTAGAATCCGGTCGAGCGGCTGATGAACAGGCGGCGCACATCACCGTCCATCACCGCGAAGGGCGAGATGCCGATGTCGGCCTCGACGCCTTCGGCAACCTTTGTCGCGGCGCTCCAGGGCGTGCCGCGCTTCCACTGCTTGACGATGCGCGGATAGCCGGATCGGGTCATCGTCCCCTCGCCCTCCGCCATCGCCACCAATAACGTGTCGGCATCGGCCCAGCTCACCGTGTTCTTGCTCTCCGGAACGGTGAAGCCACCATCGACAAACTTGCCGGTGGCGAGGTCGAACTCACGGACAACATCGGCGTCCGACCCGCCGGGACTTAGCGAGATGAGGCAGCGCCGATATTCGGGCGGCAGGCAGTTGGCGCCGTGCCACACCCAGCTCTTGCCCTCGGCCTTGCCCAGCGCGTCGACGTCGATCACCGTCCGCCATACGGGCTTTCCGGCCAAATAGTCGGCCAGCGGCGACACCCGCCACAACCCGCGCTTGTGGTCGGCGTCGATCCAATGGTTGGCGACCAGGTCGCCCATCACCTCGTCGGGCGTCGCCAGTTGGTTGGGGTCGTTGAGGATGGTCAGCGCGCGTGCTTGGCGCTGCTCGAACCCTGGCATTTTGCCGAGCTCCGCCTCGGTCTCGGCGTTCCACTGCTTGACCTGGGCAATCGCCCGCTCGCCCACGATCTCTTCGAGCCACAGATAGGGATCGTCGGACTGGGCGACGGCGGCGGTGGCGAGAGCCGCGGTCGCGGCGGCGATGATGAATTTACGCAAGGTGACACCCCTCCGGAATTTTGCGTCTTGGTAAGCCGCGTGACCAGGGCGTCAACGCATCGTTCGACGAGCGGATGAAAGGTTGGCGGCCATCGAGGTTCTCGTGAACTATGGTCAACGGCCGCTTCGTCTTTTTTCCTAAGGCACCATTAGCCCTGCGGCTGTTAACCGATGCGTTGGCGTGGGATCTTCGATGGAGGTCCCGAGATGTTCGGTAAGCGTATCGACAAACCGGGCGGGTGCCGGAGGGCAGTCCGCGAAGACATGATGATCCGTGCCGCGATGATGACGCTGACGGAGACGGTTCATGTCGACCTGCTGGACCTCTCACGAACCGGCGCAAAGCTTCGCGGCCCCGACCTGCCCAGCCCGGGCCAGGAAGTCTTGCTGCTGCTCGGAAGAATCGAAACGTTCGGGTCGGTAATCTGGCGTGACGAGGACCAGTGCGGCATCCACTTCGAGAGCGCGCTCAACGAACGGGCACTGGCGATCGTCGAAAGCGAACGTTGCTCATTGTTGACGAGCATTAACGGCGAGGCTGCGCTGGCAGCCGTCGATTGGCACAACGGGCTCGCCCGCTGATTTCCTGCGGACGATGGAGCTCAAACCGCCGCGGTGCCGCCCGCCAGCATCAGCTTGGGCTCCGCGTCCGCCAGACGATGGGTGAACTTGCCGTCGACCTGCGCCCCTTCCTCGATGGTCAGCGAGCCATAGGCCACGTCGCCCTCGATCCGCGCCGTCTTTTGGATCACCAGCACGCCGGCGCTGATCGAGCCCTTGATCCGGCCGGCGATCCGAGCGCTTTCAGCGACCACGGCGCCGGTGACCTCGCTCGCCTCGCCCTGAATGAGCGCGGCGCAGCTGATGTCGCCGTCGATCCGGCCGTCGACATGCAGGTCCATCTTCGCGGCCAGGTTGCCGCTGATGGCGATATCGGGACCGAGCACGGAAAAGGTTGAGCCGGCCATGCTGCTGCTAACCGAGGGCCGGTCGGTTGATTCGGGCTTTCTCGAGAACATTGGGCGCCATCTCCAGGAATGGGCGGGGATTGACGGGCCGGCCGTGAAGCCGAACCTCGAAATGAAGGTGCGGGCCGGTCGAACGGCCGGTGCTTCCGACCGCCCCGATCGGCTGGCCGGCGGCGACCGCCTGGCCGACCTTCGCTCGGAAGGCGGACATGTGGGCGTATCGGGTGCGAAGGCCGTTGCCATGGTCGATCTCGACGCAATTGCCATAACCCGGGCGCCGGCCGACGAAGGCGACCCTGCCCTTGGCCGCGGCAAAGATGGGCGCGCCAGTCGGTCCCTTGAAATCCAGTCCAGCGTGGAATGCCGCCGTGCCGGCGAACGGGTCGGACCGATATCCGAAGCCCGAAGAAATGCGGTTCCCGGCAGCCGGGATGACCTGCGGCACGCCCTGCAGCCCGCGCTGCAGCGCGTCCATCCGCGCCAGGCTGGCGCCGAGGCGGCGGAAGCGCTGGTCGAACTCCTGATCGGCGGACGGCAGGAAGGCGATCAGCGGTCCGCCCATCGCGCTTCGGTCCTCGAGCGTGGCGAGCATGCGCTGCGGATTGAGCCCCAGCTTGCGAAGCGCGGCCTCGGCGGCGGCGGACTTGCGGTCGGCGAAGCGGGTCAGCCGCTCGACGAAGGCGAGCTGGCTGGCCTCGATCTGGGCAAGCGGCGCGGCCTCGGGGACCATGCTGCTGACCTTGTCGACGGTCTTCGAGGCTTCCGCGCTGCTGTCCGACACGGTCTCGCCGGCCTTGGCATCGGCGGGAAGCTCGCCGACATGGGTCTTGACCATCTGTTCGATGAAGGCCTGGCGCTTGGCGAGATCGTCGGCGACCGCATCGACGTCCTTGCGATAGGCGGCAATGCGGTTCTCCGCGGTGGTCACCTTGGCCTCGCGATTAAGGAGCGCCATGGCATTGTGGCGGTCCAGCCAAGAGCTGAGCGCGACCCCGCCGATGGTGCTCACCCAGGCAAGCAACAGCGCGGCGGCGATCCCGGCCACCGTCATCTGCAGGCGCGACGTAATGCGGACGTAGCGGACATGGCCTTCGGAACGCATGATGAGTTCGCGCTCGGGGAACCAGCCCCGGATGCGACTCATCGCTCCGCTACCCAATGTCTTTTGCAAGATTCCCCCCTCGGGACTCCCCACACAATGGCTAAACCGGACCGTTCGGGGTGGCGATTCACCCCCCGTTTACTCGGGACGAGTCGATGCCAAGGTGCGACGAAGCGAATTTCAGGCGCCGTGCGCCTTAATCTCCATCAAGCTTTGGGCGCCCGACATCTCCCTGCCCAACCGTGCGGCCGGCCATTTCCAGCATCCGCTCGAGCGGGACTCGGGCTTTTTCCATCACCTCGGGCGCAAGTTCGATCCGCGGCTGGAGGTCGCGCAGCGCGACGTAGAGCTTCTCCAGCGTGTTGAGCGCCATGTAGGGGCACATGTTGCAGTTGCAGTTGCCGTCGCCGCCGGGGACGCCGATGAAGACCTTGTGCGGAGCGGCCTTCTCCATCTGGTGGATGATGTGCGGCTCGGTCGCGACCAGGATCGTCTTGCTTGGCGAGTGAATCGCGAAGTCGAGGATCGACTTGGTCGATCCGACATGGTCGGAATGATCGGTGATGTGCGGCGGGCATTCGGGATGCGCCGCGACCGGCGCGCCAGGATTCTCGGCCTTGAGCTTCAACAGCTCGGTCTCGCTGAATGCCTGGTGGACGATGCAGATGCCGGGCCACAGCAGCATGTCGCGTCCGGTCTTGCGGGCGAGGTAGCCTCCGAGGTGACGGTCGGGGCCGAAGATGATCTTCTGCTCCAAGGGGATCTGCTTCAGGATCACGTCCGCAGACGAGCTGGTGACGATGATGTCGGAGAGCGCTTTCACCGCCGCCGAGCAGTTGATGTAGGTCAGCGCGATATGGTCCGGGTGGGCCTCGCGGAACGCCTTGAACTGGTCGGGCGGGCAACTGTCCTCCAGCGAGCAGCCCGCGTCCATGTCGGGCAGGATGACGATTTTCTCGGGGCTCAGAATCTTCGCCGTCTCGGCCATGAACCGGACGCCGCAGAAGGCGATGACCTCGGCATCAGTCGCGGCCGCCTTGCGGGACAAATCAAGGCTGTCGCCGACGAAATCGGCAAGATCCTGGATCTCCGGCTTCTGGTAGTAGTGGGCCAGGATGACCGCGTTGCGCTCCTTCTTGAGGCGAGCGATCTCGGCCAGGAGATCGATTCCCCTGAGGCTCCTCGGTTCGGCGGTCATGACCAATTCCCTACAATCAGCGCCCCTCGCGCGCTTCACTCAGCACATCGTTATAGGCGCGGCTGCGGTCAAGGGGTTCGGTCACCGGCGACCCCTCCGTCGGATATCGCGCGACCACTTTCGCATTGTCGAAACCCGCGGCCTGCAGCGGCAACGCGAAGCTGCGCTCGACCGCCTGGCGCCCTGCCTCGCGAGCCAGGCGCATCGGCACCGCCGCGCCGGCCTGCTTGCGCAGATCGACAATTGCGCGGGCGCGATTGTTGCGGTCGAGCGCTCGGTCGGCGTCGGTGACGACGCTGAGGACGCCATTCTCGCCATATTCCCGCGCCGCCGCCAGATCGACTTCAGGGCCGGCGATCTCGATCTCGGGCAGCGTCACGCTCAGCGTGTTGCTGCCGGCGTCCCATTGCACATCCTCGGGACCCAACTGCGCGAGATCGAGCTCGTAGCGCACGTCGCCCGGCAGGATCAGCGTGCGCTCGCTGCTGACCAGCCCGCCGAACCGCTCCTGACGGCTGCTGACGACCGACACATAGCGGGCGACGAACGGCACCAGACGGTTCTGCGCCCGCATCGATTGCAGCGCCGAGGAGGCGACGGTCTCCGGGTCGGGGCCGCCGAACAGCCGCTTGCCAATGTCCAGCGCTCCGCCGACGAACAGGCCGAGGACCAGCGCAACGACGATGGCCGCAATCGCGAGCGGTCGGTTCAGTCGGATTGAGCTGTTCTCGTCCATGTCTCACCCTCACCCGCTTCAACGAGCCCGCGCTTCTCAAGCTCCAGCAGGTGCGCCAGCACCGATCCGCCCGCTGCCGGCACCAGCCGCTGGTCGAGCCCGGGATAGGCCCTGGCGACGATATCGGGAATTTCGCGCGCACGCTCTCCCACAAGTCTCAGGATCTGCCGCTCGCGCTGCAGACGGTGCCCAATCATGCCGCGGATCAACTGCGCCGGTTTTGTCACGGCCGGCCCATGCGCCGGGTAGAAAATCCGGTCGCCGCGCTGCCGCAGCAGGTCGAGGCTTCGCATATAGGCGCCCATGTCGCCGTCGGGCGGGACGACCACCGTGGTGGACCATCCCATCACATGGTCGCCGGTGAACAGCGCATCGCCGTATGCGAAGCAGAGGTGGTTCGACGTATGCCCGGGCGTTGCCAGCGCGACTAATTGCTTGCCGTCGTCGAACTCGATCACCTCACCGTCGCCAAGCACCTGGTCCGGCGCATACTGCTTGTCGAAGCTGGCGTCGGCGCGCGGGCCGATGCTGTCCAGCGCCAACGGCGCGCAGCCGATGATCGACGCGCCCGTTACTTCCTTCAGCGCCCGGCTGGCCGGCGAATGATCGCGGTGGGTGTGTGTGCAGGCGAGCGCCGCGAGGTTGCGACCGCCAAGCGCCGCGACGATCGCCTCGACATGCTCGGGCAGGTCCGGGCCGGGGTCGATGACCACCAGCTCCTCATCGCCGACCAGATAGGTCTGCGTGCCGAAATAAGTGAAGGGCGACGGGTTGCGCGCCAGCAACCGGGCAATGCCGGGCTCAAGCTGCTCGACGATGGCGTAAGGCGCGTCCACCTGCCCCAATTGGCACGGATGTCAGGCGTTCGCCAGCGCCCCCACCCCCTTCGTGGCCGCCGCGGCCGCTCGCTCGGAGGCGCGGACAAGGGCCGAGCGGTACACCCGCCCGAACAAGCCCTCCATGCTCTGGTCCCAGCTAAATTGCAGCGCATGGGCACGGGCCCGCTCGCCCATCGCCGCCATGTCACCGTTCAGCACCGCCATGATGTTCGCCGCCATGACCGCGGCGTCATCGATCTCTCCGACCAGCCCGAGGCCGTTCGGCACCCGGTCGACCATCGCGCCCGCGGCGACGCCGACCACCGGCAATCCCGACGCCTGCGCCTCGATGATCGAGATCCCGAAGGTCTCATCGGCCATCGCCGAGACATAGAGGTCGGCGCTGGCCAGCCAGGCCGCCAAATCGTCGCGGTCGCGGCAATAGCCCGGCGCGAAGATGCGCTCGCCTTCAAGCCCGACCAGCTGCTCGCGTAGGGGGCCGTCGCCGAGCAGCAGCAGCGTCGCACCGAGCGACGTCGGCAAGCGACGGAATGCCTCGACGACGATGTGGGGCCTTTTCTCGCTATCGAGCCGGCCGGCATAGATCAGCAGCGGCTGTCCGTCGGTCAGTCCAAGCTTGCGCCTGAGGGCCGCGTTGCGCTTGGACGGCGAAAATTGGCCGAGCTCGACTCCCAGCGGCACCACTTCGACATCTGACACGCCGAGCGCTCGCAGCTTGGACGCGCCGCCATTCTCGCTCAGCGCATAAACCCCGTCGAACCGGCGATAGAGGCGCGCGCAATAGGCATAGCAAAGGCGCGCCGATGCAGCGCCGACCGGTCGGCCGAGCCATTTGGAGAAGGGACGGTCGACATAGACCGTCGGAAAATCGGTCATGTAGGCAGCCACCAGCGCGGTGCCTGGACTGCGCTTGCCATGACCGATCGCCGCCCAGGGCAGGTTATAGGCGTCCTGGCACTCGATCAGGTCGGGCCGATGCTCCGCAAGCATCGCGCGGACCGCCCGGTTGCGCAGTAGCAACCGATAATGCGGGCTTCCCGGCACCTTCGGCGACGCGATGGTGACAGTGACGCCGCGGCCACCTTCCTCCACCGCCACTGAGTCGCGCGGGCCCGGCACGACCATCAGGTGGCGGTGCGACGTATTGTCGAGAATGTGTCGCCGCTTGTGCCGAAGATAGGTGCGTACGCCGCCGCCAACGTCCGACCAGCTCTGCGTAACGTCGGCGAAAAGAAGGCCGGAGGGATTGTCTGAATCGGGATCGTGCAACGCCATCGGGCCTCCAACCCCGCTCCGGCGATTTGGTGCCATGCGGGACGCGCGATGCCCTTATTCTGTTATGCGCGTAACGAAAAGACGCTCCTGGCTGCCTCCCAGCCGAAAGCGCCCCTCCCAAATGCAAGGCCGAGGCCTTGCACCGCTTCGAGCTTTATTTGCCGCTATTCGTCTTCCTCGAACCGCTCCTCGAGCCGCTCGATGTCAGCCTGGGCCTTGGCGATCGACGCTTCGGCAGCGGCGACGCTGGCCGCAATGGCTTGCGGGTTGACGGAAGCCAGCGCGCTGCGCGTGATCGCTTCGACATCGATCGCTTCGACGGACCTCAGCGACGCGCGGACCTGCGCCTTGATGGCCTCGGGATCCTCTCCCGACCGGCGGATATCGACCGCATGGGAGTCGATCTCGCGCATCGCGCGATGGATCTCCGTGCGCGCCTCGGCGAGGTCGCGGCGAAGCTCTTCCTGATCGATCCTCACATCGGCCATCGCTTCGCGGATATCGCGCTCGATTTCCGCCCGGTCGATCCGGGTCCGGGCCAGTTCCGCCTTCGCTTCGGCGATCGAGCGACGAACCTCGTCCCTTTCTGCCGGGGTCAAGTCCTTCCACCTCCTGGTCTGGCCATTGATGTGGATCGCGCCCTCATCGCTGATGTAGAGCCCCTTGGCGGCGTGCCTCGGAGGGACTGGCGCAACCGGAGCGACGGGCGCGACAGGAGCTACCGAAGCGACCGGAGCGACCGCTGCAACGGGTGCAACCGGCGCCGGCGCGGCATTCGGCGCTGCAGGTGTCGCCGGAGCGGGAAGGTCGACATAGTTGATCGCCCGGGTCGCCGTCAGCGGCAGAACCGCTGCGACCGTGGCGAGGACCATCAGCCGCCCGGTCAGGCGCCGGCCGGCGGTGGGATTGGTAAGCATGGACTTGAGCCTCCTGTGGAGCGTGTTGCGACGATCGAGCGCGGATGCAAACAGCAGCGCCCGTCCCGAAGCGGCCTTGGCGATCGCCCGGCCATAGTCGGCGCGATCTTGGGACTTGACCTTGTCCAGCACCCGGGCATCGCACGCCGCTTCCTGATCGAAACGAAAAGCGGCGTGGGCGACCCAGGCGAGTGGATTGAACCACTGGAGGCAGAGGAGGACAAAGGCGAAGAGGTTGGCGACGAGGTCGCCCGAACGGTGGTGGGCGAGCTCATGCTCAAGCGCCAGACGGCGCTCACGGTCGGCGTAGATGCGGTCGAAATCGGCCGGCACCGCGATCACCCGGTCGAAGATTCCGAAGGCGATCGGCCCTAGCACGTCGCGCGACCGGACAAGGCGGATCGATCCGATCCGGCCAAGCTCATTCGAGTCGGCGAGGATGGCCGCTCGCTGGCGCCGGAATGCCAGCATCCGCGCCGTGAACAGCCCAAGCGCGATGCCGAGCCACAGCATCAGCAGGATCGTCGGCCAGCCGCCCATCTGGTCGACCAGCGGCGGTTCGGGCGGGGCGACGCTGGCCAGCAGCATCGGCTCTGCAGTGACCTGGTGGGTGAGCAGCCGCGGCGTGAGGATCGGAGCGGCCGGCCGCTCGATTGTCTCGGTCAAGGTGGGCATCAGCAGGCGGGCTGCGGGGATCAGCCACAGGCCATAGGCGACCCTGGCCCCGAAATGGCGCCGGACCGGCTCGCGGATCAGCAGCACCACGACGATCAGCCCGGAAGTGGCGAGCAATGTGCCAAGCAGCCAGTCGGTCACGACTTCAGCTCCTTCAACAGCGCCTCGATTGCGGCGATATCATCTTCGTCAATGGCCTGCTCTTCGGCTAGGCTGGCGACGAGGGGCGAGATACGGCCGCCGAACAGCTTTTCGACGAACCGCCGGGATTCATGGCCGACATAGGCCTCGCGCTCGATCGCCGGAGAATAAAGGAACCGGCGTCCGTCCTCGCGATGCTTGAGGGCGCCTTTGGCGACCAGCCGTGACAACATGGTCTTGACGGTCGGGAGTGACCAGCCGCGGTTCGGATCGATTCCCTCGGCGACCTCGGCTGCGGTCAGCGGCTGGCCCGCCGCCCACAGGGCCTCCATCACCTCGAGCTCGGCATCGCTGATTCGCACGTCCATCGGCAACCCTTTCGACTACAGCTGTAGGCGATATGACTACAGTTGTAAACATCCGTTCGTCGAAACTGCGCATCGATGAGCGGAAACGTCGGGAATCTTTACGCCTGACGCCGTCGGAGAAGAACGGGCAAAAATATTTTTGCTGGAATTCAGCCATTTGTTCGGATTGGCACGGCGGTTGCACATATGTTAGCGTCCACTTGGTTCCACGCCAACACAAAGGGGACGGCAAGAGCGGTTTTCTGGTCCCGCCTTCGCCGTCCCCTTTTAGTTTTGGGTTTTATGCGCTCGGGGGCGGCTCTTCTTCCAACCCCCTGTCGGAAGGGGAGCCGACACCGCAGGTTAGCTAGGCTTCCGCCCCGACCAGCTGCTGCAATTCGCCGCTCTCGAACATCTCCATCATGATGTCCGATCCGCCGACGAACTCGCCTTTGACGTAAAGCTGGGGAATGGTCGGCCATTCCGAATATTCCTTGATCCCGGCCCGTATTTCCGGATCGGCCAGGACGTCGACCGTTTCGAACGGAACGCCGAGATGATCGAGGATAGCAACCGCGCGGCTGGAAAAGCCGCATTGCGGGAACAGCGCGCTGCCCTTCATGAACAGCACCACTTCATTGGCTTTCACCAGAGCGTCGATCCGCTCCTTGACGTCAGTCATCTCATTCTCCGTCCGGGATCGCAGTCTCGAGTTGAAGGGCGTGCAGTTCGCCGCCCATGCGGCCGCCGAGTGCCCGGTACACAAGTTGGTGCTGCTTCACCCGGTTCAAGCCCTCGAAGCCCTTCGACTCGACGCGCGCGGCATAATGATCGCCGTCGCCGGCCAGGTCGCGAATTTCCACCTTGGCGTCGGGCAGCGCCGCGCGGATCAGCGCCTCGATCTCGCTCGCCGCCATCGGCATCTACAGGTTCGTCTGCTCGATGATCTGCCGCTTGGCTTCGACCAGCTTGTGGCCGAGCGTCTCGCGAATGCGGCCGTCGTCGCAATCGACCCCGGCCGCGGTCAGGTCACCAAGCACCTTGCGAATGACGTCCTCATCGCCTGCTTCCTCGAAGTCGGCGCGGACCACCTCTTTGGCATAGGCCTCGGTTTCGACCTCGGACAGATTCATCAGCCGCGCCGCCCACTCGCCAAGAAGGCGGTTGCGGCGGGCGAGAATACGGAATTGCATCTCCTCGTCCCGGGCGAATTTAGCTTCGAATGCGCGCTCACGATCATTGAACTGGGTCATTGCAAATCCTGCTGTTTGCCGGCCCAGATAGTTGCTGACCTGCTCCCCGTCCAGCCGAAGGAGCGTTCAGCCAGCGCGCCTGATGTCCTCGGGCGGGTCGAACAGCGAAGCGACATGGGCGGCAAAACCGACATGTCCGAGACTGGTATGATGCACGACGTCGAATGCGTCGGCGATGCTTCCAGCGTTCCGGTCGGGGAGAACCTGCGAAATATGGTCGCTTCCTGGCTGGCCGATCAGGACCCGGATTGCGCTGCCGCGGGTTTCGGCAGCCAGCGCCGCGCACAGTCGCTGAAAGGCCTGCTGCGAACTGGCGTAGGGAAAAATCGCGTCGCCTGAATCCTTGTCGGCCGGAGGGATGTTGAGCAGGATCTTGCGGGCGCTGCCGTTGCGCAAGGCTGGAAGAAGGGCGCGCGACACGCGATACATGCCGAGCGTCCTTTCGTAACCGCCCCCGGCAGTGTTGATCACCATCTCGAGCGATTCGTAGCGCTCGAGGATTTCGGCGGCAAAGACGGTGACGCTGGCTTCGGAGGCGACGTCGCAGTAGCGGCCAACGGCATCGAGCTGGGGGCTGAGCAGGCGCAACCCGTCCGAGTCATGATCGGCCAGGATGAGTTCCGCACCGCGCGCAGCCAGCGTCTCCGCGCATTCGCGGCCGACTCCGCGGCAGGCACCGGTAATCAGGACGCGGGGGCGAGCGTCAGGCAATATCGGGTCTCCAGTCGTCCCGTTCGGAACGGCTTGCTTTACACGTCATTTTGGGGATTTTGTTTAAAGCAACTTTCTGTTGCGTTAGTTGTTATGAGTCGGGGAGTCAACATTGTCCGAAACGATGCAAGTCATTGAGCCGGTGAAGCAAAAGCGGCCCGGGGGCCGGACGGCGGACGTCACCCGGCGCATCAACGAGGCGATCCTGGAGTTGATCGCCGAGGGTGGCGTCGAGAATTGCACCTTTCAGAATGTCGCGGCCCGTGCGGGCATCGAGCGCTCCACCCTCTATCGCCGGAACCCCGATCGCTGGCCGACCATCATGGACGCCATCATCCACCTCGCCGAGCGCGAGACCGCCGCCTTCAACACAGGCTCGTTTCGAACCGACCTGCTGGGCGCCACGCTCAATTTGACGAAGGTGCTGAACAGCTCTCTGGGGCCACCGCTGATGTCGGTCGCGGCCGCCCTCCAGGGTGGAGCCGCGCCCGGCCAGGCCGAGGCCTTCTGGAAAAGCCGTCAGCAGCATCTCGCCCCGATGTTCGAGGCGGCCATCGAGCGCGGCGAGCTTCCGGCCGACATCGACCGCGACCGGCTGTTCGCAATGGTCGCCGGCCCCATCTATTTCCGTCGCTTCATCGCTTCGCAGCCGATCACCGGTGAGTGGGTGCGAGGCGTCGTCGAGCAGGTCTGCGACAGCTTCGGAGTGCCGAAATAGGGCTTAGGCGACCCAGACGTGCCGGCCGGACTCAGTCGCCCGATCTAATTTGGCGTCACCACCAGCTTGCCGATCGCATTCCTCGCCGCCATCGCCGCGATCGCCTCGCCGCCACGCGTCAGCGGATAGGTTGCGCTGACCCGCGGGCTAATCTCGCTCCGGCCCCAAAGCTGGAACAGTTCGGCCACATGGGCTGCATTGGCCTTGGGGTCGCGGGCGGCGAAGGCGCCCCAAAATACCCCGCATACGTCGCAGCTCTTGAGCAGGGTGAGGTTGAGCGGAAGCTTCGGAATCCCGGCCGGGAAGCCGATGACCAAGTAGCGACCTTCCCACGCGATGCTGCGCAGGGCGGGCTCTGCATAGTCTCCCCCGACCGGATCGAGGATGACGTCGGCGCCATTCGGCCCGACCGCGGCCTTGAACTGGTCTGCCAGCCTTTTCTGCCCGTCTCTGTCGAACGGACCGCGCGGGTAGATCAGCACCTCGTCGGCGCCGGCCTCACGTGCCGCCGCCGCCTTCTCCTCACTCGATACGGCCGCGACCACCCGCGCGCCCTTCGCCTTGCCGAGTTCGATCGCCGCGATGCCGATGCCGCCCGCGGCGCCGAGCACCAGCAGCGTCTCGCCGGCCTTGACCCGCCCGCGATCCCACAACGCGTGGATGACCGTCGCGTAGGTGATGAGCAGCGTCGATCCTTCGACGAAACCATGCGCTTCGGGAAGCGCGAAAGCGTGGGCCGCGGGCACGGCAACCTTCTCCGCCAGCCCGCCATGGCCGTGATAGGCGATCAGCCGGTCGCCGGGCTTCCATCCCTCGACGCCCTCGCCGACCGCCTCGACCACTCCTGCGACCTCGCCGCCCGGGGCGAAGGGCCGGGGCGGCTTGAACTGATATTTGTCCTCGATGATTAGCACGTCGGGATAATTGATGGCGCAGGCATGGATCCTGACCAGTAGCTCGCCCGCGCCCGCGACTGGATCGGGCACCTCGGTCAGCTGCAGCGTTTCCGGTCCGCCGGGCGCGATGGACAGCAACGCCCTCATTCGGCTGCCTGCGGGAAGGCCGGCAGCTTGGCAATGTCTTGAGGCTCGTGCTGGATGACAACCTTCGCTTTCAATTCGCGGGCCAATTTCTCGAACTGGTCCATCGATTGCAGGGTCTGCTCACGGCTGGCGTTAAACCCCGGCATCGACCGTTTCTCGCGGGATACCGTCGTGTGGTAGAGGTCGCCGGTCAGCAGCACTGGTCCGCTCTCGAGCCGGACCAACAGTGCCAAATGGTTGGGCGTGTGGCCGGGCAGGTGAAGCGCGACGACGCTGCCGTCGTCGAATATGTCGATGTCGCCGCTTGCGAGCGTGACGTTCTTGCCCTGGCCGCGCCAGCCGCCCAGCGTATCCTCGGGCCTGCCAGCCAACATTTCGAAATCGCGCTTGCCGATGACCAGCCGGGCATTGGTGAATTGCGCCGCCTGGCCGATGTGGTCGCCGTGCATATGACTGATGCCGAGGATGTCGACATCCTCCGGCTTGATCCCCAGCTGCTCCAACTGTTCCGCCAGCGTGCGATCGGTTGCCGCTGTCATTCCATCCTGCTCCATCGGCTTGTCCTTGGTCTCGGCGGGGAAGCCGGTGTCCCAGACCATCTGCTGGTCGCCGTGACGAATCAGGTAGCAGCTGTCGGTCGCCTTGCCGGGCCCCGGCGGATAAATGCCCGGCCGGTCGGAGAAGAAGGCGTTCATGTCCTTGAACTCGGCGTTGCCGCAGTCGAGCCGGGTCAAGGAAAGTTCCGTCGCCGATGCCAGCTCCTCCGGCCCATTTTCGGTCGCCGGTTCGGACTCTCGGCAGCCGCCGGCGAGCAGCAACGTTAACGCGAGGGCGATACGGGTTCTCATAGGCCTCTCCTCATTCGATCCCCCTCAGCCTCGCATCGGCGACCACATCGGCTGCGGTCATTCCGTGATAGGCTTCCCTCGCCACGGCCTTTAGGTCCCGCTCGCCATAGCGAGGTCCGCCGGGGTTGCGGATCGCGGCGTCGAATGCCAGCCGGTCCCCGATCGGCAGGTCGCGTCGCGCCTGCTCGGTTGTTTCGGCGAAGGCCTCCTGGCTGGATCCGTCGATCACCGTCGGCGTCTTGGAGCAGGCGACCAGGACCGCCAAGGCTGCCAAGGCCGCCAATCGCCTCATTCGACGTAATGCGCCGTCGTCTTGGATCGCACTTCCTCGGCGGTCACGCCGGGCGCCAGCTCGATCAGTCTGAACGGCGAGTCATGATCCGGCCGCTGGAACACGCAAAGGTCGGTGATGATCATGTCGACCACATTCTTGCCGGTCAGCGGCAGCGTGCATTCCGGGATGAACTTGGGGTCGCCCGACTTGGCATTATGCTCCATCACGACGATGATCTTCTTGACCCCGGCGACCAGGTCCATCGCCCCGCCCATGCCCTTGATCATCTTTCCGGGGATCATCCAGTTGGCGATGTCGCCCTTCTCGCTCACCTCCATCGCGCCCAGCACGGTCAGGTCGATATGCCCGCCGCGGATCATGGCGAAGCTGTCCGACGAGCTGAAATAGGAGGAACTCGGCAGTTCGCTGATCGTCTGCTTGCCGGCATTGATCAAGTCGGCGTCTACCTCATCCGGATAGGGGAAAGGCCCGATGCCGAGCATCCCGTTCTCGCTCTGCAGCGTGACGGTCATCTCTGCCGGGATATTGTTGGCAACCAAAGTCGGGATGCCGATGCCAAGATTGACGTAGTATCCGTCCTTCAGCTCCTTCGCCGCCCGCGCCGCCATCTGGTTGCGGTCCCAGCCCTTCGCGACTGCGTCCATTAGTTCGGCTCCTCGGCTTCGTCGGTATTATGCTGCAGCTCGGCCATCAGCCCGGAAACGATCGCGTGATAGGCCTCTACTTCATTGACGCCGGTCTGCCGCGCGAACGCCTTCGCTCCGTGGCGCATGATGTCGACGCACAACATACCCAGGATGAAGGGCTCCTGGATAATCTCCGGGTCGATGACGATGACATTGCCCTCGTCCATCAGCACGCGCACAGCCTCATCGAACCGGGACGGATCGAGCCCGAGGGCGTCGAGATCAAAATGCTTACCCGGCATTAGGCGGCGCTCCTTTCACGCGTGGTCACGAACTCGATCTTCTTGTCATAGGGCGCGCCGAGCACCAGCCGCTTTACATAGATGGACGGCACATGGATGCAGTCGGGGTCGAGGCTTCCGACCGGCACGATCTCCTCCACCTCGGCCACGCAGATCTTGCCTGAGGCCGCGGCCGGCTGGTTGAAGTTGCGAGCGGTCTTGCGGAACATGAGGTTGCCGCTCTCGTCGGCCTTCCAGCCCTTGATGATGCTGAGGTCGGCCCGGATGCCGCGCTCCAGCACATAGGTCTCGCCGTCGAACTCCTTCAGCTCTTTCCCTTCCGCAACCACGGTTCCGACGCCCGTCTTGGTATAGAATCCGGGGATGCCCGCGCCTCCGGCCCGCATCCTCTCGGCCAGCGTGCCCTGCGGGCAGAATTCCACCTCCAGCTCGCCGGCTAGATACTGCCGCTCGAACTCCTTGTTCTCGCCGACATAGGACGAGATCATCTTCTTCACCTGCCGCGTCCGCAGCAGGCGCCCCAGCCCCTCATTGTCGATCCCCGCATTGTTGGAGGCGATGGTCAGATCCTTGACCCCGCTTGCCTGGATCGCGTCGATCAGCCGCTCGGGTATTCCGCACAGGCCGAACCCGCCCGCGGCGATGGTCATTCCGTCGAACAGCAGCCCGTCGAGCGCGGCCTCGGCATTGGCATAAATTTTCTGCATCGGCTCTCCTCTTGCGAAGGCCGATAGGCGGCTGCGGCGGCAGTGGTCAACCGGGCCGGAACTCGTCGGCGCGCAAGCCCTCGCGTCCGAGCGCGCGCTGGACGGCTGGCTCGACCATCAGTTGTTCAGCCAGTGCGGCCCAATTTGGGTAGGGAGTCATGTCCATCCCGATCCGCTTGCCCCAGCGGAAGAAAGTCAGCGCATAGCTGTCGGCTGCGCTGTAGCTTGCACCGGCGAGCCAGCCGGCGCCGCAAAATCGTTCAATCTCACCGAACTGCTGTTCAAGGTTCCTGCGGCCGCCTTCGACGATCACGGGATGGACGCTGGCCTCGTCGGTGAAACGGCCTGCCCGCCAAACCTGGGCGAAGGATATGTGCACGGTCGACGCAAACCAGCCGAGCAGCTCATTGCACCGCGCGCTTTCATGGGCATCGCCGCGGGGCACCGAGCCCGTCGCTCCGAACCGGTCGGCAACGTAATTGAGGATTGCGATATTCTCGGTGATCACACCCCGATCGGTGGCGAGCGCCGGGACGCGCGCGTGCGGATTGATCGACAGATAGTCGGGTTTCAGATGCTCGCCCTCGGCAAGCATCACGCGCACCGGCTCGAATTTGGCGCCCGCCCCCTCCAGCGCAATATGCGTAACCAGTGAGCAGGCGCCCGGCGAATAGAATAGCTTGAGCATAGGTCACGTCCTTCGAACCTTGCCAGAATGGTTCGCTCGGCGGGCCATGCAAAATCAAATCTTCAACCGGAACGATAAGAACTGCTCATATCGAGCGCAGGCAGGCGAGCGCTTCCTCCCTGCGGTTCCAGGGAACGAACAGATGATCGTGGAACTGCGCTGCGATGATGTTGGCGCTGATCCCGGCCTCCGCGAGCCGCGATGACAGCGCGGCGGTCAATCCGACGGCGTCCAGGCTGGAATGGACGCCGAGGCTGATTCGGGCCCATTCCCCGGCCGGGTCCGGCTGGATCAGCGTCAGCCCCTCATCTTCGCGCACCAACGCAAACTGACCATCGCGAAGGATCGGCTCGTCGGCAGCGGAGAAACTGTACCGCTCCGTATGAAGCCTCGGATTCAGCGACCGAAGGAGCCGCGACAGCTCGCGTTCCCCGCCCAGCGGCTTTATCCCCGAAGCTTCCCGAGCACGCTCTGCAACTGCATCGCGTTGCTCATGTCGCCCTCGACCTTGAGCTTGCCCATCATGAAGGCGGTCATTCCGTCGAGCGTGCCGCTGCTGAGCGCCTGCCAGTCGTCCCAGCTGACCTTGATGGTTGTGTCGGCCGGCTGGTCGGCCTCGCTGACCAGCGCATTGACGCCGTCGAGCAGGATCACGCCCTCGTCGCCGCCGAAGTCGATCTTGACCGTCTTCTGCGGCAGCCACGCCCCCGCGTCCTGCATCCTGGCCAACAGTTCCTGCTTGGTCATGCATCGTCTCCCTTTCGCGCAATCGCCTAACCATGTGACGGGTTGGCGACAAGCCGTGACGCGCCTATCTCCCTTGGCATGAGCTACGACACCGACCTCCAGCTATTCATCGACGGCGCCTGGAAGAGCGGCGAAGGCCGCGACGCCCACCCGGTCGTCAATCCCGTCACCGCCAGTGCGATCGCCGAGGTGCCCTACGCCAGCAAGGCCGACCTCGACGAGGCGCTCGCTGCCGCTGACCGCGCCTGGCCCGAATGGCGCTCGACCGATGTCGAGAAGCGCGGGGGCATCCTGCACAAGGTCGCCTCGCTGCTGCGTGAGCGGGCTGAGCATATCGGCCGCATAATGACCCAGGAGCAGGGCAAGGTGTTGGCCGAGTCCAAGGCCGAGGTGCTTGGCAGCGCGCAGCTGTTCGACTGGTACGCGGAGGAGATCAAGCGCGACTATGGCCGCACCCTGGTCCGCCCGGCGGGCCAGCTGTCCCGCGTGATCCGCCAGCCGGTCGGTCCGGTCGCGACCTTCACGCCGTGGAATTTCCCGCTCTATCTGCTCGCCAAGAAAGTGTCCGCCGCGCTGGCCGCCGGCTGCACTGTCATCTCACGCCCGCCGCACGAGACGCCGGGCTGTGCGACCGAGCTGTTTCGGGTGCTGGCCGACGCCGGCATTCCCAAGGGGGTCGCCCAGCTGGTCCATGGCGACGCCGACCTGATCAGCCGCACCCTGATCGGCAGCAAGGAGATCCGCAAGATCAGCTTCACCGGCTCGACCCCGGTCGGCAAGCATCTGATGAAGCTCTGCGCCGACTCCATGACCCGCGTGACGATGGAGCTCGGCGGCCATGCGCCTGTGCTGATCTTCGACGATTGCGACCTGGAAAAAACGCTCGACATGGTCGTGCCGCAGAAGTTCCGGAATGCCGGCCAGGTCTGCGTCTCGCCAACGCGCTTCTACGTCCAGGACTCGATCTACGAGGCCTTCCTCAAGGGCTTCGCCGATCGCACCGCCAAGGTGAAGGTCGGCGACGGCCTCGAGGCGGACACCAGGATGGGTCCGCTCGCCAATTCGCGCCGTCCGGAAGCGGTCGGCGCGCTGATCGACGACGCCGCGGCCAAGGGTGCGCGTGTGCTCGCCGGCGGGTCGAAGGGGGATGGCGGCTTCTTTTTCCAGCCGACCCTGCTCGCCGACGTGCCCAATGAAGCCAACATCATGAACGAGGAGCCGTTCGGCCCGGTCGCGGTGACCCGCGCCTTCTCGACCTTCGACGAGGTGATCGAGCAGGCCAACCGCCTGCCCTTCGGCCTCGCCGCCTTCGCCTTCACCGAAAACGGCCGCCGCGCAAACCTGATCGGCGACCTGATCGAAAGCGGCATGGTCGGCATCAACACCTTCGCCATCTCCGTCGCCGACGCCCCCTTCGGCGGCGTGAAGGATTCAGGCTTTGGGTCGGAAGGCGGCAAGGAAGGGCTCGAGCCGTACCAAGTCGTCAAAGCCGTGCACTTTGCCTAAATTCGTCACCCCCGCGAAAGCGGGGGCCCCGCTTCCTACCAATTCATTCGCTCGTAGAGGTCGAGCCAGTCGGGGTTTGCTCGCTCGATCAATTCAATCTTCCAGGCTCGCCGCCACTTCTTGATTGCCTTCTCTCGGGCAATGGCGGCGTAAATGTCGTCGTGCCGTTCAGCGTAGACCAGGCGGTTGAGGCCGTATTTCGCGCAGAACCTGGATCCCCGTCCCTCACGATGGGCAGCAGTGCGAGCGGCAATTTCGGCGGATACGCCAGTGTAGATGGCGCCACGATACCGATCGGCCATCATGTAGACGCAGCCGGCCATGAAAACTCCACAGTTCATGATTTGACTGGGCTAGATTAGTCGATCGATCAGGAAAAGCGGGGCCCCCACTTTAGCGGGGGTGACGATAAAGCGCGCCCGCCCTTCCCTTGACCTACCCGTCAATATCCCAACCCAGCGCCACCCGGCCCGTCAGGTCGAGCTGCGGCTTTTCCTGCATCGGGTGGAAGCGCGCCGCCTGGATGTCACGGAAGGCGCGCTCTAGTCCGGTCTTGCGATAGAAGGCCGCGCCGCCGGCGACCTCCATCGCCTTGGCGACGGTGTCGATCGCCGCCTGCCCGACCAGGGTCCGGCACTGCATCGCCTCACTGGTCGTCTCCGGTCCCGGCGTTGCGGCTTCCGCAATCTCGACCATCCGCCGGTGCGCCAGCCTCGCGGCGAGCAACCTGTTCTCCATCTCGCCGGCCAGCTGCGCCAGCAGCGCGTCCTCCGGCCGCTTCCTGGCCAACTCCAGCGCCCGGTTCCGCGCTCCTTCCGCAACGCCGAGATAGGCGGAATAAATCAACGCGAAGGCGATCTTGCTGATGACGTGGAACAGCATATGCCACTGCCCCTGCGGCCGCTTGCCGGCGATCGCTGCGTCGGGGATGAACAGCCCGTCGAACACGACATCGTCCGATCCGGTCCCGCGCATGCCCATCGTCCGCCACGTCGGCTCGATCCTCACTCCCTCGCCCTTCAGCGGCGCTGCAAAATGGAGCACCGTGAGGCCATCGGTCGGATCGTCATAGACCGCGCTGGTCATCAGCAGGTCGCCGGTCGGCGATCCGCTGGCGAAGGCCTTGCGCGCGGTCAGCTTGTAGCCGCCTTCGACCTTCTCCATCGTGCCCGCGCTCTTCAGCCAGTCCGAGCCGCCGCTCGACACCAGCTTCAATTTCTCGCCGACGACGCGCTTCAGCAGGCCGTCGGTCGGCGCGCCCTGATTCTTCCAGCGCCAGGCCGCGACCGCGACGATGTGGCTGTGCATCGAGGCCGCCAGCGCGGTCGATCCGCAGGACGCGCCGATGATCTTCAGCGCCTCGCAAATCTCGCTGATGCTCTCTCCGCCGCCGCCCAGCTCTTCCGGCACCAGCGCGGTGAAGAACCCGGCTTCCTCCAGTGCGGCGAACCCTTCCTCGACGAAGCTGTCGTCCGAGTCATGCGCCGCCGCGTGGGTCGCGATCGACGCCGCAATTTCTTCCGCCTTGGCTTTCCAGTCCGTCGCCATCTTATTCTCGACAAGCGCCAGCATCGGCTTTCCTTTCATTCCTGCAAATTGATCGGGATGGAAAGGAGATACCGCCGCGCGGCGACCGCCATCCAGTTCAGCAACTGAATCGCCCGGTACAGAAACTGAAGTGGCGCAATATGTTGCGCTGGATTAAGAGGGCTCGGGGAGCGCGCGATGGAACGCAGCTACAATCAGTTCTGCCCGGTAGCGATGGCCGCAGAAGTGCTCTGCTCGCGCTGGACGGTAGTCTTGCTGCGCGAGCTGCTGGCCGGTTCCACCCGTTTCAACGACCTCCGCCGTGGCCTTCCACGCATGTCGCCGGCATTGCTGTCGCAGCGACTGAAGGAGCTGGAAGAGACGGGCGTCGTCGAGCGACGGCCGGTTCCGGGCGAGCCGGCAATCCACGAATATGCCCTGACCGATGCGGGCCGCGAGCTTCAGCCCCTGGTCGAATCCTTCGGCAAATGGGGGCAGCGCTGGATTCCGAGCAAGCTGTCGTTGGAACAGCTCGATGCGAACCTACTGATGTGGGACATGCGCCGCGGGCTCAAGTTCGAGCCGCCGCCGTCGCGCCGCCTGGTCATCCAGTTCCAATATCCCGACGCGCGAGCACGCGAGCGCAGCTGGTGGCTGATCGTCGAACCCGGCCATCCGGTCGACCTCTGCTCGGTCGATCCGGGGCATGACGTCGATCTCTATGTCACCAGCCCCTTGCGGACGATGACCGCCATCTGGATGGGCATCGAAACCGTCCGTCAGGCTCGCGCCAGTGACGACCTCATCCTGACCGGCGATCGCGAGCTGGTCGACACGATGGAGCGCTGGCTTGGGCTCAGCCCGTTCGCGGTAGAAGAGCGGCAGGTGGCTTAAGCGCCTTCAACATCGTCATCCCAGCGAAAGCTGGGACCTTCCTTTCCTTCATGAGACCCCAGCTTTCGCGGGGGTGACGTGAAGTGCCTACTTATATGCCCCTTCCCTCAGGTTGATGCCATGCTCGACCCAGGCTTTCAGCGCCGCGAGCATCTGCGACCAGCCCATGCAATTGCCATAGCTGCCCTGGAGTCCGCCCTCGGTCTCGCGCCAGCCCTTCTCCTCGATCTCGACCAGCGTTCGATTATCGTCGGTCGGCTTGAAGGTCATGGTTACGGTGGTCTTGTAGTCCGCGGGCTCGACGTCCAGCGCACCGTCGCAGAGCTGCTCGCCCTCGGCCGCGTCCCAGCGCAGCACGATCTTCTCGTTGGGCACGACCTCGTCGACCTCGACCGGGAAGGCGCCCGGGAAGTCGTGGAAGTCCCACGTCACCGTCGCGCCCTGCTCGAGCCGGCCGCTGGCCCCGCCGGTGGTGAAATAGGATGACAGCTGCTTGGGATCGGCAACCGCCTCGAACACTTCTTCGACCGGGCGGCCGACATGGATCATCACCTTGAATTTCAAATCCATCGACTCGGCTCCTCTTGATCAGTTGCCAGATATGTTATAAGTCTATAACATGTCAAATCGCCTCGTCGAACAACAGGACAGGGTGTTCCGAGCCCTCGCCTCGCATCATCGCCGCGCGATCCTCGACGTGCTGCGCGACCAGCCGCTGACCACCGGAGCGCTGTGCGCCCAGTTCCCGGAGCTCGACCGCTGCACCGTGATGCAGCATCTGAAGGTGCTGGAGGGCGCCGACCTGATCATCGCCGAGCGCAAGGGCCGCGAGCGCTGGAACCACCTCAACCCGCTCCCCATCCACGCCATCCACGAACGCTGGATCGGCCCCCACGCAAAACGCGCGGTGGCGATGCTAGCGAAGGTCAAACGCGACTTGGAGAAGATTTGACCAATCAATTCGTCATCCCCGCGAACGCGGGGACCCAGCGAAAAAAACAAAAAACTAGGTTCCCGCTTTCACGGCAGTAACGAGAAAGGCTAAGGCCCCTGCCTATGACGACACGCACCGGCGGCCAGATCCTTGTCGAGCAGCTCAGGATCCAGGGCTGCGACCGCATCTTCACCGTGCCGGGGGAAAGCTTCCTCGCCGTGCTCGACGCGCTGCACGACGCGCCGGAGATCGAGACGATCGTCTGCCGGCAGGAAGGCGGGGTCAGCTACATGGCCGACGCCGACGGCAAGATGACCGGCAGGCCCGGCGTCGCCTTCGTCACCCGCGGCCCGGGTGCGACCAATGCGTCCGCCGGAGTGCATGTCGCTTTCCAGGATTCGACGCCGATGATCCTGTTCGTCGGCGACCTTGACCGCGCCGATCGCGACCGCGAAGGCTTCCAGGAAATCGACATGGCGGCCTTCTTTTCGCCGGTCGCCAAATGGGCGGCCCGGATCGACGATGCACGGCGCATTCCCGAATATGTCGCCCGCGCCTTCCGCGTCGCCACCGCCGGCCGGCCCGGTCCGGTCGTGCTGGCGCTGCCCGAGGACATGCTGCGCGACGAAGTCGAGGCCATCGACCGGTCCAGGATCGCGCCGATCGCCCAGCCGCCCTGCGCAGGGGCGATGGAAGCGATGTTCGGCCTGCTGGAAGACGCGACAAACCCGGTGGCGATCATCGGCGGCGCCGGCTGGGACCGCGATGCGGCGCATCATTTCGCGACCTTCGCCTGGCGCTATGGAATCCCGACCGCCGCCGCCTTCCGCCGCCAGGACGCGATCAGCAACGACTGCGGCGTCTATGCCGGGCAGCTCGGCTACGGCCCGAACCCCAAGCTTCAGCAGCGCATCCGTGAGGCGGACCTTCTGCTGGTGGTCGGCGCGCGCCTCGGCGAGGCTACCACCGACGGTTACAAGCTGGTCGACCCGGACCACCCCCAACAGTTGCTGGTCCATGTCCACCCCGACCCCAATGAGCTCGGCCGGGTGTTCAAGGCCGACCTGCCGATCTGCGCCGACATGGGCGAGTTCGCCGAGATGGCCGCCGACTGGGCCGACCCTGACCTGGTCCGTTTTTCGGCCGGGGAGGATGCACACCGCGAATGGCTGGAATGGAGCGAGCCCGCGCCGCGCGACGGCGTGAAGCTCGACCTTGGGCCCTGTGTCAAGGCAATGCGCGAGGCGCTGCCCGCCAACACTATCATCTGCAACGGCGCCGGCAATTTCTCGGGCTGGTGGCACCGCTACTGGCATTACGGCCCCATGCCGACCCAGCTGGCCCCGACCTCAGGCACCATGGGCTATGGCCTGCCCGCTGCGGTCGCCGCGGCGCTGCGCTTCAAGGACCGGCCGGTGGTCTGCGTCGCCGGCGACGGCGATTTCCTGATGAACGGTCAGGAGCTGGCGACCGCCGCCCAATATGGCGCGGACCTGCTGGTCATCCTGGTCGACAATGGCGCCTACGGCACCATCCGCATGCACCAGGAGCGCGAATATCCGCGCCGCATCAGCGCGACCGAACTGGCCAACCCCGATTTCGTGAAATTGGCCGAGGCCTATGGCGGCTGGGCCGAGCGGGTCGAGACGACCGACGGGTTTGCCCCCGCGCTTGCTCGGTCCCTGGAGCGCGGGGGCATCCGTTTGCTCCACTGCGTCACCGACGTGGAGGTCATTTCGAACCAGGCGACGATCGAGGCGATCCGCGCGCGATGAACGGCTTGCCGCCCTTCGGCTTGTCGGGCCGTCTCTCGTAACCGAAGCTCTCGCGCCAGCTGCGCTCGCCTGCCTCTCCCGCGACAGCGAAGTGCGACAACAGGCTGTCGTGTGAATTGGCGAAACTGCCCTTCTTGCCTCGCTTGGCGGCCGGAGTTTTGGTGGTGGGCATGTAGGGAAAACGTCCGCGAGCGGCGGTTTTTCCCGAAAATCGGCTCCGAATCGGACCTCTACAACCCAAACGGCCACGTTTCGTCGGCGCTTGTCTGTCCGCCCGGGCGCACTTCGCCCGGAAGCGGCGTGACCGCCTCCGTTTCGTCGAACCATACCCAGCCGTCGAACTGGTGCGGCAGGATCGCTTGCGAATAATGGCTCCAGCGCTCGGTTTCGGGCCGGTAGATGACGCCGATGAACCGCTCCAGCTGCGGCTCCTCCAGCAGCGCCGAAACGCGCCGGTTCTCGCCTTCGGTGAGGTCGAGCAAAAAGCGGTCAACACCGCTGTCGTGGCTCAGCCGCTCATAGCTTTCTGCCATTGACGGCCGCACCGCCTTGACCTTCATCGGGCCGTCCCAGTCATCCGCCGCCGCGACCGTCCCACCATGCGTGCCGAAGCCGATGCAGCGCGCCCGGTCGCCGAACTTTTCCTTGGCCAGCTGGCCGATGTTGAGCTCGCCGCGGACCATGCCCATTTCGGTGAAGCGCGCGTCGCCGATGTGGCTGTTGT
>DASTCB010000034.1:0-2126 GCA_035711585.1 Sphingomicrobium sp.
GGTCTCTCGTTGATGGACGTGTGCGCCGTATCGCGCCTTCGAATGGTCAAGATACCGACTGTAGCGATCGTACCCGGCGCGGTCGATGACGAGGCGCTCTGTTATCGCCGTCATTTGGGTCGAAATGGCAAATGCGCCCGATCGGAGTCTCTAGTTTGGGTTCGGCTGGCGGAATGTCCGATCCGCCCGAAACCCATCTGAGGGGAGACCGTTGCCATGAGCGCTTGCCGATTTGCCGCGAAGACACCAAGCAACGATGCATTCTGCCTGGCCTTGCGTCGCATGCTTTTCCTGGCGATCGCTCTCCTTCTGGCCGGGCCGGCCGGCGGGGCGGCGGCCCGGGACCAGGAACGCATCGAGCTCGGCAGCCCGGAGGAGCTCCTGGCCTTCTTCGAGCGGCTGAACTATACGCCGGAGAGCTGGGAGGCGGGAATCCGCGCCGTGCCGCGCATCTACCTGATGGAGGTCGGCCAGAACTGGCGGGTCAACAGCAAGAAGCTCGCGGTACTCACCAAGAAGCGGATCTTCTTTCGCGCCCTCGGGCCGCTGGTGCTGCGCGGCAACGAGATCGTGCTGTCGGACCGGCAGCGGCTGATCGAGTTCCGCAAGACTCGGGCCTCGGGCGCCGCGACGCCCGACTGGGTCCAGGAGCTCGCGCGGCGCTACAAGGTGACGGACTCGCCGGATGCCGGTGTCGACGCGGCGGCCATGGACGAGCTCCTGAAGCGCGTCGATGCGGTGCCTCCCTCGCTCGTCCTGGCGCAGGGCGCGGAGGAAAGCGGCTGGGGAACCTCGCGCTTCGCGGCCGAAGGCAATTCGCTGTTCGGCCAGTGGACCTGGGGCGGCAAGGGCATCGTGGTCAAGGACCAGCGCGGGGGCAAGGGCGACTACAAGATCGCCGCCTTCGAGACGCCGCTGGAGTCGGTCCAGGCCTATCTCCTCAACATCAACAGCCACGCGGCTTATGCCGGGCTGCGCGACCGGCGCATGCAAATGCGCGCGAGCGGCGTGCAAGACCTATCCGGCTGGGAGCTGGCCGAGAGCCTGACGCGGTATTCCGAGCGCGGCGCGGACTACGTCAAATCGCTTCATACGATCATGAAAGCGAACAAGCTGCCGCAGACGGACAGCGCCGTGCTGGTCGATGGCCCCGAGTGGCACGTCTATCCGAAACAATGAGGAGAAACCCCTTGCTCCATCGGGCCACCGGCCCCGATGGAGCAAGGGCTCGTGGTCAATTCATGATTATGACCGCGCGACGGTTCTCCTGGTTGGGCTCCGGCGTGTTCACGATCGGATCGACCGGGCCCCGCGCGTCGACCTTTATCACCTCGGCACCTGTCGCTTCGCGCAGCTTTTCCTTGAGGCGCTGACCGCGCATTTCGGCCAGCTTCATGTTATGGTCTTTGGGACCGGAAAGGTCGGTGAAGCTGATGATCTGCACGGACGTCGGCTTCGAGAGCTCCGCTTCGCGGAGCAGCTCGGCCATTTTGTCCTGCGAGCTCGGGATCAACTGATCCGAGTCGAACTCGAAATGGACCAGGCGTTCGACGGGCGACGTTTCCTTCGGCGGCGGCACCGTGGCCACCTTCGCCGCGTCCAACTGCCCCATTGCCGTCTCGAACCCCTTCCGGCATGCGGCGATATCGTCGTGCTGCCAGCCTTCCTGCTGCTGCTCGAGCCAGCAGTCGAAGCTGGTTTGAGCCTTCGCCGCGGCAGCGGGGTTCTTCGCCGCCACCGGATCGTTGAGATTTGCAAGCAGCCGCGACCGCGCGTCCGCCAGCTCCTTTTCGGGCTCGCCCGCGACCCTGAACCGGCGCGCCGCGTTGCGCGCCGCGATGTCGTCGGGCCCCACTGCGGTTCCGGACGACGCCTCCTTTGCCTTCGCGGAGAAATGCCGGGCGCTCGTCTTGTCGCCCTGCGACCGCTCCGACGTCGCCAGCGCGACGTACTGCTCCTGAAGGTTTCTGTTGAGTTCGGAAATGGCCGGATTTGTCGTCGCGGCCTCGTCGACCTTTTTCGCGCTCGCGCATGCCCCAAGGGCAAGAACGCCCAGGATGGGGATGCATAGTGCGATGGACCTATTCCCCTGCATCGTCTTCATCGGTCTGTACCTCCATCTCCTT
>DASTCB010000035.1:0-12257 GCA_035711585.1 Sphingomicrobium sp.
GGGGTGCCCAAGTCGAAATCATAGGCGCGCGCCAGGCTGCCCAGCACCTGCATGTAATAGGGGGAGGGCGGCTGCGACTTGGCCCAGGGGACGACGGCGCCCTTTTGCAGGCTGAGCGCGTGGTTGGGGACGACCAGGTCCTCGTCGAAGATCATCTTCTCGCCGAGCCCGTCGCAGGCCGGGCAGGCGCCCTGTGGCGCGTTGAACGAGAAGAGGCGGGGCTCGATCTCGGCGATGGTGAAGCCGGAGACCGGGCAGGCGAATTTCTCGGAAAAGACGATGCGGCCGGGGACCCCGAAGTCAAGCTTGAAGCCCTGCTTCCCGTCCCCTTCAGGAGTGCTGGGTGAACCGCGCCCCACGCGGTTCAGGTCATCCTGGGAGGATGACCGACCCTGCACTGGGTCAGGGGTGGGGGAGTCGAACCGCTGCGGCACTTCCCGAACGGCCCCACCCCGGCCAGCTTCGCTGTCCTGCCCCTCCCCTGAAGGGGAGGGGAGAGCCGGATCCAGATAGGCCAGCCCCTCGGCCAGCTTGAGCGCGGTCTCGAAGCTGTCGGCCAGCCGCGCCTCGATCCCTTCGCGGACGACGATGCGGTCGACCACCACCTCAATGTCATGCTTGTACTTCTTGTCGAGCGCGGGCGCGTCCTCGATCGCGTAAAATTCGCCGTCGATGCGGACCCGCGTAAAGCCGGCCTTCTGCCATTCGGCCAGCTCCTTGCGATACTCGCCCTTGCGGCCGCGGACGACCGGGGCGAGCAGGTAATGGCGCGAGCCCTCGGGCAGCTCCATCACCCGGTCGACCATCTGGCTGACCTGCTGCGCCTCGATCGGCAGGCCGGTTGCGGGGGAGTAAGGCACGCCGACCCGCGCCCACAGCAGGCGCATATAGTCGTAGATTTCGGTGACCGTGGCCACGGTCGAGCGCGGGTTCTTCGAGGTCGTCTTCTGCTCAATCGAGATGGCCGGGGACAGGCCGTCGATATGCTCGACGTCCGGCTTCTGCATCATCTCCAGGAATTGGCGGGCGTAGGCGCTGAGGCTCTCGACGTAGCGGCGCTGGCCCTCGGCATAGATGGTGTCGAAGGCGAGGGACGATTTGCCCGAGCCGGAGAGGCCGGTGATGACCGTCAGGCTTTCGCGCGGGATCGCGATATCGATCCCCTTGAGGTTGTGCTCGCGCGCCCCGCGAACGGTAATGTGGGTCAGCATCGGTTCAATTCTGTTCCAGATTTGTTCTTGTTTACGCGAGGGCCCGCGGCCGGTCAACGCGGGTTGCCGAAATGGGTGCCGCCGGCCGTAGGTGCAACCCGCGTTTTGCGTCGTCCCCGAATGAGTATAGGTTCGGCCGCCGAGGGGGCTCGTTTGCCTAGGAATCACGTCTCGACAGCGGGCGCAATGGTTGCACGTGACCCGTCGTGGCGGCTACCTGCCTTGAGCGGCCGACGCGCACGGGTCGTGCTCGGGGCTTACGCGTGCGTTGCCACGCTGATCTTCGTTATCATCGCCGGCAGCTTCTGGTTCAATGCGCGCGACTATTTCGGAAACATACCCGCAGCAGCCGAATATGGCTTCCGCACCCACACCAACGACGGCGTGCCGGAAATTGCGTCGGTTTCCCGGCCCGGCGCGAACGGCCTTCGGCAACAGGATCGGTTTCTTGCGATCAATGGGATGCGGCTTCCGGACGACGCGACCGAATATACGATTGCCGAGCGTCTCGCTGAGGACAAGGACGGACGGGTCACGCTCGTCACCCGCTCCACCGATGGCGCCGTGCGCACGCATGAGCTCGAACGCATTCCCAACACCAGCGAAACCATTGAGGCCGATTCCGGCTGGCCGCTCTGGCTGTACATTGTGGTTGGCTTCTTCTCGAACCAATTGCCACCGCTGGTTTGGTTCGGCGCCTCGCTGCTTTTGGCTTGGCGGCGCCCCCGCGATCCCGAGGCGATGCTGCTGGCCTTCGCCTTCGCCATTCTGTGCATCACGCCAGGGACAGCCTTCTGGCTGAACGCCTTGGTCGGCGTTCCCATGACTCTGGTAATCATCATCGAGAATCTGGGCGCTGGCCTGACTATGCTGGCAATCGCCGCCTTTCCCGACGGGCGGTTTCCCAACCGGCTTTCCCGCATAGCCGTCGTCCTGATCACTCTGGCTTTGATCATGATCGTGGCGACGCCTACCGGCGCGCCCAACCCGGCTGTCGACATTGTTATCCTGTTCGCCGTTCTCACAGTTCTGGGCTCGGTACGGCGGCGCTATCGAATGTCGACCGACCAGGCTCAACGTCAGCAGATCAAGTGGGCGGTGCTCGGGTTCACCACTGCCATGCTGCTGTTCCTGCCGGTACTCACGCTCACGGCGGCAGGGCTCATTCCCGAGGACGGGCCGGTACCGTTGCTGCTGTACGGGATCGTTATCCAGATCGGCTGGCTGCTGATACCGATCGGTCTGCTGGTTTCATTGCTTAAATACCGACTATACGACGCCGATGCGGCCATCAGCCGGTCGGCGGCCTATGCGACATTGACCTTGGCCGTCGCCGCCCTGTTCGCCGCCAGCGCCGAAGGCCTGGAATGGGCGTTTCAGGCCGGTTTCGGCCGCGGCGCTGGCGTGCTTCCGAATGCGATCGCCGCCGCTGTCGCAGTGCTGGCGATAACGCCGCTCAACAGTCGCATTCAGAAATGGGCGGAGTGGCGATTCCAGCGCGACCTCGTCAAGCTGCGCCGCGATCTGCCGGACTGCATTGACGACTTGCGCGAAACCAGCTCGCTCGACCGGCTATTGAGAACGATCCTGGAGAAGGTCGTCGCCGGCGTTCGCGCCGAACGCGGGGCAGTGGTCATCGGTCGCGATCTGACCGCCACGGTGGCGGTGGGCCAGGAGGCTGCTCAGGCATGGCTCGATGAGGCCAGGCTGGACCGCGATGTGGAAGCACTGGATTGCGATCGACTGGATGACATGTTTCCGATGCGGGTCCCCTTGCGAGTCCGTCACGGTGCCGACGGCAATTTCGGCTGGCTGCTGCTCGGTCCGCGCCCCGATGATAGTTTCTACGGGCGCGACGAGCAGGAAGTGCTGGCCGAGCTAGCGGGGCCGGTTTCCCGAGCGGTGCAGATCGTCCTGGTTCGGGAAGCGCGCGAAGCGAAACTCGATTCCCGGCTGTTGGCCCTTGAGGCGCAAATCGCTCGGCTCAAAGGCGCCCCAGACCGCACCAGACGCGCCCGGGTGTAGCCCAGTCATGTTCATCGAAGGGATTCGGTCGCTCGTCGATGGCCCTTGGATTCGCCGCCGAGAACGTCCAGTGTCCGGCTTTCTGAATCAATTCAATGGGATGGGGGTTAGTATGAGCGTTGCAAGGCATATTCGCGCGGTCCGTACCGCATTGCTGCTTGGGGCGAGCGTCCCGCTGGCGATCGCCGCGCCTTCCTGGGCGGCCGAAAATGAAGCCGCCGCCGCGACCGACGGCAGCGTCAAGTTCGGCAAGTGGGGCGTCGCTCTCGACTCC
The DNA here is from genome assembly GCA_035711585.1 of Sphingomicrobium sp. Classification (GTDB taxonomy): domain Bacteria; phylum Pseudomonadota; class Alphaproteobacteria; order Sphingomonadales; family Sphingomonadaceae; genus Sphingomicrobium. The sequence continues at coordinate 3,511 of DASTCB010000035.1, forward strand.
CGCGACCTCAAGGCCAATCCCGGCGACGACTTCGAGCGCTATGCCAGCGGCGCCTGGATGGACGCGACCGAGATCCCCGCCGACAAGCCGTCCAACAGCGTCGGGTCGGAGGTCAACGACCGCAACCAGGAGCGGCTGCAGTCGATCATCACTGGCTCGGCCAAGGACAGCCAGATCGGCGCGCTGTTCGCCAGCTACATGGACGAAGCACGCCTCGAGCAACTCGACGCTTCGCCGCTGATGGCCGACCTCGCCCGGGTCGAGGCGATCACGAGCAAGGCCGAATTCGCCAAGCATATGGCGGACACGTTCGCCGACTTCGGGTCGACCCTGTTCGCGCTCGGCGTGCTGCCCGACCCCGCCAACCCGACCATGAACATCGCCTTCGTCGGCACCTCGGGCATGGGCCTGCCGGACCGCGACTATTATCTGCTCGACAAGTACAAGCCGCAGCGGGACGCCTATCGCGCCTATATCCAGCGCTCGCTGGAGCTGACCAGCACGCCGAACGCCTCGGCCGCGGCCGATGCGATCCTCGCGTTCGAGACGGAGATCGCCAAGCTCAGCTGGCCGCAGGCCGACCTTCGCAATCTCGACAAGCTCAACAACCCAATGACCCCGGCCGAGCTCGCCGCCTATGCGCCGGGCCTCGACTGGAACCGATACCTGGCCGACACGCGGGTGGTGTCGCCCAAGATGATCGTCGGCGACAATACGGCGGTGAAGGCGCTTGCGGCGCTGTACGACAAGACGCCGCTGGAGACGCTGAAGAGCTGGCAGCGGTTCAAGGTCACCGACCAGGCCGGCCCCTATCTTTCGAAGCGGTTCGTCGACAGCCAGTTCGAGTTCGTCAAGGTGCTGAGCGGTGCGAAGCAGCTGCGTCCGCGCTGGCGCCGCGGCATCGCCCAAGTCGACGGACGGCTCGGCGAGGTGCTCGGCGAAACCTATGTGAAGCGCTACTTCCCGGCCGAATCCAAGGCGGCGATGGAGCAGCTGGTCGCCAATCTGAAGGTGGCGGCGGCCAAGCGGATCGACGCCAATGGCTGGATGGAGCCGGCGACGAAGGAGGCGGCGAAGGCCAAGCTCGCCCGGATGGACGTGATGGTCGGCTATCCCGACAAGTTCCGCGACTATTCGAAGCTAGAGATGAAGGCCGACGACCTCTACGGCAACGTCAAGCGCAGCGCCGCGTTCGAGTGGGACTATCAGCTGAGCGATCTCGGCAAGCCGGTCGACCGCAAGAAATGGGCGATGAGCCCGGCGACGGTGAACGCCTATAACGGCGGCCTCGAGAACAAGATCGTGTTCCCGGCCGGAATCCTGCAGGCGCCATACTTCGACCTGAGCGCGGACGCGGCGGTCAACTATGGCGCGATCGGCGCGGTCATCGGGCACGAGATCATGCACGGCTTCGACGACCAGGGCCGCAAGATCGACGCCACTGGCGCGATCCGCGACTGGTGGACTCCGGCCGACGCCGAGCGGTTCAAGAAGCTGACCGACGAGCTCGGCAAGCAATATGCGGCCTATGAGGCGGCTCCGGGGGTGTTCATCAATCCCGACCTGACGATGGGCGAGAACATCGGCGACATGTCGGGACTGGAGGTCGCGTATGAGGCCTACAAGATCTCGCTGGGCGGCAAGCCGGCGCCGGTGATCGACGGGCTGACCGGCGACCAGCGCTTCTTCCTGGCTTTCGCCCAGGCCTGGCGCGGCGAGCAGCGCGACGATGCGATCAAGACCCAGGTCGCTTCGGACCCGCACAGCCCGCGGCGCTACCGGGTGATCGGCCCGCTTCGGAACCTCGACGCCTGGTACCAGGCGTTCAATGTCCAGGCCGGTTCGAAGTTCTACATCGAGCCGGAGAAGCGCGTCCGGATCTGGTAAGTCGACATGGCCGGCCCTGGCAGCAGAATCCAGGGCCGGTCTTCGTCGAGAAGGAGGCTGTCCATGCGGCGGAAGCTAATCCTTTCAATTGCCGCGGCGCTTTGTTCGTCGGCAGCGACCGCGCAGCTGACCAAGGTTGCAGTTCCCGGCAGCGTTCCGCCTCCGGCCAAGGTCGCCGATCTCTCCTGGCTGGCCGGCGAGTGGACGGGCGAGGGCTTTGATTCCGTCCTGCACGAGAATTATTCGGCGCCGATCGGCGGCCAGATGCCCGGCCATTTCTATGGCGCGAAGGACGGCAAGCCCGATTTCTATGAATTTGTGATGATTGCCGAGGTCGGCAACTCGATCGAGTATCGGGTCAAGCATTTCAACCCGGACATGACGGGCTGGGAGGAAAAGGCGCATTTCATCCGCTTCCCGCTGGTCGCGGTGGAAGAGGACGCCTGGTACTTCGATGGCCTGACCATCCGGCGGACGGGGCCGGACACCGCCGATCATGTCGTCCGGATCAAGCGCAAGGACGGTTCCGAAGGCGAGGCGGTGCTGAAATATTGGCGGGCGGGGAGCAAGAAATAGCTAGCGAGGGCTGACCAGCGGATATTTGTGTACCGCTTCATAATGGGCTCCGTCATGCCCAAGGCGGCTCTCGTAAAGGACGAACTCGCCGACTTCCCAAGGCTGGGAGGTGAGACCGCCATGCCGTTCGATGAAGCGATCCAGCCCGGGTGCGCGGCCCTTCCAGCGGGCAAGCGTGATGTGCGGTCGATAGGCGCGTTGCTCCGGTTCAATTCCTGCTGACTGGCAGGCGCGCTCGACCTTGGCGGCGAGTGCCTTCAGCTGATCCTTCGGAGCAACGCCCGCCCAGAGCGCGCCTTGCCGGCGCTTCTCGAACTTCCCGACGCCGTCGAGCGCGATGGCGAAGCGCTCGAACCGAATCCGTTGCAACTCGGCGGCGATATCGTCGGCCACTGGCCGCTCGACCTCGCCGATGAAGCGCAGCGTCAGGTGCAATTGGTTGTCGTTTTGCCAGCGCATATCGTGCAGGCCGCCCATGAGGTCGAGCAGCAGCTCGCGGATGGGCTCCGGCGGGCGAATGGCGACGAACAGCCGGTGCATGCGCCCTCTTACCCGTCATTGCGAGCGGAGCGAAGCAATCCAGTGTGGATTGCCGCGTCGTTACGCTGCTCGCAATGACGATGTCGAGTTTCGCTTGAACAAGACCCGAACATTTCCGATATTGGGCCTGTTAGGGGATGTGTCGTCGAGGCCCCCCGGAAGAGGAGAGACAATGCAGAACCAATTTGACCCGCGCACGACGACAGGCGGATTTGATCCGGCTGTGTCGGTCGGCGTTCCGCGCGCGGTACGCGACGCGGGCCTGCGGTCCTACATGCTCAAGGTCTACAATTACATGGCTTCGGGCGTGCTGCTGACCGGCATCGTCGCCATGCTGTTCGCGGGCTCGGGCTTCGCGGCCCAGGTGATGGTCACGCCGCTGCGCTGGCTGATCATCTTCTCGCCGCTCGCGATCGTCTTCGCGATGAGCTTCGGCCTCAACAGGATGAAGGAATCGACGCTCCAGATCCTGTTCTGGACCTTTGCGACCCTGATGGGCCTCAGCATGTCGACCATCTTCCTGGTCTTCACCGGGGTTTCGATCGCCCAGACCTTCTTCGCGGTGACCGCGGCGTTCCTCGGCCTCAGCCTGTGGGGCTATACCACCAAGAAGGACCTGTCGGGCTTCGGCACCTTCCTGATCATGGGCGTGGTCGGCCTGCTGGTGGCGATGGTCATCAACATCTTCCTGCAGTCGACTGCGATGCACTTCGCGATCAGCGCCATCGGCGTGCTGCTGTTCGCGGGCCTCACCGCCTATGACACGCAGAAGATCAAGTCGATGTACGCCTATGTCGCGGGCACGGACATGATGGGCAAGGTCGTGATCATGGGAGCGCTGAACCTCTATCTCGACTTCATCAACATGTTCCAGTTCCTGCTGAGCTTCATGGGCAACCGCGAGTAGGCCTCGCGGATAGAGCTCGCGAAAGCGGGAGCAGAAGGGCCGGCGGATCAATCCGCCGGCCCTTTCTTTTTCGGACCTCAGGTCGCGGGCTGGACCGGTTGCAGCGAAAAGCCGGTGATCTCCGTCACGAAGCTGCAGTCGAACGAGTTCCTGCCGCTGGCGTCCGCGACCGTCCCCGAAACGACGATTTCGCCGTCATCCTGCTGCTTGACGCCGACGACCTGCACCGTGCCATATTGCGAGGCATGAGCGCTGCAGGCCTGCCTTGCTGCCGCCTGCATGAATTCGCTGTTCCGGGGTTTCCCGCGTCCTCCGCCGTCTGCCGCCATGCCGACCGCGCCCGCCACCATGCCGGCAACACAGCCGCTCAAGGCCAGTGCAGCGACCGGTAGCAGCAGCAGGCACCGGAACTGCATCATCCGTCTACGCCAAATGGCGCTTGAAGAAGCGGATGGTGCGGCCCCAGGCGAGATCGGCAGCTTCCTTGTTGTAGCGTTCCGCCGAGGTATCATTGTTGAAGGCGTGGTTGGCGCCGTCATAGCCTTGGTAAGTGACGTCCTTGCTTGCGGCGCGCAGCGCATTGACCCAGGGGAAGAGGGTGGTCGCCACCCGCTGGTCGAGGCCCGCATGGTGGATCAGCAGCGGGGCCTGGACCCTGGCCGCTTCGGACGCGTCAGGGGCAGGGCCGTAATAGACCACGCCCGCATCCAGCTTGTCGCCAGCCGCCACCGCGAGCTGGTTCACGAAGGCGCCGCCCCAGCAGAAGCCGACCGCTCCGACCTCGCCGCCGCGGCTCGACTTGGCCAGCGTTTCGAGCATCGTCACCGCATCGCTGGTGGACTTGGCCAGGTCGAGCTTTCCGATCGCCTCTCGCGCCGCATTCTCATCGGCCGGAGTTCCGCCCGAAAGCGACAGGAAGTCGGGCGCTACCGCGCGAAATCCCGCAAGCGCCATCCGTCGTGCGACATCCCGAATATGGTCGTTCAGGCCGCGGTTCTCGTGGATCACCAGAACGGTCGCCTTCATCGACCGGGTGCGCGGCTCGGCGACATAGGCCTTGTAGCCGGCCGGAGAGTCGAAGGTCATGGTTCGGGTCGTCAGCCGCGGGTCGTCGGCCGGGACGATCGCCGCCGCGGCGGGAGAGGCGGCGATTGCCGCGATCAGGCCGGTAGCCGCGGCCGCGCTGCCGGCGATCAGGGTCATCCGGGCGAAGAAATCTCGCCGGTCCATGCCTTCATGGGTGAAATGGTCGTAAAGCTCGATCGCCTGCTGAAGCCTGTCGCTGCCCATCGCCTGTCCTCCGCTTAACCTGCCGCCTGCATCTCCGATATCAGCTGGTTGTCTTCGTCCTTGCCCCGCCTGTAGGCGTCACGCTGGCTCAACCCCTCGGCGTAGGAGATGAACGGATCGAGCTTGGGGAGGGTCCCGAATTGGACTCCCCACATCACCGCGCTGCCGACATAGACGTCGGCCGCGTTGAACCGGGATCCGCAGACATAATCCCGGCCGGCGAGGTGATCGGCGAGCGTGTTCACGGCGAGGTCGTAATGGCCATAGCCAAACATGCGCTGCTGCTGTTCGCTGGCGGTGAAGCCGGCGCTGTTGTTGGTCACCGCCTGCTCCAGCGGACCGGCGGCGAAGAACATCCAGCGGTAATAGTCGGCCTTTTCCTCCTCGCGCGGGCCGAGACCGGACTCCGGATAGGCGTCCGCCAGATAGGCGCAGATGGCGGCCGCCTCGGTCACCACCCGGCCCTTGTGGGCAATCGCCGGCACCTTCATCATGGGATTGATCCGGCGATACTCCTCGCCCTTCATGCTCGATGCATAGTCGAGGATCTCGGTGTCGTAGGGCGCGCCGACCTCCTCCAGCATCCAGCGGATGATCTGCCCGCGGCTCATCGGGTTGTGGTAGAAGATGATGTCGCTTGCCATGGTCATTCCCCTCTTCGGCGGCGCCTATGTTTCGTCGATCGCCTCGCACATCATGTCGATCAGGGCCTTGAGCGCCTCGATCCGCACCGGACCTCGCCCGATCGGTCCGAAATGCCTTTCCTCCACCTTTGTTTCGCCGCCACGGCGAGCGCATGCCATATAGACCAGCCCCTCCTCGCAATTGGGACCGGACGGGCCGGCAAATCCGGTGACCGAGAGGGCGATGTCGGCCGTGCAGCGATCGAGCGCGCCTTCGGCCATCGCCCTCGCGACCTCGGCGTTTACCGCGTCATTATGATCGACCAGCTCGGCCGGCAGCCCGAGCAGCTCCTGCTTTGCCGCCGCCGAATAGGTGACGAAGCCGCGGTCGAAGCCGTGACCGCAACCCTCGATGTCGGTCAGCAGCGATGCAAGCATCCCGCCGGTGCAGCTTTCCGCCGTGGCGACGGTCAATTTCCGGTCGCACAACCGGCGCATCGCCTGCTCGGCCTTCCGGTCGAGCTCCTGGCCAAGCGCCGGCTGTAGCGTCTCGCTCATCCACGCTCGGGCGTGGTTGCGGCCGGCTGCGGCGCAGTGGTGCAGGCGCCCTGCCGATCCGCCGCGCTGGCGTCGCGGGCGGCGCGGAACTCGCTATCCTGGCTCCAGTTCGGCCATTCGCAGCTGTTGGCCAGGCGCGACCCGAGGGCATGCAGCATCTGAGCATCCTGCACCACTCCGGTGTAGACGAAGCCCGGCTGCCACTCGTCGTCCGGCTGGTGGTAGCGCTTGGCGGTGTAATCGGCCGACAGCGCGTTGCCGCGGGCCGTGCCGCCCTCGACCAGGTCGTTGCCCGAACGATAGCTGATCGCCGGGACTCCTTCCTTGCTGAACGGGAAGTGATCCGAGCGGAAGAAGCCGCCGGCCTCGGGACGCGGGTCTGGCGAGAAATAGCGGCCCTGCTTCTTGCCTTCCTCGACCAGCATGTCGAGCAATTCGAGCTTCACCAGGCCGGAGATGCTGAAGTTCTTCGCCGGACCATAGACGCCCATGGAGTCGGTGTTGATCACGCCGGCCGTCTTCGACAGCGGGTAGAGCGGGTTGGCGGCATAATATTCGCTGCCGAGCAGGCCCTTTTCCTCGGCCGCCACGAACAGGAACAACAGCGAGCGCTGCGGCCGCGGGCCGGCGGCGAAGGCGCGCGCCTGCTCCAGCACATGGGCGGTGCCGCTGGCGTTGTCGACCGCGCCATTGAAGATCCGGTCGCCGTTGGCGTCGGGCTGGCCGATCCCGAGATGGTCATGGTGCGCCGAATAGATCACGGTCTCGTCCGGCCGGCTGGCGCCGGTCAGGCGGCCGGCGACATTGTAACTGGTGATGACCTCGGTCTTGGCATTGAGGGCGACGTTCAGGCCCGTCTTGAGGTCGACCGGCTGGAATGCCTTGGTTTTCGCCGCGGCCTTGGCGGCGTCGAAATCGAGGCCGGCGTTCTTGAACAGCGCCCGGGCATGCTCCAGCTGGATCCAGCCGTTGACGGGCGCGTGCGCCTCACCGGGGTTCTGCCGGACGATGTCGAACATCGTGTTGGTGTTGCTGTTCTCGACCGTCGCCCACCCGTAGCTGGCGGGGGCCGTTTCATGGACCACGATAACCCCGGCCGCACCGCGCCGCGCCGCTTCCTCATATTTGTAGGTCCAGCGGCCGTAATAGGTCATTGCCTTGCCGCCGAACTGGCCTTCACCACCCTCGAAGTCGGGGTCGTTGATCAGGACGACGATCACCTTGTCCTTGACGTCCACGCCCTTGAAGTCGTCCCAGCCGCGCTCGGGCGCGGAGACGCCATAGCCGGCGAAGATCATTGGGACGTTGTTGAGATTGATGCTGGTCTGCCCATTGAGCGGGGAGCGGATGGCGATGTCGGGGCCCTGGCGCAGCGCGGTCGTCGCACTGCCCCGTTGAAGGCTGATCGCCGGGGTGCCGACGATGTCGGACTTCAGCAGCGGGACTCGCTGGGTCCACTGCCGCTGGCCGTTGACAAGCTCGCCGCCGGGTTCGAGGCCCGCAGCCTGCAGCTGCTGGACCAGATATTGAACGGTCTTCTGCTCCCCGGGGGTGGCAGGACCGCGGCCTTCGAACTCATCGCTGCTCAGGGTCTTGATATGAGCATCGAGCTGCGCGGGATCGAAGCTTTGGGCGGTGGCGGCGCCGCTCGCAAGCAGGATGGCGACGGCGGAAAGACGGGCGAGGCTTCGCAAGGCGGCAAACTCCTGACGGGATGGAAGTGGCGGGTTGTTTGGAGCCGCCTTCCGCTCCCGTCAAGAAAACCGCTCAGTCCTCGGCCCGTTCCGGCTTCTCGGCCTTGCGTTTCGCTTTCGCCTTGGGCGCCGCCGCCGGTCCCTTGGTCCGCGCTGCCTTGGGCGGGGCAGGGGTGATCTCGAAGGCGGGCGCGCCATCCTTGATGTGGACCTTGACCTCACCGCCGTCGACCAGCTTCCCGAACAGTAATTCCTCGGCCAGCGGCTGCTTGATCTTCTCCTGCACCAGCCGTTGCATCGGCCGCGCGCCGTAGAGCTTGTCGTAGCCGCGGTCGGTCAGCCACTTGCGCGCCTCGTCGTCCAGCTCGACGTGGACGTTGCGGTCGGCCAGCTGCAGCTCCAGCTGGAGGACGAACTTGTCGACCACGCGAGCGACCACCGCTGGTGGCAGGTAGGCGAAGGGCACAACCGCATCCAGCCGGTTGCGGAACTCCGGGGTGAACATCTTCTTGACCGCATCCTCCTGCGCAGCCTCGCGGCTCATCGCGCCGAAGCCGATGCTCTCGCGCGCCATGTCGGCCGCGCCGGCATTGGTGGTCATGATCAGGATGGTGTTGCGGAAATCGACCGTCTTGCCATGGTGATCGGTCAGCTTGCCGTTGTCCATCACCT
>DASTCB010000036.1:0-22659 GCA_035711585.1 Sphingomicrobium sp.
CTGAGCTTACTATGGTCGGAGCTGACCCGCAGGCGAACGAGCAGGTTGAGGTCGGCCGCCCCTTTGGTGGCGCGGACGATCTTCTCGAGCTCGTCGAGAGTGTCGAGGCTGAAGGTCCTGACCCCGTGGGTGAAATAGGCCTCGGCGATCGCCTCCTCGGCCTTCACCGGGTGCATGAAGCACAGCTCCGCCTGCGGCAGCACCTCGTGCACCAGTCGAACCTCGCCGATCGACGCCACGTCATAATGGGTGACGCCGGCATCCCACAGAACCTTGAGCAAGTCCGGGGACGGGTTGGCCTTGACCGCATAGAGCGACTTGCCCGGAAACTTCTCGGCAAAGAAGCGGGCGGCACGCTTTGCGGCATGCGGACGAAGGAGCGTGACCGGCTGAACCGGTCGAAGGGCGGCAGCTAGCCCCAGCGCGCTATGGTGCTTGAACAATTCAAGGGACCTCCAACGGGCAGTTCGACACAAAAGCTGCCTTGCGGTTGGAAGTCCCATGGGGCAGCGGAGGCGCGATATATGTGTGAGGGTCCCCCATGTAAAGATTTTTTGGACCCCCGCGGGATCGTTAGTCCCCCAGACGAAACGGTTCGCCGAAAAACCAAGGAGGTCAAGCACTTGGACTGTTGTCCACAAGTCACTCATGATGAGATTTTGGAGGCCGCGGAACGCATTCGCGGCTTCGTCGATCGCACCCCGCTGATTGAAGCCGAGATTCGCGGGCGCCGCGTCTGGCTCAAATGCGAATGCCTGCAGACTGGGGGTTCGTTCAAGCTGAGGGGCGCCACCAACCGGCTGATGCAGCTCAGCGACGAGGAGCGGGCGCGGGGGGTAGTCGCATTCTCGTCAGGAAATCACGCCCAGGGTGTGGCGATTGCCGCCAAGCGTCTGCGAATTCATGCAACGATCGTCATGCCGGTCGACGCTCCAGCGCTGAAGATCGAGGGGACGCGTTCTCAAGGCGCGGAGATCATCTTCTACGACCGCTATACGGAGAGCCGCGAGGAAATCGCCGGCCGGATCGGTGCCGAACGGGGATCGGTGGTGGTGCCCAGCTTCGACGATCCGATGATCGTCGCCGGGCAGGGCACGGTCGGGTTGGAAATCATCGAACAGCTTGGCGGCGAACCTGCCCGGATATTGGTCAATTGCGGGGGTGGGGGGCTGTCGTCCGGCATCGCGCTGGCCTGCCCCGATGCAGCCATTGTCCCGGTCGAACCGGAGGGTTGGGACGACATGCGCCGCTCGCTCGAGATCGGCGAGATCGTGCCGGTCGGCCCGGACGCTCCGCCGACGCTGTGCGACGCGCTTCAGACGCCGCGCGTATCGCCGATCACCTTCGGCGTCTTGAAAGAGCGTGGCGCCCGGGGTCTTGCCGTCACCGAGGATGAAGTGACGGCGGCGGTGCGCTGGGCGTGGGAGCGGCACGGCCTCGTCGTCGAGCCGGGCGGAGCGGCAGCCTTGGCGGCGCTATTGGCTAACAAGGCCGATGCCATCCCTGAGCCGGTGGTTGTCCTTTCAGGCGGGAATGTCGATCCGGAGCTTCACGGGCGCCTGGTGACGACGGGGCCCGCGACGGCCGCATAGGCGACCAGCAGGCCCAGCAGGCCCGCATTGATGAACAGGCTGAGCCCCCACAGCGCGCAGACGAGCAGGTTGCGTAAGCTTTCGCGGGGCAGGCTGAGCAGCGCGGGCGCGAACACCGCCAGCTCATAGTTCATCGCATAGGGGGTAAGCAGCAGCGCTCCGCCCAGGATCAGCGCCGAGCGGACCGCCGCACCGGCGGGACGGCTGAAGCCGAGCCACACGAAGGCCACGGCAACGATGGCGCCAAGGACGACGATCGCCATGCTTTCGACGCCGAGCCGGACCGCCAGCGCATAGGGGCTGACCGCATTGCGGACCAGGGGCGGGTAATCGTCGAACATTCGCTGGAAGGCCGGAATGGCCTCGAGCCAGTCTAGCCAAGGCTGGAGACCGAACAGCAAGACGCTCAATCCAAATCCTGCGAGGCCAACGACCAGCGTACTGCCAATCGCGCGCCAGTGGCGCCCGGAAAGGAGGGCGACCGGCGCCAGCACCAGCAGGGTCGGCTTGATCAGCGCCGCAAGCGCGAACAGGGCCCCAGCCTTGCGTTCGTCCTTGTCGAGCGATGCGCAGGCGAGGACGACCAAGCCAACCACCAGCAGGCTGGTCTGGCCGACAATCGCAGCGATGATCACCGGCGGGGCCAGCACGACGAGCCACGGGTCGCTTCCGACGCGACGGGCGGTGGCGGCGAGCCAGGCCATCGACCCCGATGCGAGCAGCACCAGCGACGGCCAGAAGGGGAGCAGCGCGATCGGGGCGATCAGAAGCAGCGCGCTTGGCGGATAGATGAAGGGATGGAAATCGACCTTGTCGACCACGGCGCCCTGCAAACGGGCAACCAGCTCGAAATCATAGAGCTGCGCCGGATTGTCCCAGGCGAGCCGCCCCGCGGTCCACAGCGGCGCCCAGTCGCTGCCCGGCTTGAAGATGGTGATCAGCAGCGCATCGAGCAGCAGGAAGAAGAGCGCGAGCGCCAGCCAGCGCGCATCGATCTGGGGAATCAGGCGACGCATCGCCCAACCGTAGTTAGCTGTTGCTGGCGACGCGATATTCGCCGGGCTCGACATGGGCCGGCGAGCTGCGCTCCACTGCCCGCGTCAGTTCCTCAAGCTCAGCGGCGAGGGTCTGCAGCTCGGCAATCAGCACTTTGGGGTCGAGCTCGGCGAGGTTGGCCGAGGCGTCCATGAGCGTTTCGAGCATCATTGCGATGCAGGGGAGGATGGTCTCCTCGATCTTCTCGAACGCCTCCTCGAGGCGCGCCTGTTGCTGCTGGACATCGCGCATGGGCGGCATCATGGACCGATCACCGTTAAGAAGCCGTGAAAGGGTCCGTCTTGGGAGGTTTCGCATCCGCCGCCATGGCCATCACCATGATCGCGGCCTTCCTGCTGCTCGGCTTCGGTGTGAAACAGGCGCTCCAGCCGGGGAATCGTCAGCGTGGGCTGCTGATGATCGCCTGCGGGATCATCTTCGTCGTCAATGTGCTGATCTGGACGATTTAGGCGGCAGCCAAGGGCACGAGCTGAAAACTAGTTCGTTCGGTTTAGGACGGCATTTGCGTTCCAAAGAGAAAGGACAGACGATGGCTGATGAGGCGCAGGATCTGATCCAGAAGTGGCCCGAGGAATCGCGTGAGGCGGCCCAGCTGGTAATCGACAAATATGGTAAGCCGGACGAGGCGACCGAGACACAGCTTACCTGGCACGAGCCGGGGCCGTGGAAGAGAATCGTCGCCTCCAGGGCGTTTTACCAGCATGATTTCCCGGCACCGCACATCGATGCAGTCGAGTCTTTCATCGACTATCGCGTTCCGGTCGACAAATTCTCAGATCTGGCGGCGTTCGACGGTAGCGTAGTGGTCGAGCGGACTGCTGGAGAAGTGTCCGCCCGCTGCCACGACGAGCAAGCCAATTTTCTGGCCTTGAATCTGATGCACGACATCGTGACTGGCGCCAAGGACGTCCAGCAGGCTCGCGACTATTACGCCAAGGAATTTGCCGATTACCGGCGCAAAAAACCCACGCCCTACATGGACGGGCTTAGATTCGAGCCTCAGAAATCCGATGCCGCCGATCCCGACGAGCGGGTCCTCTCTGACCAGGATCTCGAGCAGGCCAAGGAGGAGGGCCTGCAAGAGGCGTAGCTCAACGTATCGGGCAGTTCGGATCGAGCCTGAAGTCGAGATAATTGTCGACGCTCTTCATTAGCAACTCAAGTTCGCTGGCGAAGAAGTGATTGGCGCCGGGAATGGTGTCGTGGGCGATGGTAATGTGCTTTTGGGTGCGCAGCTTGTCGACCAGCTTCTGCACCGCGCCAGGAGTGACAACCTCGTCCGCCTCGCCTTGGATGATGATGCCGGACGCCGGGCAGGGAGCGAGGAAGCTGAAATCATACATGTTGGCCGGCGGCGCGATCGAGATGAACCCGCGGATCTCGGGGCGGCGCATCAGCAGCTGCATTCCGATCCAGGCGCCGAAGCTGACGCCCGCCACCCAGGTCACCTCCGCCTCCGGGTGGATCTGCTGAACCCAGTCGAGCGCGCTGGCCGCGTCCGACAGCTCTCCGATGCCATTGTCAAACGTTCCCTGGCTCTTGCCGACGCCGCGGAAGTTGAAGCGCAGCGTGGCGAAGCCGCGGCGCACGAAATCCTTGTGGAGCAGCTGGACGATCTTGTTGTTCATCGTGCCGCCGGCCTGCGGATGGCTGTGCAGGATCAGCGCGACCGGCGCGCGCGGGCGCGGCCCCGGGCTGAAACGGCCCTCCAGACGGCCTTCGGGTCCGGGGAAAATCACTTCGGGCATGGGCGCTCGCTTCGCGAAAGATGAAACTGAAAAGCCGCGGAAGGGATGCACCGCGGCGGCGGCTCCTATATAGGGCTGGCGCAACCTCTGGCAACGGCAGGATTCCAGCGTTTTCCAATGACCGACTCAAGGCCCCGAATCTTTCTCGACCATGCGGCCACCACCCGACTGCTGCCCGAGGCGCGGGCGGCGCTCGAACGCGGCTATGACACCTGGGCCAACCCAAGCTCGCCGCATGCCGAGGGGCGCAAGGCGCGCGCGCTGCTGGAGGAGGCACGTGCGACCCTCGCCGAGGTTCTCGGCTGGCGTCATGACGTCATCTTCACCAGCGGGGCGAGCGAGGCGATCGAGATCGCGGCGGCGCGGACGCGGATCGCCGGCAGGGCCCATGGAGCGACCGAACATGCGATCGTTCCCCACGCGATGGGGCCGAGAGCGAAGGTCATCCCGGTCGGCGCCGATGGATTGATCGACGAAAAAGCTCTGGACGCGACGCTGGCCGAAGGGCCGGCGCTGGTCGCCATCCAGATGGTCAACAACGAAACCGGAATCCTCCAGCCGCTCGACCGGCTGGCGCCCCGAATCCGCGAGGCCGGTTCCTTGCTACTGGGCGACTGTGCGCAGAGCGCGGGCAAATATCCGCTGCCTGAGGCCGATTTCATTGCCCTGTCTGCGCACAAGCTGGGCGGCCCGCCTGGCGTCGGCGCGCTGCTGGTCAAGGATCTGGCAACGCTGGAGCCTGTCGGCGGGCAGGAGAAGGGTTATCGCCGCGGCACCCAGGACGCTCCGAGCGCGCTGGCCTTCGCCGCCGCACTGGCGGCATGTCCGTATGAGATGGAGCGGTTGTCGGCGCTGCGCGATTGCCTTGACGAAGGCGTGAAGGCAGCCGGGGGCGTGGTGATCGGTGAAGGAAGCCCTCGTCTTCCCACGATCGGCGCGGTTTCCCTGCCCGGAGCGTCGAGCGCTTCGCTGCTGGTCCAGTTCGACCTGGCCGGCATCGCGGTTTCGGCCGGCAGCGCCTGCTCCTCGGGCAAGATGAAGGAAAGCGCGGTGCTTGCTGCGATGGACGTGGCGCCGGAAATCGCCGCCGGCTTCCTAAGGATCAGCTTCGGGCCGCACACGACCGGGGCCGAAGTGGAAGCCTTCCTGGCCGAATGGCAGCGCATCGCCGGGCGGCAGCAGGCGGCATGATCTATCTCGATTACCAGGCGACGACGCCGCCAGCTCCCGAGGCTTTGGCGGCGATGCGCCCCTGGATCGAAGAGAAATTTGCCAATCCGCACAGCCCGTCGCGCTGGGGGCGGGAAGCGGCGGCGGCGATCGAGGTCGCCCGCGACCAGGTCTGCCAGGCGCTCGGGCTTGAGGACGGGCGATTCGCCTTCACCTCGGGAGCGACCGAGGCGCTCAACTGGGCGCTCAAAGGGACGTTCGAGGACATCAAGCGCCGCAAGCTGGTGACGGTTGCGACCGAGCATGCCGCCGTGCTCGACACTTCCGAGTGGCTCGAAAAAAGGGGCGTCGAAGTCGTCCGTCTTCAGGTTGGCGCGGATGGCCTGGTCGATCTCGATATGGCCGAAGCGGTGATCGACGACAGGGTCACGATGGTTGCGGTGATGCTGGTCAACAATGAGATTGGCACGATCCAGCCCATCGCGGAGATCGCCGGCATGGCCCATCGCGCCGGCGCGCTGATGTTGTGCGATGCCGTCCAGGGCTTTGGGCGAATGGAAATCCCGGAAGGGCCCGACCTCATCGCCGTTTCCGGCCACAAGATCCATGGGCCCAAGGGCATCGGTGGCCTCTGGATGCGGTCGGGGGCCGAGCCCGCGGCTTTGCTCCATGGCGGCGGCCAGGAGCAGGGGCTTCGATCGGGCACCATGGCGACGGCGCTGTGCGTCGGCCTGGGCGAGGCGGCGCGGCTTGCCGCGGAGCGCCGCGAGGCGGACTCGGTTCATATTGAGAAACTGTCTGAAATTGCGCTGGCAACGCTCGGATCGGGCTGGACAATCAACGGAAGCTTGACCCACCGCTATCGCGGCAACCTCAACCTCAGGCGCGAAGGTTTGGATGGTGCTCGCATCATATCCGACCTGCGCAACATCGCCTTTTCGCTGGGATCTGCCTGCGCCAGCGGCTCGGGCCGGCCCAGCCATGTGTTGCGGGCCGTCGGCCTGAGTGACAGCGAGGCTCGCTCTTCGATCCGGCTCGGCTTTGGCCGCTACACCGGCGAGGAGGAGCTGGCTTCCGCCTGCCGCCGCATCGCCGAAGCGGCGCATGAGCAGGCGCAGCTGCCGGCATGATCAGGGTAAGGTTCCTGAAGGCTGACGGAACGCTCGACCATGAGGTCGAGGCGCCAGCGGGCACCAATCTGCTCGACCTGGCCCAAGCGGAGGGCCAGCCGCTAGAGGGGGCTTGCGAGGGGCAGATGGCGTGTTCGACGTGCCATGTCATCGTCGCCAGGGAGGATTTCGGCCGGCTTCCGCCCGCCAGCGAAGAGGAAGACGATTTGCTCGACCTCGCCTGGGCCGTGCGGCCGACCTCGCGGCTGGCGTGCCAGATCAACCTGTCCGAGGATTTGGGCTGCCTGACTGTGCAAATGCCGGGCGGGGCTTATAATCTCGACCGCTAAGCGCTTGCGCTGAGGCACTTCCATCGCCATATGGCCCGCGGAAGTCGGCGGACGGGGCTGTCGCCAACCTGGTCAGGTCCGGAAGGAAGCAGCCACAACGATTTGGTCCCGGGTCGTCGGCTTCCACCTCCCAAAAACACCGAGCATAACGCGCACTGCCCGTGCGGCTACTCGCCTTCCGGAAGCGGAAGGCCAATCCGTGCATCGGGCGCATCCTTGCGGGGCTTGGCGCGACGGCCCTTTGGCCGGGTCGGGAGCCGTGCTTCGAGCTCCACCAGGCTGATGCGGCCCAGCTGCTTGTCGTCGAGCAGCTGAAACCGGTACGCCGCGGCCTGCCTGAATTCGCCTATTGTGATGATCCGATTGAAGTCGGCGTCAGCTCCCGCCACGGGTTGCGGAATATTGAGCAGGGCGTATCGGGCAGCGCCCTGCAGGCCCCCAATGTTGTAGCCGTCATGTTTGTCGCCGCGTCGGCGTTGGCCATCGGGACGATCCAGCGTTGTCCGCGACTCCGCCGCCGCCTGACCGCGGGTCCTTCTCCACTCCGAATTGACCTGGATTTCGGGCGCGATTTCCCACTCGTAGGCCTTGAGCTCCTCGGGATCGATCTGGCCGTCGTGATTGCCGTCGAGCCGTCCGAAGAAGCGATCCGCATCGGCCTGCATCTCGTCGGGCGTGATCATGCTGTCCCGGTTCCGGTCTGCCTGGCCGAACCAGCGCGCAATCGGTGCCTCGACCGCCCGTCCGCCGCGGAACGGCTCGCCCATCGGGCTGATGAACGGCGCCCAGGGATAGCCTTTGACGGTGATCGGCGGCTCTTCGGCCGCGGCGACGGACATGAGCAAGGGAATTATCATCGCGGCTAGGGCCATGCAGGCAATCTCCGTCTTGGCCTTACAAGCGTCCCTTGGGACTTGTGAATGGTCGATGAAGGGAAGGCCGCGGCGCGTCAGTTGCATTGCTGACAGCCGTGCCTGGGCCGCCTAATCAGGTTTCATGGACGACGAATCGCCGGGCCTCGGGCTCGATCTGCCTGAACAACCGCAAAAGTCTGACGAAGCGTCGCCTTACCGCGTGCTCGCCCGCAAATATCGCCCGCAGACCTTCGCCGAATTGATCGGCCAGGACGCGATGGTGAAGACGCTCGGCAATGCGATCGAGCGCGGCCGCATCGCCCATGCCTTCCTGCTGACCGGGGTGCGCGGAGTCGGCAAGACCTCGACCGCGCGATTGGTCGCTAAGGCGCTGAACTGCGTCGGACCGGACGGGCAGGGCGGTCCAACCATCAATCCCTGCGGCGTGTGCGAGCCGTGCCGGGCGATTGCTGAGGGCCGGCATATCGATGTGATCGAGATGGACGCCGCTTCGCACACCGGAGTCGACGACGTCCGCGAGATCATCGAGGCGGTGCGCTACGCCAGCGTCTCCGCGCGCTACAAGATCTACATCGTCGACGAGGTCCACATGCTGTCGAAGAGCGCGTTCAACGCGCTCCTGAAGACGCTCGAGGAGCCGCCAGCACATGTGAAATTCCTGTTTGCCACCACCGAGGTGAACAAGGTCCCGGTCACCGTGCTCTCGCGCTGCCAGCGGTTCGACCTGCGCCGCATCCCGGCCGAGAAGCTGGCCGAGCATTTCGCCTGGGTCGCCGCGGCCGAGAATGTCGAGGTCGAGCTGGAGGCGCTGCATGCCATCGCCCGCGCCGCCGAGGGCTCAGCCCGCGACGGCCTGTCGATCCTCGACCAGGCAATTGCCCACGGCGAAGGCAAGGTCACCGCCGAGCAGGTCCGCGACATGCTGGGACAGGCCGACCGTGGCCGGATCCGCCGCCTGCTCGAAACGTTGCTTGGTGGCGATCTCGCCGCGACGCTTGAACAGCTCGACGAAGCCCATGCGCTGGGGATCGAGCCCGGCTCGCTGCTTCGCGGGCTGATGGAATCGCTGCATGCGGTGACCCGATCAAAGGCGGGCGCCAAGGCGGATTTGTTGCAATCGGCGGAGGAGCGGGAGGCGGCGGCCGACCTCGCCGCCCGGCTTAGTTGGGGCAATCTCCACCGCCTGTGGCAGCTGCTGCTGAAGGGACTGGAGGACGTCCGCATCGCGCCCGACCCGCATGAGGCAGCGACGATGGTCCTCCTGCGCCTTATCCACGCCGCCGACATGCCCGATCCGTCAGCCCTGGCGGCGATGCTGGCCGGAGGCGGGGCGCCTGCGACAGCGTCCACGGCGCCAACTTCGACGGCATCGCCGGGAGCGGAAGCAAGGCTGCCGTCCGATTTCCCGGCGCTGGTCGAGGCGGTCGAGCGCCAGGGCAAGCAATTGCTCGGCCTCCAGCTGCGCGATCAAGTCGGACTGGTCAGCTTTGAGCCCGGCGAGCTGGTGCTGAAACCATTGAGGCCCCTCGGTCCCGACTTCCCGCGCGAGCTTGCCGCGGCGGCCAAGACCGCGACCGGCCTGGCCTGGCAGGTCCGCCTGACCGATGAGGGCGGATCGCCGTCACTGCAACAACAGGAGGCGATGGCCGAGGAACGAATGCGCGCCGCGGTGCTTGAGGAGTCGAACATCAAGGCGCTTTTGGACGAATTCCCCGACGCCACATTGGAAAGCATTGACCCAACCACCGACCGGAAAGAAGCCTGACCATGCCCAGCCTCGACGACATCATGAAAATGGCCGAAGCCGCGCAGGCCCAGCTGGCGCAGGCGCAGGAGAATCTCGACAAGGTCGAAGTGGAGGGGGTTTCGGGCGGCGGCCTGGTCAAGATCAAGGCTACCGCCAAGGGCCGTATCCTCGGCGTCTCGATCGACGACAGCCTGATGGTTGCCGGCGAAAAGAGCATGCTCGAGGACCTGATCGCGGCGGCGATCAACGACGCGCGCGGCAAGGCCGACGCGGCGGCCGGCGACCAGATGCAGGCGATGACCGCAGGCATGCAACTTCCGCCGGGCTTCAAGCTACCCTTTTAGGGTTCTTGCTGTCACCTTTTCGACAATTTCGGTCGTCGAGGCTCAAAAGACGGAACGTCTTGTCTGCCTCACGCAAGCCCGTCACACTGTGTGTGCCGAGAGAAGGGACTGAGACCGTGCAACTAGGGGCGATGCAGGACTGGTCGATGCGGGTCATGCGGCTGGTCGACCATGCCGAACGTGAGCATGGCGATACTGACGTCGTGACCGCTTGGGCGGACGGCTCGGTGACCCGGACCAATTGGCGCAGCATTGCACAAGATTCGCGGCGGCTGGCGCAGGCGCTTGAAGCGATCGGCATGAAGAAGGGCGACCGCATCGCCACGCTGGCGATGAACCACAGCCGCCACCTGGTCGCGTGGTACGGGGCCGTGGGAATGGGCGGCGTCCTGCACACCATCAACCCCCGGCTGTTCGACGACCAGCTGGAATATATCGCCAATCATGCCGAGGACCGGGTGCTGCTCTACGATCGGGTGTTCACTCCGATCGTCGAGCGGATGAAGCCGAAATGGACCACCATCGAGCATTATATTTGCTTCGATCCCGCCGAAGGAGAACAGGGCTTCCCCCAGTGGATCGAGGGACATGGCGATAATTATTCATGGGTCGACGGCGACGAGCGCGAGCCGATCGGGCTCTGCTACACCTCCGGAACCACCGGCAATCCCAAGGGCGTGATCTACGAGCATCGCTCGACCATGCTCCATACGATGGCCGAGGCCTCGCCCGACATCTTCAACCTGTCGAAGCGGGCCGTGGTGCTGCCGATCGTGCCGATGTTCCACGCCAATGCCTGGGGCGTTCCCTGGGCGGCGCCGATGGTCGGTTGCAAGCTGGTGCTGTCGGCCGACTACCGCCCCGACAAGATGTGCAAGCTGTTCCGCGACGAGCAGGTGACCCATTCGGCCGGCGTCCCGACCGTCTGGCTCACCATGATCGAGCACATATTGCGGACCGGCGAGGAGTTGGGCGACCTCCAGCAGGTCACGATCGGCGGCTCCGCGGCGCCGCGGGCCATGATCAAATGGTTCCTCGAGCGTGGGATCGAGGTCGGTCACGCGTGGGGCATGACGGAAACCTCGCCGATCGGCACGTGCGGATCGCGGCCGCTGGGCTGGGAAGAATTCAGCCTGGAGGAAAAGGTCGACTATATCGCTCGCCAGGGGCGGCCGCCCTTCGGCGTCGAGCTCCGCACGGTCGACGACGAGGGCAATGTACTGCCGCGCGATGGAATGACGTCGGGCCGGCTTCAGTGCCGCGGACCGTGGGTCATCAAGCGCTACTTCAAGGCGGAGGAGGATGCGACCGAGGACGGCCAGTGGTTTGATACCGGCGACGTCGCGGCGCTGCACCCGGACGGCACGGTCCAGATCACCGACCGGTCAAAGGATGTGATCAAATCCGGCGGCGAATGGATCAGCTCGATCGAGCTGGAAAATGCCGCGGTTGGCTGCCCGGGAATCAAGGAAGCCGCGGCGATCGGCATTGTCCATCCCAAGTGGGACGAGCGGCCGCTGCTGGTCTGCGTCAAGGTGGAAGGAAGCGATGTCTGCGCGGTGAGGGTGCGCGAACATCTGACGGCCCACGTCGCCAAATGGTGGCTGCCCGACGCGATCGAGTTCGTCGACGAACTTCCTCATACCGCGACCGGCAAGCTCAGCAAGCGGACCCTGCGCGACCAGTTCCGCGATTACCGCTTCGCCGACGCCGAGGCTATGGTGGGACGGGATTGATCGAGTTCCCCCGCGAAGGCTGGGCCGCAGGATCGCTGCTGCGCAGCGATTAAAAGACTAACGAATTTGCCCTGTAGCCCTTGAAGGCTCTTGCGAACCTTCCTGGACCCCGGCCTTCGCTGGGGAATGATTGCACTGTGTTCGCTTACCCCCTATCTGGCCGCTCAAATTCCCCCATTCGAAGGACATCGCGACCCCATGGCCGCCCAATATGCATTTGTGATGAAGGACATGACCAAGTCCTTCCCCGGCGCTCAGAAGCCGGTGCTGAGCCACATCAACCTGCAATTCTACCACGGCGCCAAGATCGGCATCGTCGGCCCCAACGGCGCCGGCAAGTCGACGCTGATGAAAATCATGGCCGGCATCGACAAGGATTTCTCGGGCGAGGCCTGGCCGGGCGAAAATGTCACCGTCGGTTATCTCCCGCAGGAGCCGCAGCTCGACCCGACCAAGAATGTGCTCGAAAACGTCAAGGACGGCGCTCGCGAAGTCGCCGACATGGTCGACCGCTTCAACGCCATCTCGGCGGAGATGGGCGATCCCAAGGAGGACACCGACTTCGACGCGCTGATGGCCGAGATGGGCGAGCTCCAGGAGAAGATCGACGCGGTCGATGGCTGGACGCTCGACAACCAGCTCGAAGTGGCGATGGAGGCCTTGCGCTGCCCGCCGTCGGACTGGTCAGTCGAAAATTTGTCAGGCGGCGAGAAGCGTCGCATCGCGCTGACCCGGCTTCTGATTCAAAAGCCCTCGATCCTGCTGCTCGACGAGCCCACCAACCACCTCGACGCCGAGAGCGTCCAGTGGCTGGAAAGCCACCTCAAGGAATATCCGGGCGCGGTGCTGATGATCACCCACGACCGCTACTTCCTCGACAATGTCGTGAGCTGGATCCTCGAGCTCGATAGGGGCAAATATTTCCCCTACGAGGGCAATTACTCGACCTACCTCGAGAAGAAGGCCAAGCGCCTCGATCAGGAGGAGCGCGAGGAGTCCGGCCGCCAGAAGGCGATCAAGGACGAGCTGGAGTGGATCCGCCAGGGGCCGAAGGGCCGCCAGACCAAGTCGAAGGCGCGCATCGCCAAGTTCGACCAGCTGGTCGCCGCGCAGGAAAAACATGTCCCGGGCAAGGCGCAGATCCTGATCCAGGTGCCCGAACGCCTCGGCGGCAAGGTCATCGAGGTCGAGAACCTCAGCAAGGCCTATGGCGACAAGCTGCTGTTCGAGGGCCTGTCATTCACCCTGCCGCCCGGCGGGATCGTCGGCGTGATCGGTCCCAACGGTGCCGGCAAATCGACCCTATTCAAGTTGCTGACCGGCCAGGAAAAGCCGGATACGGGCTCGGTCGATATCGGCCCGACCGTTCACCTTGGCTATGTCGACCAGAGCCGCGATCATTTGAACGACAAGAACAATGTCTGGGAGGAGATCTCCGACGGGCTCGACTATATGAAGGTCAACGGCCACGACCAGTCGACCCGGGCCTATGTCGGCGCCTTCAACTTCAAGGGACAGGACCAGCAGAAGAACGTCGGCAAGCTGTCAGGCGGCGAGCGCAACCGCGTGAACATCGCCAAGATGCTGAAGCGCGGCGGCAATGTGCTGCTGCTCGACGAGCCGACCAACGACCTCGACGTCGAGACGCTGAGCGCGCTGGAAGAGGCGATCGAAAATTTCGCCGGCTGCGCGGTGGTGATCAGCCACGATCGCTTCTTCCTCGACCGGCTTGCGACCCACATCCTGGCATTCGAGGGCGACAGCCACGTCGAGTGGTTCGAGGGCAATTTCGAAGCCTATGAGGAGGACAAGGTCCGCCGCCTGGGCGAGGAAGCGACGCGGCCGCATCGGACGACCTACCGGAAGCTGACGCGTTAGGCGGCACCACTGACGTCACGGGATTCACTTCCGTGACGGCCAAACCGAAGCGGCGCTTAGTTCCGGACCGCCTCCCGAACGGAGGCGCGTATGTCCTCCCCGACATCGCGCCGGATTTCTTCGCGCAGGGCGTCATGCTCGCCTTGCGCGGCGCGTTCAAAGTCCCTGATCTCCGCCTTCAGCCGGTCGACGTCGGCCCGCGCCTGGTCGCGGCGGGCCTGGGCGGCCTGCATCGCCTCCTGATCATCCTCACCGACCCGCGCCATCGCGAGGTCGGCTTCCGCCTTGACCAGCCGCCCAACGGCGTCGGCCATGGCCCGCTTCGTCTTGGCGGGAACGTCGATCTCTTCTCCGTCGGAGCCGGTGACGTGCATCTTGTCGAAGCTGCGATCGATGGCGGTTTCGATGCGGGCCTCAATCGTTTGTTCGGCCTTGGCGTGATCGGGCGTCCGATCCGCCAAGCTGAAGATGCCGCCGTCCTGCAACGCCATCCCGGCGATGAGCGCGATGCCCGCGAATGAAATCCAGAAAATGCGACTAAGCATGGCGTTCCTCAATTGCTGTATGGCGCATATAATACAGCACCCATCGGCTGCAAAGGGGCCGGATCAGGCGGCCCAGTCGCTCGTCACCCTCTCGGCGGTTTCGATATCGTCGACAACCAGGATCAGCCGGTTGGCGTGATCGCTATACTGCGTCTCAATGTTGATGCCGGCGTCGGCGAGCGCTGGGGCGATGGCGCCCAACTGGCCCGGCACATCCTGTTTCAGGCGTCGGATCAAGACGGGACGCACGGTCGCGGCGCCGAGGCCGGCCCGTTCGAGCGCCGAGCGCGCCGCATCGCCATCATCGACCAGGAAATGGGCATGGCCAACCCCGCCGACGGTGAACACGCCGCCGCCTTCCAGGCTCACGCCTGCCGCGCCCAGCGCCTCGCCGAAGCGGGCTAGCGAGCCCGGCTGGCCGGGCAGTTCGATGGCGACGTCGTGCATGTGATTTTGCTAATGGATCGACCGATGGTCCAGCAAGCTACATATTTCGAGACCGAGAGCGCTTTCCGCGGTTGGCTTGAAGCCAACCATGAAAGCGCGCCGGAACTCCTCGTCGGCTTCTGGAAGAAGGGCAGCGGCAAGCCGTCGATCGACTGGCCGCAAGCCCGCGACCAGGCGCTGTGCTTCGGCTGGATCGACGGGGTGCGGAAGTCGCTCGGCGACGACTCCTACACCATCCGGTTCACGCCGCGGCGCAAGGGCAGCATCTGGAGCAAGGTCAATGTCGAGCGCTTCGCGGCGCTCAAGGCCGAGGGGCTGATGACCCCGACCGGCGAGCGGGCCTATGAGGAGAACAAGGGCAAGAGCGGCCTCTACGCCTATGAGAATAAGCTGGCGAAGCTCGGCGCCGAGGATGAGGACCTGTTCCGCAGGAACAAGGCGGCCTGGGCTGACTGGGAGAAGCGCCCGCCGGGCTACCGAAAGGTGGTGCTGCACTGGGTGACCAGCGCGAAGAAGCCCGAGACCAGAGCCAAGCGATTGGAGATCCTGATCGAAAGCTCCGGCAAGGGAGAGAAAATTCCCGGCTACGACTGGCAGAAGAAGTGATCCGCGTGAGTTCCTTGTTGTGGATTTGGAAGGGCGAAGCGGCGGGGCGCTGGTACTTCCTCACCGTGCCGGAGGAGCAATGCGGGGAAATCCGCGCCCAGGCTTTCGGGTCGCCCCGCGGCTTCGGCTCGGTCCGGGTCGAAGCGACGATCGGCCACGTCACCTGGCGGACGTCGGTTTTTCCGCTGAACAGCGGCGGCTATCTGCTTCCGGTCAAGGCCGAGGTCCGAAAGAAGGCGGATCTCGCCGCCGGCGATGAGGTAACCGTCGGCCTTGAGCTGCTCTAGCCTTCCGGCAATGGCTCGCCGGTGTCGCGGTCCTCGATCTCGACGGCATGCCGCTTGCGGCCCATGCTGGCATCCACGCTCCAGGGGCCCGCGCCGGCGGCGGCAATCAGCAGGAAGACGAAGCAGAAGAGGATTGCCGGCTCGCCCTGATTGATCGACGGGAAGGTCGAGCGCGGCGCATGGAACATCCAGTAGGCGACGGCCATCTCGCCCGACAGGATGAAGGCCACCGGCCGCGAGAAGAGCCCGACCAAGAGCAGCAACCCGCCGACCAACTCCAGGATCGCGCCGATCCACAGCAAGTCACCCGGCTGCGGCAATGCCATCGGAAATTCCGGATAGTTGAACAGCTTCGAAGTGCCATGAAGCAAGAACAGCAGCGCAGCAACGATCCTCAAGAGGCTCAGCGCTTCGCCCGCGAAGCGACCCTCAATCCTGTTCATAGCAGATCCCCCGCGCCGATGTTTGCCGACCGATTGGTGCGCTGGCGGAACGATGATGTCAAATCACTGTCGGTCAGGACTCCAGGCGCTACGCTCATAGTCCTCGGCCATGGAAAGCAGCGCGCGCGACGCCTGTTGGTCGGAAATCGAATAGGCCAGGCGGCGGCAGCGGGCGGCCTGGTCGAGGCATTGCTGCCGATGGATCGGATCGGGTTGCGGCGGGGTGGGCGCGGTAGCGAACAACATGGTTGAGCGCAAACAAAGAAGCTGCTTGCCGGTTCCCGCAACTACTTCACAAAATTGAAAAATGTGGCGCGCTCGCCACAGCGGTTAGCGCAGGCGCTTGACCATCAGCCGCCCGTCCTCGCCAACCTTGGTCTGGAAATTCGGTACCGCCTTGATCAACTCCGACAGGCGGGTGAAGCCATAGTTGCGCACGGCGAAGCTCGACACCGCCTTGGCCCGCTGGCCCATTTCGGCGAGCGCGGCATAGCCTTCCTCGTCGCGCTTGGATGCCTTGAACGCTGCGCCCAGCACATGCAGCAAGTCGGCGTCGATCGCCCGCTGGCCCTGGGCCGCCGGCGGCGCCTCGATCGCCTCGTCTTGCCCGCTGGCGAGCGCGGCTACGTCGAAAAATCGCGTGCAGGCCTGCTGGAAGCTTTGCGGGGTCTTGGCGGTGCCGAACCCATAGACCGGCAGGCCGTCCTCGCGGATTCGCTGGGCCAGCGGCAGGAAGTCCGAGTCGGACGACATGATCCCGAACCCGTCGACATGGCCGCGATAGAGCAGGTCCATGGCGTCGATCGTCATTCGCATGTCGGTCGCGCTCTTGCCCTTGACCACGTCGAACTGCTGCATCGGCACGATCGAATGGAGCTGGGTCAGCGTGCCCCAGCCCTTGAGGCTGGCCTTGGCCCAATTGCCATAGGCCCGGCGGATGTTGATCGTTCCAAGCTCGCCAAGCACCAACAGTACCTCGTCCAGATGATCGGGCGAGGCGTTGTCGGCATCGATCAGCAAGGCGATGTTCAGCTCGGTTTCAGTGTAATCGTTTCGGTCGGCCATCGATTTTCTTTTCTGTTTATCTGGCGTTCATATTGCAACGGGAACGGAACGAAAGCGGCGGCTGAACGCTTTAGTCTCCGTAAGTGGCGGGGACGAGTTTTTGGAGGATAGAATCATGAAACGTCTGGTTCTAGCATCAGCGGCCGCAGCAAGCCTATCGCTCGCCGGCTGCGCAAGTGATCCGTACGGCTACAACAGGATGGACCCGCAGGCTGAGCGGGCGGCGACCGGCGCCGCCATCGGTGGCGCGCTTGGCGCGGCGACCGGAGCGGTGGTCGGCGGAGTCAGCCCGATCGAGGGCGCGGTGGTCGGCGCCATTCTCGGCGGCGTGGCCGGCGCGGTCATCAAGGGTCGGCAATATTATCGCGATACCCGCGGCTATTGCTACTACGTCGATCAATACGGCAATCCGATCTACGACTATAACGTTAGGTGCTAGGCACTTAGCGTAAGCAGCTCAGACGGGGCGGAAGATATTTTCCGCTTCGTCGAGCAGCCATAATTCGCCATCGCGAATGGAAAAATGGCACCCCAGTAGCTTCAGGGTGCCATTTTTTTCGCGCTGTGCGACGAACGGGAACGTCCTGAGGTTCGCCAGGCTTTGGCGGATCGACACCTCCTCCAGCATCCGTTGCGCGTCATCGCCCGTTCCATGATCATGGGCGATTGCGGCTGCCGGCTGATCGATTTGGCTCATCCACTTGTGGACAAATCCGCCTTCGCCGGCCTCGGCGCCGTGGAACATCCCGGTGAGGGCGGCGGTGATTCCGCCGCAACGCTCGTGACCCATGACGACAATCTCCGGCACGTTGAGCTGGGTGACAGCAAACTCAAGCGCGGCGGAAACGCCGTGACGGCCGCCGCCCGGCTCAAACGGTGGGACGAGGTTGGCGACGTTGCGGACGACAAAGATTTCGCCGGGATCGGTATCGAAGATGGTCGCGGGGTCCGCCCTGCTATCGCTGCAAGCGATGACGATCGCGCGTGGCGCCTGGCCTTCGGCAAGCTCCTGCCAGCGATCGCTGGCGGTCGCGAACTTGTTGGCGCGAAATCGCCGATAACCTTCCAGCAGATTGCCGAAACCCTTCATATGATCTCCCCTGTTCCGGCCAGCCGGTTAGTCGGGCGGGGCAGGGGTGGCAAGTCGCCGGCCAAATCGCTATCTGGCCCGGCATGAACGCCCCGCTTCAAGCTTCTACGCCCGGCCATCCCAAGCCGCGCAAGCCCGACTGGATCCGGGTCAAGGCGCCGGTCAGCGAAGGCTATCACGAGACGCGCAAGCTGATGCGCGAACTCAATCTGGCGACCGTGTGCGAGGAGGCGGCCTGCCCCAATATCGGCGAATGCTGGACCAAGAAGCACGCCACGGTGATGATCCTGGGCGACACCTGCACGCGGGCCTGCGCCTTTTGCAACGTCAAGACCGGCATGCCGCGCAAGGTCGATCCGCTGGAGCCGGAGCATGTCGCCATTGCCGCCGCCAAGCTGGGACTTGAGCACATTGTCGTGACCTCCGTAGACCGCGACGACCTGCCTGACGGGGGCGCGTCGCAGTTCGTCAAGGTGATCGAGGCGCTTCGCCGGAACACGCCAAATACCACCATCGAGATTCTGACGCCGGACTTCCGCAACAAGCATGAGGCGGCGGTGGAGGCGATCGTCGCGGCCAGGCCAGACGTCTACAACCACAATCTCGAAACCGTCCCGAGGCTCTATCCGACGATCCGTCCCGGGGCCCGCTACTATGCGTCGCTGCGGCTGCTCGAGCAGGTCAAGAAGCTCGATCCGTCGATTTTCACCAAATCCGGCCTGATGGTCGGCCTGGGTGAGCAGCGGCTGGAGGTGCACCAGGTGATGGACGACATGCGCTCCGCCGGCGTCGATTTCCTCACCATGGGCCAATATCTCCAGCCGACGCCGAAACACGCGAAGGTCGAGGAGTTCGTCACTCCCGATGCGTTCAAGGCCTATGCCTCGATCGCCCGCGCCAAGGGATTCCTGCTGGTCGCCGCCTCGCCGCTGACCCGATCGAGCTATCACGCCGGCGACGATTTCCAGAAGATGCGCGAGGCGCGGAACGCCCAGCTGGCGAGGACGGGGGGCATGCCTGCCTGATGCCTCGGCACAGCGAGACCCGCTTTTTGCCCTATACTCCTGACCAGCTGTTCGATCTTGTCGCTGATGTCGGCAGCTATGATGAATTCCTGCCCTGGGTCAGCGCGGTGCGAATCCGCTCCGACAGCGAGCGCGAAATGGTCGCCGACCTGATCGTCGGCTTCAATGCCTTCAAGGAGCGGTTCACCAGCCGAGTGGCCAAGGAGCGGCCGGGCCATATCTGCGTCGATTACATTGAGGGGCCGCTCAAATACCTCAAGAATGAGTGGCGGTTCGAGCCTGCGGCGCAAGGTGGGACGAATGTCCATTTCTCGGTCGATTTTGCGTTCAAGTCGCGGATCTTCGAAAGCTTGGCTGGCTCCATGTTCGATCGCGCTTTGAGGCGCATGACCGGCGCGTTCGAGAAGCGCGCCGAACAGCTTTACGGCATCAACAGCTCGAGCGCGCAAAGCGCCGCCTGACGGCGGATCCCTGAACGGCCTTCCTTCGCATCGAACAGCTTCTGGTCGGCCACGATCTTGTCGGGCCCAGGCAGCCGCTCCGCGCGGGCGAAGACTACCGTTCCGACCGGCTTCTGCTCCGTGCCACCGTCCGGGCCGGCGATCCCTGTGATCGCGACCGCAACGTCCGCACCTGACGCCTCAAGTGCCCCTTGGGCCATTGCCCAGGCAGTCGCCACGCTGACCGCGCCGAAAGTTTCGACCACGTCGAGAGCGACGTTCAGCTCGGCCATCTTGGCGGCGTTGGAATAGGTGACATATCCGGCTTCGAACACTTCCGAGGAACCGGGAATTTCTGTCAGGGCTGCGCTGACCAGGCCTCCCGTGCAGCTCTCGGCCACCGCAATACGGCGGCCGGCCTTGCGGTTGGCTTCGATTGCCTCGCGAGCTTTGGCGACCATGTCTTCGGGCAGAAGCTGATCCATGCCTGCTAATCTAATCCTTCGGACGGATTGCCGGAAGGTGGCATCCTGATATTTGTCACCGCCTGCGCCGCGATCCCTTCCCGGCGGCCGGTGAATCCGAGCCGCTCGGTGGTCGTGGCCTTGATGCTGACGGCCGAGCGAGGCAGATCCAAAATCTCTGCGACGCGCGACCGCATGGCGTCGCGGTGCGGTCCGACCCTGGGTTCCTCGCAGATGACCGTGCAGTCCACGAAATCGATGATTCCGCCTGCGCCGCGGACGAGCTTGGCCGCGTGACCGAGAAAGATGCTGCTGCTTGCGTCCTTCCACTGCGGATCATCGGGCGGGAAATGCTGGCCGATGTCGCCCAGCCCGGCCGCTCCGAGCAGGGCATCGGTGATCGAATGGAGCACAACATCGGCGTCGCTGTGACCGGCCAGGCCCCGCACATGCGGCACTTCGATCCCGCCCATCATGATCGGCCCATCGCCGGCGAAGGCATGAACGTCGAAGCCCAACCCGGTGCGCGGGATCAGCTGGGAGCGAAGATTGGCTTCGGCACGGGAAAAGTCTCCGGCGAGGGTTAGCTTGTTGAGCGCTTCATCGCCCTCGATGCGAACCACTCCGATCAGCGCCGCCCGCGCCAGCGTGGCATCGTCGGTGAAGCTTTCAGCAGCCTTGGCCCGGTGGGCCTCCAGGATGCGGCCGAAATGGAACGCCTGGGGGGTCTGGAGGCGGTTGAGATGGGTCCGGTCGACGGTGTCGCCGAGATGCTTTCCCTTGCCCCGCATTAAGGTGTCGGCAGCGGGCAGCGAGGGGACGGCCGCCGAGTTGGTCTGAAGCGCCTTCAGTATGCGGTCGATGACGTCCGGCGGGCAAAAGGGGCGGGCCGCATCGTGGATCAGGACCAGCTCCGGCGCCCCCTCGGCCGCCAGCGCCTCCAGGCCAAGCCGGACTGACTCCTGCCGCGTTGCGCCACCAATGATCGGCGTTCCAACATCAAGGCCTTCCAGGGCCTCGGCCGCCAGGGTCTGCTGGCCTTCGCTGATCACCACCCGGATTTGGTCGATGCGCGGGTGGTCGAAGAACGGCATCACCGCCCGGCGAAGGACCGGGATTCCTGCAAGCTTGCGATATTGCTTGGAAATGTCGCCGCCCATCCGGCTGCCCGAGCCGGCGGCGACGATGAGTGCGGTCACGCTCATGATCCGCGCCTTGCCCGCACAAATGCCTTCCTGTAAAGGCGCGCCTTCCCATGAGCCTGGTAAAGCCCATCTCCGTTGGTTCGGTGACCATCGAAGCGCCCGTCATTCTGGCGCCGATGACTGGCGTCACCGACCTGCCGTTCCGCAGGATCGTCAAGCGCTATGGCGCTGGGCTCACGGTCAGCGAGATGATCGCCAGTCAGGCAATGATCCGCGAAACTCGCCAGTCGCTGCAAAAGGCCGCCTGGGATCCGAGCGAGGAGCCCGTTTCGCTCCAGCTGGCCGGGTGTGCCCCCAGGGAAATGGCGGAGGCTGCCAAGCTCAATGAGCAGCGCGGCGCGGCCATCATCGATATCAACATGGGCTGCCCGGTGAAGAAGGTGGTCAATGGCGACGCCGGATCGGCGCTCATGCGCGACCTGCCGCTCGCCGCGGCGATCATCGACGCCACGGTCAAAGCGGTGAAAGTGCCGGTGACCCTGAAAATGCGCATGGGCTGGTGCCACGACCATTTGAATGCGCCGGAGCTGGCCCGCATCGCCGAAAGTCTTGGGGTGAAGATGATCACCGTCCACGGCCGGACCCGCAACCAGATGTACAAGGGCTCGGCCGACTGGGCGTTCGTCAGGAAGGTCAAGCAGGCGACCTCGCTGCCGGTGGTGGTGAACGGCGACATCTGCAGCCTGGAGGACAGCCGCTCTGCGCTTGAGCAATCCGGCGCGGACGGCGTGATGATCGGTCGAGGCGCCTATGGAAAGCCCTGGCTGCTGGGACAGGTGATGAGCGACCTGGCCGGCGACGGTCGCAAGCCCGAGCCTTCGATGGACGAGCAGCTGTCGACCATCCTCGAGCAATATGACGCCATGCAATCGCTCTATGGCGCTCAGACCGGCGTCAACCTCGCCCGCAAGCACATCGGCTGGTACACCAAGGGGCTCCCGGGCTCCGCCGAGTTCCGCAACAATGTGAATGCGCAGGACGATCCCAAGGTCGTCATCGGCATGCTGCAGGATTTCTATTCGCCCTGGCTGGCGAAGAGCGCGGCCTGACCCGACAAACTGTGTTTTTTATGCAACGCGACCATGCTAGGCCATGCCCTGCATGGAGATGCCGGTAGCCGAATCTGACCTGATCAAGACGCCCAAGCTCCGCTGGCTCGCCCGCGAGAAGGAGAGCGGTCGCATCTACGATTGGGCGACGATCGCCAGCGGCGTGGTCCTGGGCGGCACGCTGTGGCTTAGCTACTGGATGTTGAGCAAGGCGGGTGAGCCCGGCTCGATGCTGTCGCCGCCACAGATCGCCCTGTTGCTGGTCGCCAACCTCATTCCGGCCATCGCGCTGATGGTGTTGCTGTCGCGGCGGATTGCGATGGCACGCGCGGCGGCCAGGGCCATCGGGACGGGCCAACTGCACACGCGCCTCGTTGCGCTTTTCTCC
>DASTCB010000037.1:0-40419 GCA_035711585.1 Sphingomicrobium sp.
TCGACGACGGGCTGGCGGTTCTCACCGGGCTCATCCTCGACATTTGCGGCGGCGAGGCGAGCCGGGTGACCCGGGCCGGCCAAGCTCCGGTTGCGGAAAGGCGGGTTCGTTTCGACCCGCAGCGCACTGCCGCGCTGGGTGGAATCGAGGTGCCTGCCGATCGGCAGCAGCGCATCCTCGAAAGCCTCGGTTTCAGGATCGAGGGCGGCGACGCGATCGTTCCCAGCTGGCGCCGCGACATCGACGGGCCGGCCGACCTGGTCGAGGAAGTCTCGCGCATCATCGGCTATGAGGCCATTCCGGCAGCTGCGCTGCCACGCGCGGAAGGCGTGGCGAAGCCGACTGCCACGCGTTCGCAAATGGTCGAACGCAAGGTGCGCCGTGCCGCCGCGGCGCGCGGCTTGGACGAAGCGGTGACGTGGAGCTTCATCTCCGAACGTGAAGCGGCGCTGTTCGGCGGAGCCCCGCATATCCTCGCCAACCCGATCAGCGAGGAAATGAAGCATATGCGCCCTTCGCTGATCCCCGGCCTGTCGGCCGCGGCGCGGCGCAATGCCGATCGCGGCGCGACCTCGGTTCGACTGTTCGAAGTCGGCCGTCGCTATCTGGCCGAGGCAGAGCGGCCGACGGCCGGAGTTCTGCTGGCCGGAGAGAAGAGTCCGCGCAGTTGGCAGAGTGGCAGGACCCGTGGCTTCGACGCGTTCGACGCCAAGGCGGAGGTGCTGGCGCTGCTCGAGGCGGCCGGCGCTCCCGTCGCCAACCTGCGGCTCAACATGGGGGCCGGCGAAACCTGGCACCCCGGCCGATCGGCAACGCTGGGCCTGGGCAAGAATGTGCTGGCCGCCTTCGGCGAGCTGCACCCGCGCGTCGCCAAGGCGCTCGACGCCCCTGCCGGGACGGTCGCGGCCGAAATATATCTGGATGCCATTCCCGCGCCGCGAACCACGGAGCATGCGCGCGGGGCCTATGCCCCGCCCGCGCTGCAACCGGTGAATCGTGACTTCGCCTTCTTCGTCCCCGCTGAGCTGTCAGCGGACGATCTGGTCCGCGCAATCCGCGGCGCCGACAAGGCGGTCATCAGCGATGCGCGATTGTTCGATCGTTATGAAGGCGAGCAGGGGCTGAGCCTGGCAGTCGAGGTCACGCTGCAGCCCGGCGACAAAAGTTTCACCGACGCCGAGATCGCCGAGGTGTCGAAGAAGATCGTGGACGCCGCCGAGAAGCTTGGGGCGACGCTGCGCGGCTAATTCAGCGAATTGATTGCCTGGTGAACCCGCGCCTCAACCTCGTCCCGCTTGAGGCCGGCGGGAATCACCTCGCCAACCTTGAAGTGGATCGACCCACTCTGCTTGACCAGCCCACGGCTCCATAGCCTGCCGCTGTCATGGGCGACGGGGACGACCGGCAGGCCGAGTGCCCGATAAAGGCCCGCAAACCCCGGCCGAAGCGCTGGCTTATCGCCGAACGTCACTCGCGTTCCTTCAGGGAAGATCACCACCGGCCGGCCTTCCGCAACTGCCTGCTGGCCCTTTGCCATCATCTCCCGAAGCGCCTTGGCGCCCGCCTCGCGATCGACTCCGATCGAACCGTAGCGAAGCGTGACCCAGCCGAATAATGGCATGCTGGTGAGCTGGCGCTTCATCACCACCACGGGGGTGCGGGCGAAGCGCAGCGCTTCGATCGTTTCGACCATCGCCTGGTGCTTGACCGCGATCAGATAGGGTCCGGCCGGGATCTCGCCGTCCCATTCGAACCGGATCCGCAGCACATGCCTGACCAGCCAGTGATGGAAGTCGGACCAGCCATGAACCGTCCTGCGCACCGGCCTCTCGCCGAATGGCGAAACGGCAATCACGGTCAGCACATAGAGCAGGGTGCCCGGATAGAAGAGCAGGAAGAAGAGTAGCGAGCGGACGAGCGCCATCAGATGTCGAGCCAGACGCTGAGCCGGCGAAGCAGATATTTATTATATTCGGCGAACAGGGTCATGAAATTGGGCTCGGTCCGGACCGCGTCGGGGATGATGTTGATGTCGCTGTCCAGCTGGCGGTTGAACTCGTAGCGGGCGCGGCGCATGTGCCAGTCGCTGGTGACCAGCCGCATACTCTTGTAGCGCCGTCGCTCGATCCACCTCTTGGCTTCCTCGGCGTTGGATCGCGTGTCGACGGATTCCGAGCCCAAATCGACACAGCAATCGAGCAGCTGCCGCGGCGCATTCAATCGCCGCACCAAGTCCACCTTGCGTACCGACGGGTCGGTACCGGCGATGAGCATTCGCTCGCCCTTCCCCTCGGCGAGCAGGTTGGTGGCATGCTCGATCCGGCCCGGGCCGCCGGTAATGACGACGATTCCATCGACCTTCGGCGTTGCCGGCTCGGCCGGCCTGCCCAGCGTCACCGCGAACAACGCAAAGCCCAGTCCGTAAAGGATGGCGAGGAAGGCCAGGAAGCGGGCGATCATAGGCGCTCGCGCAATGCCCGCACCAGAGCGCCGCGCGCAACCTGCGTCGCCAGCAGGGCGATGGC
Organism: Sphingomicrobium sp.; assembly: GCA_035711585.1. Classification (GTDB taxonomy): domain Bacteria; phylum Pseudomonadota; class Alphaproteobacteria; order Sphingomonadales; family Sphingomonadaceae; genus Sphingomicrobium. The sequence goes on from DASTCB010000037.1 coordinate 2,526, forward strand.
GATGGGCAGGATCGCCAGCAGGGTAGCGTCATCCCAGCCGAGCGGAGGAGCTCCAGCCAGCATGGTGGCAGTGCCGGCCCCGCCGAGGATCAGGGCGATGATCAGCCCGGCAAGCGCCGCCCCGGCCAACCCACCAAGCAGCGCGTCGATGGCGATCTGCCGGACGAACAGCCGGGCCACTTGGTCATCGGTGGCGCCGATTCCGTGCATGACCTCGATCGTCCCCCGGTGCGTGTCGAGCGCACCCCGTGCCGCCAGCACCACTGCGGCGGCGCTGGCCAGGGCGATCAGCAGGACCAGCCCCAGGGCCAGCAGCGTCAGGCCTCGGAGCGCCTTGAGTAAGGGCTCGAGGCTTGCGCGGTGGGCAATGAAGCGAGCGCCGGGCACGGCTCGCTCGATGGCCTCACCGATGGCCTGAGGGTTGGCTCCGGGCCGAAGCTCCACGTCGATGATTGCCGGCAGAGGCAAGTCCGCCTCCTGTCCGGCCGGGCCGAGCCAGCGTTCCAACGTCCGGCGAAGATCTTCGGGGGGCACCTGTTGGGCCTGGATTATGCCCGGTTGCGCTCTGGCCGCTGCGATCGCCGCCGGCGCCTTGGCCGCCCCGTCGCCGATCTGGATCGAATAGCGGTGTTCGACGCCCCCCTTCACCACCGAAGCAGTATTTGCGAGCGCCAGCCCCGCCGCGGCGACCACGACCATGACGAAGCACATGATCGCGATGAGCACGGGGACGGGCCCTCGAACCCCGCTCGAGGGTATCAGCCGCCTTTCGGCATCGGTGACGAACGCCGCGCCCTTCATGCTGTCCAAGCGCTCGCGCCCGGCGGGTGCCTTAGCGCTCCGGTCGGGTCGACCAGCGCGCCCTTCTCGAGCCGGATCAGTTGCGCCCCCGGCGTCGCCGCGATCAGTCCGACATCGTGCGTTGCGACAATCACCGTCGTGCCCAGCCGGTTCATGGCCGTCAGCAGGTGGAGAATACGCTCGGCCATCGCCGCGTCGACATTGCCGGTGGGCTCGTCGGCGATGAGCAGCTCGGGGCGGGCGATGACCGCCCTGGCAATGGCGACGCGTTGCTGCTCCCCGCCCGAAAGCGTCGGCGGCCGGGCACTGGCTCGGTCGGCCAGGCCGACCCAGGCCAGCATCTCGCGGACCGGCCCTTCGACCTCTTCCTCGCTCAGCCCGGCGATGCGCAGAGGAAGCGCGACATTGTCGAAGGCGGACAGGTGGCGGATCAGTCGGAAGTCCTGGAACACCACGCCGATCCGACGCCGATAGGCGGGCATCGCCTCGCGCGGCGCATGGGCCAGCTCGTCACCGAACAGTGTCATCCGGCCCCGCGTCGGCCGCTGGGCGAGGTAGAGCAGCTTCAGTAGCGAGGTCTTGCCGGCACCCGACGGCCCCGTGAGAAAGTAGAAGGCGCCTTCGGTCAGCCGGAAATCGAGGTCGCGCAGCACCTCTGCGCCGGTGCCGTAGCGCAACCCCACCCGGTCGAACTCGACAATGCTTGCCGCCAAGCTTCACTCCCTTCCCCGGTTTCTAGCCTTCGCACGGCGCGGGCCGCCTTGCCAAGGCGCGAACAATGCTGCTTAAACCGGTTCACCGATCCCGGGAGGTTTCGAGCCCAGATGATCCTGACCTGTCCAGCCTGCGACACCAAATATGTGGTGAAGGACGACGCCATTCCGCCCGGCGGGCGGCAGGTGCGCTGCGCGTCCTGCAAGCATAGCTGGCATCAGGATACGGAGCTGGTGCTGGCCGAGCCCGCGACCGAAGACGACATCGACTTTGGCGGGCCGCCGCCACCCTCGCCCGAGGCGGTCGAGGAGCCGGCCGTGGAAGTCCCGGCCGAGGCCGCGGCTGACCAGGGTGTCGCCGGGGAGCCCGAACCGGCGGTCGAGGAAGAGTCGCCCTGGGGCGCCGTGTCGAGCGAGCCGTTTGATCCGGCCAGCGCGGACGAGGTGGCGATGGAGGAAGCTCCGGCCATCGCCGATGAATGGCGCGAGGCGGCAGTGGAGCCCGGCCCGGTCTCCTATGAGCCGGTTCCGGAAGCGGCCGCCGACGAGGAATTTGTCGGATATGCGCCGATCGCGGACGAGGAAGGTCCCCGGCGGCGCTGGCCGCTGATCCTGTCCATATTGGTGCTGATCGCAGCGGCAGCCGCCGCCTTTTGGTTCTTCGCGCCGCCCGAATGGAAGGCGCGGGCCGGAATCGCCCAGGCCGGCGCGACCCCGCTTCAGTTGATGATCACCACCAGCGACCGCCAGGCGCTGCAGAGCGGCAACGAGCTGGTGGCGATCAGCGGAAGGGTGATCAACCCGACCGACGAAAGCCAGAATGTCCCGCCGATTCGCGCCGAGCTGCGCGACAAGCAAACCAAGCAGCTGGTCCATCGCTGGACCATCGCCCCGCCCGCCCGGGTGCTCGCGCCACGCAGCAGCGCCAGCTTCAACAGCGCCGAAGTGGACGTGCCCAAAGGCGGCGACGAGCTCACGGTGACGCTCGGCAGCTAAACCGCTAAATTATTGAAATTCCAGAAGTTCTGCCGCGCGAATAGTGCCGTCGGCGTCGGTCACGCGCGCTGAGCGCCGGTCGGCCCCCGCGACGGGCGCCACATAGCTCGGGCCGAACCGCGCGCCGGAAATAATTCGGATGGTGGCGGTCGCATGGGCGGTAGCCCGGAGCGGCCGAGCCTCCGCAACGCGCGCCACCGCCGGCTGAACCGCCGTCGGGGACGATACCGAAGCCGCCAGAAGGAGGAGCGGACTGACCATCATGCGCGTCATAACCGCATTCGCAGGTCATGGTTACCGGCTTGTTTACTATTGTTCCAAAATGGACCGACCGCCTGGACGACCGCTGCGCGACGGATGCCCGTTGCCAGCAATGTCCGGCTTTGCTAGAGGCCGCGCCCTACCCAGGGCAGCGCCGCTCAAGCGCTGCCTTTTCACGAGTGCGGTCGTGGCGGAACTGGTAGACGCGCAACGTTGAGGTCGTTGTGGGCGAAAGCCCGTGGAAGTTCGAGTCTTCTCGACCGCACCAGCACAAAATTCAGCTAATGCCGGGGCATTGGCGATTTTGTGCTCAAATCACTGAAATATCAGGAAGATTTTGGGAAGTCCGGAAAAGTCGTCTGGCGCGACTTTTGGTTAATGCGGGCTTAGCGCTGCGGCCCCGACGACCTGGTTCAGGGCAACCTGGGGTGCCTTGACGACGCGGATCGCGCCCAGGCGCACGACCGTCCGGTCCGGGCTGATTTCGGCGACCTTGTCGATCGCCCGTTCGACGCCCGCTGCCCGGGAGGAATCCGCCGTGAGGCGGAAGCTGTAGCGACCGTAGGCGACCCGTTCGAACAGGAAAAAGCCGTCGAAATCGCTGCGCGTCGTGGCGACGGCCTTGCCGGTCGCGTCGACCAGCTCGATATCGAGGCCTTCGAACCCCTCGCCGTCATTCTTGACCAGGATTCCCTCGATGTCGCCCGCGCCAACCAGCCCGATTTCGATTTTGGCGGCGACGCCAGGCCGAGGGACGATCACCTGGAGCGCCTTTTTCGGGGTCAGCGACGGATCCTCGAGCGTGGAGGTGTCGATTCCGACCGCGATCGGCCTGTAAGGCTGCAGCCCGCCGACCCGGACGCGGCCGTTCTTGTCGGTCGATTCCTCCGAAACGCGGGTGCCGGTGGTGATCAGCGCCCCCTTTTCCCACGGCTCGGCGTTGTCGCGCACGCCGTTGTCGTTGAGATCCCGGTAGACGCTCGCTTCGACCGTACCCGTGGTCGCCAGCCTCTGGTTGGTCAGCTTGAAGCCGCCGCGGCTCGAATCCAGCGAGAAATTGAGGTTGATCCCGGCGGCGACGCTTCCGTCGGTGCCGGCTTCGATCGAGGCAGCGGCCGCAAGCGTGCTGAACCGGCGGACGTGGGAGATTCGCGCCCTCCCGCGCTTGGCATAGGCATCATATGCGACCGCGCCCTCCCAATCCACGCGGTCGGATGCGGACCAATAGGCGCTGAGCTCGGCGCTTCGGAACCGGCTTTCGGGGCTGAATTCCCAAGTCGCTTCTCCGCGCAGCCGCACATTCTTGATATGGCCCGTGCCCATCAGTCCCGCTTCGATCAGATCGGGCTGGCCCAGCGGATCCTTGTTCATACGCCGCTGCCAATTGGCGAATGTGGTGAGGTTGAAGCCGTTGAAGCTGGTCGACAGGCGGCCTGCGGCGTTGAGAGTCCGGTCATTGCCGCCGCGGTCGATCAGCCGGAGATCGCCATGGGCGACGAAATCCTGCCGGCCGATCTTGACCGGCGCATCGACCGAGAGCCGGGCATCCCGATATTTTTCCTCGCGCCGGCCCTTGATAACGAAGTCATTGGCGAGCAGCGCCTCCGCGCTGACATTGATCTTGCCCAGGCGAGCGATCGCCTGAGCGCGGGCAGCGAGACCGCCCTGCCCATCGCGGGCGACGGCTGCTTCGACCATCGCCGGTCCGATCGAGCGGCGCACCGAGCCTTCGACGAAAGTCAGTTTTTCACTGTCTTCCAGCAACATGGTGGCGAGCAGGCCAACCGAGGTGCGCTTGTCCAGGCCATGTTCGAGTTGCACCGCAGCCTGGAGGTCGGGCCGGCGGAACTTGTCGGACCCGTCGGCCAGCTCGCTATGCTCTTCGGAGCCGATGAAGCTGCCCAGCAAATTCTTGCCCGGCTGGCTGATCCCGGCCCAATACCAGGTGTTGCCGGCCGGCACCTGCTGTTGAGCCACATCGAGATATTCGAGCCGGCTTCGGGTTTGGCCTTGCGGTCCGTAGGTGATGATTTCGAAGCGATTGTCGCCATAGAGCAGCGGAACATCCTCGAAAACATAGCGCTGCGAGCCGTCCGAGCGGCTAAATGCGAGTAATTCTCCGTTGCGATAAAGCTCTGCATCCCATCCCGCCGGCAAATCCCCCTCGAACCGGGTGCGGTCGAAGGCGACCGGGTTGAGAAGGGGCCGGTTGGTGACCTCGACGCCGCGTCCGCTCGAGCCCTGGATCAGCCGGCTTTGCAGCCCCTGGACGTCGCCGAAGCCGAAGTGGGTCGCATTGAGCGGGCCCAGCAGACCGCCGTCCGGGTCGGAACGAAAGCCATGGATTCGCAATGACTGCGGCTTGCCCTTGCTGTCGGTCGACATCATCGCGTCATAGGAAAGATGAGCCATTTCGCCGGCAGCCATGACCGACGCGCTGCGGTCGACCCGCATGCCGGTGGAGGCCTGGTAAGTGACTCCGGCATTGACGATGAAATCGAGCGCGGGGGCGCGCCACATGCGGTAGGGCAGCCTGACCTTGGGCAGATTCTCTAGCGGCAATGCCGCCGGCTTGATGCGCGCGGCGCGCTTTTCGCGCTCGATCGCGAGTTCGACGGGGAGCTTGGCTTCGGATTCGAGCATCAGCAGCGAGCCGGAGGTCATCGGCTTGACCCCGAGCTTGAACCAGCGACCAAGCGCCGCGCTGTCGACGCACCAGCCTTCGGGCGTTTCGCGAACCATCCCCTCCGAAAGCCGCTCCTGCTGGTCGCCGAACCGGGCGGTCCCCGAAGCGACGTCGATTTCGATCCTATGTTCCTCGCGGAATGCCCAGCCGGAGGCCTTCTTCGCCTGGAGGTCGATCTTCATCGGCACATCGAGCGTGGTGAGGAAGTCGCCGAACACGATGCAGGCGCCTTCGGGCGTTTGATAGGCGCGCACGCCGTCGCCCAGCCTCAGCTGACGAATATTGACGTCGAGCAGGAATTGCTCCTCCGGATCCGCCGTCCAGGCCTGGCCCACCGGGCTTGCCGCCCATGCGGCAACGGCGCCGGCCAGGGCCAGCGCCGCGTGCGCCAGGGCGCCGCGCATCCAGCGGGTGGGCCGCTGCATCGGTCAGCCTCCGGGCCGGCCCCGGCCTTAGCGCAGGACCGCCGTGGTTTCGGCGATGGTCACCGGCCCGGTGTCGGTCGGCTCGACATATTGGACGGTCACCTCGCCGCTGGCGCTGGCCAGCTGGGCCGGATCGATGGGGACGGTAACGGTGCGCTGGCCGATTTCGGTATAAACGGCGACACCGCTGATCATGGCGATCGGCTTTTCCACGCCCGGCTTGAGGACCCGCACCTCTCCGTAGGTTGAACGGTCGCCTGTCCGGCTGATATCCAATGCAACGGCGGGCCGCCCGCCTTCGCCGGTCACCTTGCGCACGTTGCTGAGCGCCGCCTTGGCCTCGAGATTGCCGAGGCGGACGATGACCGGGATGGTCACGCCATAGACCGGGATCAGCTTGAAGGAGACGCCCTCGGTCTTTGCCGGAGCGGTGACCGGAGTCGGCGCCGGGACGGCGCGAAACAGCATGTGTACCCGATATTCGCCGTCGGGCAGGCCTTCGGGCGCGCGGGCCGACAGGCGGATTGCCTGCGGCTGGTTGGGGGGAAGCACGACCTTGCGCGGCGCGAACAGGACCATCTCCTGCGCCGCCTTTTCGGCCGCATTGGCATCGGTCACCTCGACCAGCTTGCCCTCCGGCGTCATGCGGCGCAGCTCCGCGGTCACGCGATAGGTGGCGACGTCGTCGCCGATGTTATTGAGGATGACCTCGGTCCCGCGGCGGCCGTTGAGCACCACGCGGGTCGGCGCGACGAGCAGGTCGCCGATCCCGGCCCGGGCCGGCGGAGCCGCAACGATCATCAGCGGTGCAACGAGCGACAGCCGGGCAATTCGGCCGAGCGACAGATGAGCCATGAAAAACTTCCTCCGAAATGGTCAGGAGGAGAATGGCTCCAAAATGGTTATTATTCGGCTAACCATTCGCGGAAACCTTTGGGCGGGCCGACCGCATTGAAAAAGGGGCCGCCGATCGCTCGGCAGCCCCTCAGTCCCGCCCGGCAAGCCGAGCGATTGTTTGCCACTTAGTAATTGACGGTGACGGCGAGCGTACCCTCGTAGGTGCCCTCGGCGACATCTTCGTTGATGTCGATCGAACCGCCGACGTAGAAGTTGGTGCCGTTGGTTCCCGAGTTGGTCAGGTTGACCGTGCTCAGGCTCTGCAGGACGACCGTCAGCGTGTCCGTGACGGCGGGGTTGGAATGCGACAGAACCACGTCCGGGGTGACGATGGTCACGTCCTGGTTGTTGGTGCCGGTGACATGATATTCGGCGCGCTTGTGGGCGCCCTGGCAGGTCAGGTTGGCCGGATCGCCGCAGTTGCGGGTGCCGGTGTCATACTCGATCTCGACGGTGTCGCTGCCCTGGACGATGATCTCGCCGAAATCGAGGTCGTCGACGCGGGTCAGCGTCAGCGGCTTGGTGATCCGCGCCGTGGCGGTCGGCGCCTGGCCGGAAACCGGAACGGCGAACGCCGGCGTCGCGGCGATGGTGGCGGCGGCGGCCAGCGCCGCCAGGCGAACGAATTTGGTCATGTTTATTCCCCACTTGGTTTTCGAAACATGGCGGCTGGCCGGCACAAATCCGTCCAATCCGGTATCCGCCCTATTAACCCTGACCGCTTACGGCTTCGCTCAACGATATGGTTTCCGGGCCGTTAAACATTGGTTCGTTCCGGGGAGATCGTCGGGCCGGCGCATCAAAGATATTCGACGTCGAGCGGGATGCTGCCACGGAACTCGCCGTCGGCATCCCCGACAATTCGCACCGAGCCGCCGAATCGGAAGCGAAGCGTGCCGTTGGAGTCGAGCTTCGGCATCGACGGCAGGTCGGAACGAATCGATTCGAGCTGGATCGTTCCTCCCGCCAGGCCAAAAAGCTCGATGTTGTCGGGAAGCACGACGCGAAGGGGGCGACCAGGCTCGCCGCGGACGACGACCTCGCCGACCATGGCCCGCGCCCCCATCGAGGCCACCGAGCCGCTGACGATCCGCGCCCCGTCGGGCCCCAGCTCGGCGCTGCCGATGCCCCGACTGGCGAGGATCAGCCGGTCGAAGTCGAGGCTGGTTTCCACGTCGAGGCTGACCGGCGTCTTCGGCTTGTCCTCGTTCTTGCCATCGTCCGGGCTGCACAGGCGACAGGGCGCGCTCACATCCTGCGGCGAGGCAGGCGCGGGCAGGGCCAATGCGCCGGCGAGCGCGAAGCATTTGAGGATGGAACGTGGGCCAACCATGATCCCGAGGCTAAGCGCACCGCGTTGAAACAAGGTTAACGGAGGCTTCATCCTTCATTTCGGACGATGAACGCCAACGCCAATCTGGCGCTTGTCCGGACCAGCCTTAGCCAATAGGGATTCCAGCCAATGGCCTCGTCGTCTCCGTCCCGAGCCAAGGGAATCATCATCTCCACCCTCAAATGGGGGCTCGCGGCCGGCGTGCTCGGCCTGCTGGCGCTGGTCGTGGCCGTCGCGGTGGCGATCTCCCAGCTGCCCGATTATGAGCAACTGACGAAGCGGTCCGACCTCGGCCAGATGGTCCGGGTCCGATCGGCCGACGGGACCCTGCTGGTCTCGCTTGGCCCGAGCTTCGGACGCTGGCTCCGCTACGAAGAGATACCGGCGACCATGCGCTCGGCGATGATCGCGGTCGAGGATCGGCGGTTCCGCGGCCATATCGGCGTCGACCCCGTCGGGATGGCGCGCTCGCTCAAGGTGCGGTTCGAGACCGGCAGCTGGCGCCAGGGCGGCTCGACCATCACCCAGCAGCTGGCGCGCAACATCTTCCTGACCAACAGCCGCACCTTCGGCCGCAAGGTCAAGGAAGGGGTGCTGGCGCTGGCCATCGAGCGCAAGTTCTCCAAGGACCAGATCCTCGAGCTGTACCTGAACCGGGTCTATTTCGGCGGCGGCGCCTATGGCATCGACGCCGCCAGCCGCACCTTCTTCGGCCATGGCGCGGAGCGGCTGAGCCTCGGCGAGGCGGCGATCATCGCCGGACTGGTCAAGGCCCCGTCCAACTATTCGCCAACCGCGGACGTCGAGGCGGCGCGCGGTCGCGCCGGAGTGGTGCTGAACTCGATGGTTGAGAATGGCTTCCTTCCGGCCTCGGCGGCGGTCGGGGTCGACCCGGCCGAGATCAAGGTCCAACCCACCGCCAAACAGGACAGCGTCCGCTATTTCACCGACTGGGCGCTGCCCCAGCTCGACACACTGATCGACGAGACCAGCGAGCCGATCGACGTGTGGACCACGCTCGACCTCGGCATGCAGAAGGCGGCCAACCAGGCCGTGAACAGCTATACGCCGCCCGGCGCGCAGGGCGCGCTGGTGGCGATCGACCGGGACGGCGCGGTCAAGGCGATGGTCGGCGGCCGCGACTATGTCGATTCGATCTACAACCGCGCAACCCAGGCCGAACGCCAGCCGGGATCGGCATTCAAGCTATTCGTCTATCTGTCCGCGCTGGAATCGGGGATGAAGCCCGACGACACGATCGTCGACGAGCCGATCACCATCGACGGCTGGACCCCGCGCAACTCGACCCGCACCTATTCAGGGCCGGTGACCCTGCGCGAGGGTTTCGCCCGCTCGATCAACACGATCAGCGCCAAGATCGGTGACGCGCTGGGCTTTGGGACCATCGCCGACATGGCCCGGCGGTTCGGCATCTCGGGGAAGATCTCGACCTTCCCGTCGATGGTGCTGGGCACCAGCGACGTGCGGCTGATAGACATGACCCGCGCCTTCGCCTCCGTGCAGAACCGCGGGGTCAGCGTGACGCCCTACGCGATCCGGAAGGTCGTGACCGCCGACAATCGCCTGCTCTACCAGCACCAGGGGGATGAGCAGCGAGTGCTGGTCGCCCCCTGGGTGGCGGCGGGGATGACCGACATGCTCCAGTCGGCGGTATTGTCAGGCACCGGCCGCGCGGCGCAGATCGGCCGGCCAGTGGCCGGCAAGACCGGCACCACCTCATCCAACAAGGACGGCTGGTTCATCGGCTTTTCGAGCGGGCTGACCACCGGCGTTTGGATGGGCCGTGACGATGCGCGCCCGGTCGCCGGGCTTCAGGGCGGGACCGCTCCGGCGCGCGCCTTTTCGGCGTTCATGAAGACGGCGGTCGCCAAGCGGCCGGTCGAGCAGTTCCAGACGCAAGCGCCAATGCCCGACTGGCAGCTGGAGCCGGATGAGGAGGCATGGGGTTTCAACTATGTCGAGTCCGAGCCGCTGGTCGATGCCGATGGCTACCCCATCGGCGGCGAGCCGGCCGATCCACTCGCTCCGGTGGAAACCGACGAAACCCAGGAATGGCTCGACGAGGTGCTTCGGCGCAATCCGGACAATCGCCCGCCGCCAACCAACCAGCGCACTCCGCCGCCAGCCAGCCAGCGTATGCCGCCGCCGCGGCAGCCGCAGGATCTAGAGCCCGCGCCCGACCCGCTTCAGCCGCGGCCCTAACGCCCTGAGCTCGGCCCGTGCAGCGGCGACGTCGCCGCCGTAGAGCTCGGCCTCTAGCGCCCGGAAGGCGGGGCCGTGGTTCATGTGGCGGCGATGCGCCACTTCATGCGCGACCAGCCACTTGAGCAGGTGCGGCGGAGCCAGGACCAGCCGCCAGCTGTAGCGGATCGATCCGCTGGTCGAGCAACTTCCCCACCGGCTCGACGCATCGCCAACCGTCACCGATCTCACGGTCACCCCGGCGCGATTGGCGGTTGCGTTCGTCTCGGCGCTCAGGCGCTCGCGCGCGAGCTTGCGGAGAAAGCGTTCGATCCGGCCCGGAAAGGGCTCGATCGGCCCCCCGCACTCCAGCCGGTCGCCGATCAGCCGGGGCGTTCGCGGCAGGCGCGGATTCCAGTGCAACTCCACCGACTGGCCCTCAAGCGGGATGGTGGCGCCCGGCCGAAAGGGCCCGGCGGGATCGAGCCGGGCGAGCTGCGCCTCGACCCATGGGGCTTGCCGGACGGCCCATTCTAGCGCCGCCCTCCGGCTGGCCCGCCTGGGAAGGGTGAGCAGCAGCTTTTGCCGAGCCTCGTCCAGCCGCAGCCGCATCGACCTGGCGCGAGGATGGATGCGAAGCTCGATCGGCCAGGGCAGCCCGGCCAGGCTCAATGGTTCAGAGCGGCTTGTCGACAAGGTGCCATTCCAGATCGCCCGCATCGACTTCGCTGACTGTCCAGCCCCGTGTCGACTGGCCGCATTCATGGACCGTCTCGCGGCTGCCCGAGATCAGATAATGCCAGTCGGGCAGCGGCTTGTCCTCCGACCGCAGCCGATAGGCGCAGGTCGCCGGCAGCCATTCCAGCTCGTCGAGCTTGCGAGGATCAAGCTTGACGCAATCGTGGACCAGCCTCTTGCGGTTCGGATAGTCGGTGCATTGTCCGGACCGCCGGTCGAGCAGCTTGCAGGCGACATTGGTCGGGAACAGTTCGCCGGTTTCCTCATCCTCCAGCTTGTGCAGGCAGCATCGGCCGCAGCCGTCACACAGCGCCTCCCACTCGCCGCGGTCGAGCGACGACAGGGGCTTTTCCCAAAAGGCTCTTGCGCTATTCATGGATAGGTCACAGTTGGTCCGCCAAGGCGGCCAGATCAAGGCAGGTTCTAAAGGGAAGTGGTGATGAGGAGTTGGGCGAGAGCGGGATTGGCGCTGGCAATTGCGGCCGCGGCCGTTCCTGCCGTCGGGCAAGCGTCATTCAGTTCGCAAGGTTCGCAGGGCGAGGCGTTCCTCGAAGCGGTCAGGAAAGGCGACAACGCCACGGCCGTACCGTTGATCAAGGAGCCTGGGTCCCGGGTGGTCAACTACAAGGGATACAAGGGCGACACAGCGTTGCACATTGTGACCCGGAAGCGCGAGGTGGACTGGGTCGGTTTCCTGCTGAACAACGGCGCCAATCCAAACATTCCCGATGCCAATGGCGACACCGCGCTGCACATCGCGGCCCGCATCGGATTCGAACAGGCCGCCGTTTACATGATCGATCGGGGCGCCAGGATCGACCTCGACAACCGGGCTGGGGAGACGGCGCTGTCGGCGGCCGTGCAGGCCAATCAACCGCGGATCGTCGGAATGCTTCTCGAGGCCGGGGCCAACCCGGACAAGGCGGATCATGTGGCCGGCCTAAGCCCCCGCGATTATGCCAGGCGCAACACGCGCAACCCGCAGATCCTGAAGCTGATCGAAACGGTCAAGTCGACCAAGAAGAAGGCCGCCGGGCCCAGCGTCAACTAGAACGCGTCGCCGAGGGACGGATCGATCTGGGCCGATAGGCGTCGCGCGGCACGGCGCGCGAAGCGCAGCATTTCCGCCTTGCGCCTCGCCGGGGCCAGAGGCCGGGTCGACGGCTCGCGCATCACCACCGCGTCATAGCGGTCGGCGACGATCAGCCCGGCATGCTCGGGCAGGAACCGCTCGCCGTCGCAGATCGATGCCAGAGGCTGCGGCACCGCCCAGAAGAATCGGTCGCAATAATCGAGATAATCGGTCCATTTCTGGTCGCCGAGCAGGTCGGCCTTGGCCACCTTGATCTCGACGATGGTCAGCTCGCCCTTGGGCCCGATCGCCATCAGGTCGGCACGGCGCCCATTGGGCAGCGGCACCTCGCACATGGCGAACAGGTCATGCCGGCAAAATAGCCGAGTGACCCCGCGCGCCACTTCGGCGGCGATCGGCGGCCCATCAAGGAAACAATCGGGAATCGGACTCGAGGCCATGGATATGGCCTAGAACAAATGGAGACCGACCGGAAGACGGCTATCGGTAGAAGACGTGGTTGCCGAGCGTTCCTACCCGCGTCAGCCTCCAGCCTGGCGAGACCCGCCGGGCGTGGAAGAACAGGGCCTTGCCCATCGGCGAGGGATGCAGTTGCTGGTCGACGATCTTGGCGATCGCCACCGCCTCCTCCCAGTCGCGGCTGGCGCGCGGGATATAGGGCATCGAGCGCCCGCGGACGAAGCTGAACTGGCTGCGCTGATAAACGACGCCGCAGTAGCTCGACGGGAATCGGCCGGAATCGGCGCGGTTGGCGATGACGTGGCCGACGGCGAGCTGGCCGGCCAGGCTTTCACTCTTGGCCTCGAAATAAATGGCGCCGGCAAGGCATTCGAGCTCGCGGCTGCCGGGATCGGTGCCGCGCAGCTGGGCGACCGTCTCGGCGAGCGTCGCGCCCGGTTCGATCACCTCTTCCTGGGTTTCTGCTTCCTCCTCTTCCGCCTGCGGGGCCAGGGGATCGACCTCCAGCTGAAGCAACTGCTCGGCAGATACTTCGGGGAGCGGAGTCCATTCGGACGCGGGCAACGGCTCCGCGGCCGGATTGACCTGGGCGGGAGCGACCGAAGAGGCGCTCAGGGCAGCAATCACCAGTAGGGTGGATCGAATTGGAATAAGCATGCAGGCCGTGTCATTTGCGGTGAGCCGGCCCGTTGACATGCTGCTTGGAAGCAGCGCTCCGCCAAGAGGTGACTCCCCGACTGCGTGGCATCTCAATTCGGCCTACATGCCGATATGCGGACGCCCCCCGCGTGGTAGTGAAAGCCCTGATTTCGGATCAGTATCGACCGGTCAACCTTCAACGGTCGTTTCAGCGATGAACCGTTCGGGGTCCGCGATGTCCAGTTCAATTAACCAGAGATCTTCATCGAACCGGATGCGTTTTTGGCTCCAATCCGCCAAAGTTCCAGCGTCCGCCCCATTGGCTGGCCCGACCCGCTGCCAGCGATAGCGTCCGTCGCTGGCCAATGCCCGCTCCAGGCAGGCCTGATGTCCGCCCCTTCGGCTGATGAGAAGGACCAGCGAGCCCCGGTCGGGATCGCCGCGCTTGACGACGGTTCCGAAGCCTCCGTCGGCCTCGACGCGACGAAGCAGCGCGGCGGCCTCGACATGGGCAGGCAAGCGTTCAGCCAAGCCGATATCCGTCCAGGCCGCTGAGCGCGATGTGCGAGCGCATGAATGTGCCGGTGCCCCGGGCGCATTCCTCGCCTTCGGAATCGACGATCCGCGCCTCGGCGACGAAGACCCGCCGCTTGCCCGAGATCCATCGACCTTCCGCCCGCGCCTCCCCGGAGCGCATCGGCTTGGTGAAATGGAGGTTGAAGGCCGTGGTCAGCAGGAAGCGGTCGCTGACCAGCCCGTTGGCGGCGTAGAAAGCGGCATCGTCCAGCATCTTGAAGTAGAGCGTGCCGTGGGCCGCACCGGCCGCGTGAAAACTGTCCGGCGCGACGATGAAGCGAATCTCGCTGCGGCCTGCTTCGGGCAGGATAAGGTCCGAGCGGAACAGCTGGTTGACCGGCGCGGAGGCATAGAGCGCCTCCAGGGCCCGCAGATGTGCCTCCTCGCCCGTCGGTCGAGGTTCGGCAACGTCAGGCCGCATCCCGCTCCTCGGCGCCGATCAGCACCGCGGCCATGGCGTCGCGGGTGCGGGCGCCGCGCAGCTTGTCGACGATCCCGGCGTGCCGGACCAGCCGGCTGACCGCGGCCAGCGCCTTCAAATGCTCGGCCCCCGCATCGGGCGGCGACAGCAGCAGGAAAGCAAGGTCTACGGGCTGCCCGTCAATCGCCTTGTAATCGATCGGCGCGGCCAGCCGGACCACCATCGCATAGACGCGGTCGATCATGTCCAGCTTGCCGTGGGGAATGGCGACCCCCCCGCCGAACCCGGTCGAGCCCAGTCGCTCCCGCTCGGCGATCGCGTCGGCAATCTCGGATGGATCAAATGACAGGCGCGAGGCGGCAATCTGCGACAGCTGGTTGAGGAGCTGGCGCTTGTTGCCGGCGGCCAAATCGACCCGGATCGCATCAAAGTCGAGAAAATCGGAAAGCTGCATCAATTAGGTTCCAGGACTGGCGCAACGCGCAGGACTTGACCGCAACGCCGTTAGCCGAGCGAAACGGCTGTTGTCACTTGGACGAAGGTTCGACCCAGCCGATCGTTCCGTCATCCCGGCGATAGACCATGTTGAACTCGCCGCTCTTGGGATTGCGGAACATCAGCGCGTTGGTGTTCCTAAGGTCGAGCATCATCACCGCGTCGGAAACGCTGGCCTCGGGGATGTCAACCCTAGTCTCGGCGACGATCGCCGGGGCCGGCGGAAGCGGCTCTTCCTCGTCAAGCGGAGCGGCGAAGACGGTGTAGGCGGCGTTTTCTGGAACGCCGGCGCCATCACCCTCGCCGCGCCGCTCTCGCAGCCGGCCCATGTAGCGCTTGAGCTGCTTCTCGATCTTGTCGGCCGCGCCGTCGAAGGCGATGTGCGCATCATTGGCGCGGTTCGACGATTTCAGGACCACGCCCTGAACGACGGGGGCGACAATGTCGCAGGTGAAATCCTCATAGGGTCCGCGACCGAAGGTGACATTGGCCGCCACGGCGCGGGAGAAATAGCGGTCGGCGATGGCCGACAATCGATCGGAGACATGGGAACGGAGCGCTTCGCCGGTATCGACCTGATGACCCGCGACCCGAATGTCCATAATGGCTCTCCTTTCATCTCCAGCCGGCGCTTAGGCCTAACGGAGTCAGGCGGCGCCGCGTTCCGAGGTGGGAGCGAGGAATCGATCCCACAAGGGATTGACGATCTTGGCGAGGAAGGCGCGATGGCGGGCGACTTCCTCGAGCGGAGCGGCATGGGGGCGGGGCTCCCGAACGACGCTCGGCGCGGGGCGGGCAGGAGTCAGCGCGACGGTGACGCTGCCAGGCGCCTCGGCGACGAGACCCAGTCCGATCTGCCGTCCGCCCGTCAGTTCGATATAGACTTGGGCCAGCAATTGCGCGTCGAGCAGCGCGCCATGCTTGACTCGCTGCGAGCGGTCGACGCCGTAGCGGGTGCAGAGCGCGTCAAGGCTGTGCTTGGCGCCCGGGTGACGCGAACGGGCCAACATCAGCGTGTCGACCATCCGGCTCATGCAGACCGAGGTTCGGCCACAGCGCTCTAGCTCATGATTGAGGAAGCCGAAATCGAAGCCGGCATTGTGCGCGACCAGCGGCGCGTCGCCGATGAAATCGAGCAACTCTTCCGCCTTGTCCGAGAAGAGCGGCTTGTCCGACAGGAAGATGCTGGAAAGGCCGTGAACAGCCTCCGCCTCGCTCGGCATCAGCCGCTCGGGATTGAAATAGCAATGGAAATGACGCCCGGTTTCGACCCGCCCGATCATCTCGATGCAGCCGATTTCGACCATGCGGTCGCCCCCCGCGGGGGAGAGCCCCGTGGTCTCCGTGTCGAAAACGATTTCGCGCATGACTTTCTTAAACACCCGTCGGCAGGCCGAGACAAGTCAGGATATTGCGTACCTGGTCGCGGGTTTCGTCCATCGTGCCGGACGTGTCGACGATGAAGTCCGCGCGCTTTCGCTTTTCCTCGTCCGGCATCTGGCGCGCCAGGATTTGAGCGAACTTTTCTTCGGTCATGCCGGGCCGCGACAGCACCCGTTCGCGCTGCAACTCGGGCCGGGCGGAGACGACGATGATCTTGTCGAACGTTTCCGCGCCCCCGGTTTCGAACAGCAAGGGAATGTCGAACAGCAGGGCCGGCGCGCCGCCGTGTTGGACGATGAAGCGGGTCCGCTCATGATGGACCGCGGGGTGGACGATCGCCTCCAGCGCCGCCAGCTCGTCGCGGTCGCCGAGCACGGCGGCTGACAGCGCCTCGCGATCGACCGCGCCATCGCGGGTCGTTCCGGGAAAGCGCCCTTCGATCAGCGGCACCAGCCGGCCGCCGGGCCCCTGCAGTCCGCGAACGGCCGCGTCGGCGTCGAAGGTCGGGATTCCGGCGTCGGAGAACATCGCGGCCACGGTCGACTTGCCCATGCCGATCGAGCCGGTGATCGCCAGCGTGATCATGGGCGAAGCCTTTGCCAAAGTTCGGCATCGCGATCACGTGGCGCATCCTGGCCGAAGAACAGGCGGAAGCTGGTGGCGGCCTGCTCGATCAGCATGTCGAGGCCGGAGACCGTGGCCAGCCCCCGTTCCCGCGCCGCCTTCAGCAAGGGGGTGTCCTGGGGATCATAGACCATGTCGAACACCCACCCCTGCGCCGTCATGTTCGATAGATCGCAATTGAGGCATTGGCGCCCCGCCATCCCCAGCGGCGTGGCGTTGATCAGACCGTCGCTGGCGATCGGATCGGTGAAAGGTGCTGGGCCGGTATCGAGGCCGAACTCGACGCAGAGCTTGGTCGCCTCGGCGAGGTCTCGGGCTTGGATCCGGACCGCGCTGATCCCGACCAGCTTCAGCGCCACCAGGGCGGCGCGCGCGGCTCCGCCATTGCCGAGCAGGGTGACGCTGCCCATCGAAGCCTTTGCTCGGCGGAGCTTGCTCAGCAGGGAGGCGATGGCGCCGACATCGGTATTGGCGGCGATGATGTGACCTTCGCGAGGCATCAGCACATTGGCGGCACCCGCCGCGACCGCCCAGTCGGCGGCACCGTCCGCCAGCGCGACGGCGTCGAGCTTCAGCGGCATGGTGACATTCGACCCGCGCCAGTCGGGATCAGCCTTCTTTTCGGCGATGTAGGCGGCGAGCTCGGCGCGCGCGACGCGGCGTCGGTCGTAGCGGGCCTCGATTCCGAGCGCCTCGAGCCAGAAGCCATGGATCAGCGGCGACAGGCTGTGCTCGATGGGGTCGCCGATCACCTCGGCATAGCCTGTCATGAGCCCGGTCGAAGGGGGAAGCGACGTCATGACGGCATCAGGCCGCGTGCCCGCAGCGCGCCGAGGAGGGGAATCAGGGGCATTCCGAGAATCGTGAAATGGCTGCCCTCGACCTTGTCGAACAGGGTAACGCCTCGCCCTTCCATGCGGAACACGCCGACGCAATAGCCGACCTCGGGCCACTCCTGGTCGAGGTAGGATTGGATGAAGGCCTCGCTCAAGGACCGCACTTGAAGCCGCGCGGTTTCGGCATGGCTCCAATCGACCTTGCCATCTTGCGCCAGTGCCACGGCGCTCGACAGCTGCAGGGTCCGGCCTGAGAAGGCGCGGAGATGGGCGGCAGCCTCGTCGCGATCCCTGGGCTTCGAATAGCGGACGTTATCGGCGCTGACGCTGCTGTCGCTGCCAATGACCCAGTCTTCCGCCCCGGCGGCGATCGACGCCGCCTTGCCCTCGGCCAGCAAGCTGGCGAGCCGCTCGCCGTCCAACCCCTGCTGCTTGGCCTCATCCTCGTCGAATTGGGGCGAGCGCACCTCGAACTGCACCCCTGCCTGCCCTAGCATCTGCCGGCGGATCTGGCTGTTGCTGGCCAATATCAAGGACATAGCGCTCCGGTGGATTAGTCTGTGGAAAAGTCGCTGTATCCTCCTAGCGCGAAGAGGGGGATCACCCAATGGGCTGGATCGGCTCCGATGCGTTGCGAGCGGATTCGAGACTCTGTCCACAGGGGAAAATCGCCATCCACAGGCTGTGAATCCCGGGAGCCGAGTCGAGCGACTCGTCAAAATCCCCCGATTCGCGCCGATGCGCGACCTGTTGGCAAAGTCGGGAGGCTCGCTTAAATCCCGCTGCCAACGCCCCATCCAATCCATCTATCTTCTATCTATAAATATAAGGGAGAAATGAGGGTGGCCCCGGCCCAGCCTGACTCTGCGCCCGACATTGCCGACAAGCCCTTGCTGGCCGTCCTGAAGGGCGAGCGGAGAGATCCGGCGCCGATGTGGCTGATGCGCCAGGCGGGCCGCTACCTGCCCGAGTATCGCGAGCTGCGGGCAGCCAAGGGCGGCTTCCTCGACCTGACTTATGACCCGGACGCAGCGGCCGAGATCACTCTCCAGCCGCTGCGCCGCTTTGCTTTCGACGGAGCGATCCTTTTCTCCGACATTCTCGTCGTCCCTCATGCCATGGGAATGGACCTGACGTTCGCCGCCGGCGAGGGACCCAGGCTTGCTCCGCGGATGGCGGAATCGAGGATCCATGATCTGCAGCCGGCAATGGAGCGGCTCTTGCCCGTCTACGAGACCGTGCGGCGGGTAAAGGCCGAATTGTCGCCCCAGACGACTTTCCTGGGCTTTGCCGGCTCTCCCTGGACGGTGGCGACCTACATGATCGCCGGCCAGGGCAGCCGCGACCAGTCCGAGTCTCGTCAGCTTGCCTATTCCGATCCGGGGAAAATGGATGGGATCCTCGACATCGTGTCGCGGATCACGGTCGACTATCTGTCGGGACAGATCGAGGCGGGGGTCGATGCGGTGCAATTGTTCGACAGCTGGGCTGGGAGCCTGTCCCCGGGGCAGTTCGAGCAAATGGTCATCGCACGCACCGCCTGGATCGTGGGCGAGCTCAAGCGTCGCCATCCGCAAACCCCGATCATCGGTTTTCCCAAGGGCGCGGGCGGCAAACTGCGCGCTTATGCGGCCGAGACCGGCGTCGACGCGATCGGACTGGACGAGACGGTCGATCCCAATTGGGCGGCCAGGGAGCTTCCGGCCGGCCTGCCGATCCAGGGCAACCTCGACCCGCTGGCGCTGATCTCCGGCGGGGAGCCGCTACGCTCTGCGGTGAGCCGGATCCTTGACGCTTTCGCCGACCGGCCCCACATCTTCAACCTGGGCCATGGGATCCAGCAGACCACGCCGATCGCCCATGTCGAACAACTTGTCAGGCTGGTGAAAGGCCGGGGGGATTGATGGAATTCCTGTCCCAATATCAGGGCTTCCTTGGCGCCGCCTACCTTTGGGTCAAGGCGGGGCACCTGACCTTCGTCATCTTCTGGATCGCGGGCCTGTTCATCGTCCCGCGCTATTATATCCATCACCAGGCGACGGCGCCCGGATCTGCCGAGGACCGCGCCTGGATCGAGCGCGAGGACAAGGCCCGGACCATCATCCTGACTCCGGCGATGCTGGTCGTCTGGACGCTGGGGCTGATGCTGGCCGTGCACCTCAACATCTGGGGCCAGTACTGGTTCACCGCAAAGCTCCTGCTGGTTCTGGTCCTGACCGGCTACCAGGGCTGGATCGGTGCCTATGGCAAGAAGCTGGCCGCGGGCCATCGCGAGCTTAACGACAGGAAGCTCAGGCTGATGAACGAGCTGCCGGGCATCCTCACCGCGATCATCGTCGTGCTGGCGATTGTCCGGCCGTTCTGAACGGGCGCGGATCGTCGAGGAGTTTCTGTCACTAGTTGCTTCCGCGACACTGTCGGCGACCTTGTTGCGAAGGTCGGTAGCAACCCATATTGACTTGGTCAGGGGCCAATCTTAACGCCGGAATCAAGACGGCTGCATCGGCCCGACTTCCCATATTCGCCGGTGCGACCCCCTGTCGTCCCAACTTCGGCGTCCTGCCGCGGCGTTTCACATTCATAAATTCCGTTTCGAAAGTATCACTTAATGCATCTCAAGGACCTCAAGAAGAAGACTCCTGCCGACCTCGTCGCGCAAGCCGAGGAGATGGGGATCGAGGGCGCGTCGACGATGCGCAAGCAGGACCTGATGTTCTCCATCCTCAAGGTCCGGGCCGAAAGCGGCGCCGAGATCAATGGGCAGGGCACGATCGAAGTCCTCAACGACGGCTTCGGCTTTCTTCGCTCGCCCGAGGCCAATTACCTCGCCGGGCCCGACGACATCTATGTCGCCCCGAACGTCGTCCGCCGCTTCGGGCTTCGCACCGGCGATACCGTCGAGGGCGAAATCCGGGCGCCCAAGGACGGCGAGCGCTATTTCGCGCTGACCAAGGTCACCCAGATCAACTACGACGACCCGGACGCGGTCCGCCACCGGGTCAATTTCGACAATCTGACCCCGCTATACCCGGATGAGAAGCTCAAGCTCGACACGCTCGACCCGACCATCAAGGACAAGAGCGCCCGCGTGATCGACATCGTCTCGCCGCTCGGCAAGGGCCAGCGCGCGCTGATCGTCGCCCCGCCGCGCACCGGCAAGACGGTGCTGCTGCAGAACATCGCCCGGGCGATCACCGACAATAATCCGGAGGTGTTCCTGATCGTGCTGCTGATCGACGAGCGGCCGGAGGAGGTCACCGACATGCAGCGCAGCGTCAACGGCGAAGTGATCAGCTCCACCTTCGACGAGCCGGCTTCGCGCCACGTCCAGGTCGCCGAGATGGTGATCGAGAAGGCCAAGCGGCTGGTCGAGCACAAGAAGGACGTCGTCATCCTGCTCGACTCCATCACCCGTCTGGGCCGCGCCTACAACACCGTCGTCCCCTCCTCGGGCAAGGTGCTGACCGGCGGCGTCGACGCCAATGCGTTGCAGCGGCCGAAGCGCTTCTTCGGCGCCGCGCGCAACATCGAGGAAGGCGGCTCGCTTTCCATCATCGCCACCGCGCTGATCGATACCGGATCGAAGATGGACGAAGTCATCTTCGAAGAGTTCAAGGGCACCGGCAACAGCGAGATCGTGCTCGACCGCAAGGTCAGCGACAAGCGCATCTTCCCCTCGCTCGATGTCGGCAAATCCGGCACCCGCAAGGAAGAGCTGCTGGTCGATCAGGCCGTGCTGTCGAAGATGTGGGTGCTGCGCCGGATCCTGATGCAGATGGGCACGGTCGACGCGATGCAGTTCCTGCTGGACAAAATGAAGGATGCCAAGTCCAACGAGGACTTCTTCGCCAGCATGAACCAGTAGGGGAACCAAGCGGCTCTCCGCCGCTTTGGCGTTCCACAGCCATAAGAGGGGATGCATTTGATGATCGACATGCTGCTGGCCGCCGCGAGCGCGACGACCGCAACAGGGTTCGGCGGGCCCGCCGAAATCTGGGCGTCGATCGTCAAGGATTTCTCAAACATCACCGAGCCTGCGGCCTTTGCCGCTTTCGTCCAGGTGCTGCTCATCGACCTGGTGCTGGCGGGCGATAACGCCATCGTCGTCGGTGCGCTGGCGGCCGGCCTTCCTCCGGAACAGCGCCGGAAGGTGATCGTGATCGGCGTGATGGCGGCGCTGGTGCTGCGCATCCTGTTCGCGTTGATCGTCACCCAGCTGATGCAGATCATCGGCCTGATCCTGGTCGGCGGGCTGCTGCTGCTGTGGGTCGCATGGCGGATGTGGCGCGACCTCCGCCATGTCGGCGAAAGCAGCGGCTCGCCGGAAGTCTATGGCGACGAGCATAGCGGCCTGAAGCCTGCCAAGAGCTTTGCCGCCGCCGCCTGGGCGGTGGCCATTGCCGACGTCAGCATGAGCCTCGACAATGTTCTGGCGGTGGCCGGCGCGGCCCGCGAGCATCCCGGAATCCTCATCGTCGGACTGGTCTTCGCCGTCGCGCTGATGGGCATCGCCGCCAATATCATCGCCAAATATATCGAGCGCTATCGCTGGATCGCCTACGTCGGCCTGGTGGTGATCCTCTATGTCGCGGTCAAGATGGTCTACGATGGCTGGGTCGACCCCCACGTCGGCCTTGGGCGGCTGATGGGCTGATGGGCGAGGCTTCGGCCGCCGATACCATCGTTGCCCTGTCGAGCGGCCGCCCGCCGGCGGCGATTGCCGTGGTCCGGACCAGCGGGCCTCATGCATTTGCCGCCGCCGAGGCCATTGCCGGAGCGGTGCCGCCACCGCGCACGGCCACGCTCCGCAGGCTGACCGATCCGCGTGATGGATCGATCATCGACGAGGCATTGCTGATTCGGTTCGATGCGCCGAACAGTGCCACCGGTGAAAATATCGTGGAATATCAGTGTCATGGCGGCAGGGCCACGGTCGATGCCCTGATCACGGCCTTGCTCGCCCAACCGGGCGTTCGTCTCGCCGAGCCAGGCGAGTTCACCCGCCGCGCATTGGCTAACGGCCGGATCGACCTGACCGAGGCCGAAGGGCTGGCCGATCTGCTTACCGCTGAAACCGAACTGCAGCGGCGCTCGGCGATGGCCCGCGCCGGCGGCGCGTTGCGCAGGCGGCTCGACGATTGGCGCGAGCGGCTGCTCGGCTTCGCGGCGCAGGCCGAAGTGGCCATCGATTACGCCGACGAGGATGAGGGTGCGGCCGGGTTCGATCTGCCGCCAGCGATCGGGGAGCTGGCCGATGAGATGGCGCTGTTGGTCCGTGCCCCGCGGGTCGAGCCGCTGAGGGACGGCATACGGGTCGTCGTCGCGGGGCCTCCGAATGCCGGCAAGTCGAGCCTGGTCAATGCCCTGGCGCAGAGCGAGAAGGCGATCGTCACCCACATCGCCGGGACGACGCGCGACGTGATCGAGGTGCCGATCGCAATCGGGGGAGTGCCGTTCGTGCTGGTCGATACCGCCGGCCTGCGCGAATCCCGAGATGCCGTCGAGAGCATCGGCATCGATCGCGCACGGAGCGAATCCCAGCGCGCCGACCTGCTGTTGTGGCTGGGGGCGGATCCGCCTCCGGATCATCCGGGCCTGATCCGGGTCGCTGCGAAATCGGATCTGCGCGAGGGCGCATCGGGCTTGCCGGTTTCGGCGGTCACCGGCGAGGGATTGGAGGAGCTTGTGCGCATCTTGGTGACTTGCGCCCGGACGCTGCTTCCCAAGGGCGATGAGTTGGCCCTCGATCGCCGGCAGCATGAGTTGCTGCAAGAGGCGGCGGCCGCCCTCGAGCGGGCATCCCATTTGGCTGATCCGGTCCTGATCGCCGAGGAGCTTCGAAGCGCACGACAATCCGTTGACCGCATTTCCGGGCGGGCAGGGGTCGAGGAGCTGCTGGACGCGCTGTTCGGCCGCTTCTGCCTTGGGAAGTAGGGACTGCGCTTCTCGGCTGTCCCCGGACACCTGTGATGCCGTTTCACGTGGAACATTGAGGCTCGGTTCAAGCGCATGTATGGGGCGGCCCCATGTTCGACGTGCTAGTCATCGGCGGGGGTCATGCGGGTTGCGAGGCGGCTTGTGCCGCGGCGCGTCGCGGCGCGCGCGTTGCGCTGCTGACCTTCCGCGCCGACGACCTCGGCCAAATGAGCTGCAACCCCTCGATTGGGGGAGTGGGCAAGGGCCATCTGGTGCGGGAAGTCGATGCGATGGGCGGCATCATGGCCCATGCTGCCGATCGGGCTGCCATTCACCGCCGGATGCTCAATGCCAGCAAGGGCAGCGCGGTGCGCGGCCCGCGAATACAGGCGGATCGCCGTCTCTATCGCGAAGCCGTTGCCCGGTTGGTTGACGAAAGCGGCGTCCTGGTCATCGAGGGGGAGGCAGTAACGCTGCGGATGGCCGGTGGCGCGGTCCAAGGCGTACAACTGGCCGATGGCTCGCTCATTGATGCGCGCGCGGTGATCCTCACGACCGGGACCTTCTTGGGAGCGACCATGTTCCGCGGCGAGGAGCGCTGGCGCGGCGGTCGCCTTGGTGGGAGGGCGGCCAGCGCGCTTGGCGCCCAGGTGCGCGAGCTGGGCCTTGCAGACAGCCGGCTCAAGACCGGAACCCCGCCGCGCCTCGACGGGCGGACGATCGATTGGGCCCGGACCGAGGTGCAGCCGAGCGACCGCGACGACTGGACCATGGCGCTGGACCCGGATCCGGCCCGGCTGCCCCAACTTTCCTGCGCAATGACAAGGACGAACGCGCGAAGTCATGACGTCATTCGCGCCGGCCTCGGCCGCTCCCCGCTGTTCGCCGGGGCAATCGAGGGGCGGGGGCCGCGCTATTGCCCGTCGATCGAGGACAAGATTCATCGCTTCGGCGACCGTGACGGCCATCAGATCTTCCTTGAGCCGGAAGGGCTGGATACGCACCTCGTCTATCCCAACGGGATCTCGACCTCGCTGCCGACGGACGTGCAGGTCGAGCTGGTGCGAAGCGTCGAGGGGCTGGAGCGCTGCGAGATTGTCCAGCCCGGCTATGCGGTTGAATATGAATATGCCGATCCGCGCCGGCTGGAGCTGACATTGCAGCATCGCGAGGTGGTGGGGCTGTTTTTCGCGGGGCAAATCAACGGCACCACCGGCTATGAGGAGGCAGCGGCGCAGGGCCTGGTCGCCGGGCTCAACTCGGCCGCGGTGGCATTGGATCTGGCGGAGGCCCGGTTCGACCGCGGCGCCAGCTATATCGGGGTGATGGTCGATGACCTCACCATCCAGGGAGTCAGCGAGCCCTACCGGATGCTTACCGCGCGGTCGGAATATCGGCTGCATCTGCGCGCGGACAATGCGGTGTCGCGGCTCGGCCCGATGGCACTGGACCTTGGAGCGCTCGACGTGGGGCAGGCGCGGCGCGTACGCGAGCGGCTGGAGTCCCATCGAGTGGCGACTGGGGCACTGGCGGAATCCGTCACCGGGCGGGAGCTCGGAGCAGATGACAGCGCGCGCAAACCCTTGTTCGAATGGGCCCGGCGCGAAGATCTGCTCCCCGCCATTCGTGAGCGGATGCCGGCTGGCCCGGCAGCCGACGAGGCGATCGATGACGCCGTCTATGCGCCTTATCTTTCGCGTCTGAAGGATGAGCTGGTGGCGCGGGCGCGTGACCGGGCCTTGGCGATTCCCCTAAGTTTCGATTTCGGCCGGGTGCCCGGCCTGTCGAATGAGATGCGGGAGAGACTCGAGGCGGCGGGGCCCGCGGATCTCGACCAGGCATCGCGAGTCGCGGGGGTCACTCCCGCCGCTCTGTCGGCGCTCCATTTCGCCCTGATCCGCGCCGCGGCATGATTCACGCGATCGCCGATGCCGCCGGCCGCGCATTCGCGCGCGAATCTCTCCGCGACATTTTGCGCGTGGATGTTCCACGTGAAACATTCGAGAAGCTGGAACGGTACACGGCGTTGCTCATCGAGGAAAATCAGCAGCAAAACCTGATTTCGCCGAACAGCGTCGCTGAATTGTGGACCCGCCACATTCTTGACGGCGCGCAACTGCTTGGCTTTGCGAACGGAAAAGGAAGCTGGTGCGATATCGGCTCGGGGCCTGGGCTGCCGGGCCTGGTCATCGCCATCCTCGGCGGTCGCCCCATGACCCTCAACGAGCCGCGCCGGCTTCGAGCCGACTTCCTGCGCCGGGCGATCACCGAACTCGAACTGCCGGATGCGACCGTAGCCGAGTGCAAGGTCGAGCGGCTGGAGGGCAGGTTCGACTTCGTCACCGCCCGAGCGGTGGCCCGGCTCGACAGATTGCTCGGCATGGCGTGTCATCTGGCCCACAGCGAGACGAAATGGGTGCTTCCCAAGGGTGAATCGGCCAAAACAGAACTGGATGAAGCGATGCGAGCGTGGCAGGGTGGTTTTCGTCTGGTTCCGAGCCGGACTCATCCCGCATCGGCCGTCATCATCGCCGATCATGTCAAGCGGAGGGGGAAACAATGATCCGCGTCGCTGTCGCCAACCAAAAGGGCGGGGTCGGCAAGACCACGACCGCGATCAACCTGGCGACCGCGCTGGCGGCCATCGGCTGGCGGGTGCTGCTGGTGGACCTCGATCCGCAGGGCAATGCCTCGACCGGGCTGGGCGTCAGCCGCGCCGCGCGCGAGCGGTCGACCTATGACGTGTTGCTGGGCGAGGCGAGCATCGTCGAGGCGGTCGTCGCGACCAAGGTCCCGCGGCTCGACCTTCTTCCCGCCACGGTCGACCTGTCGGGCGCCGAGGTCGAGCTGGTCGGGATGGACGACCGTACCCACCGGCTGGCCCAGGCCTTCGACGAGGCGCCAGCCGGGCGATGGGACATTTGCCTGCTCGATTGCCCGCCCTCGCTGGGGCTGCTGACGGTCAACGCCCTGGTTGCATCGCGCCAGCTGCTGGTGCCGCTGCAATGCGAGTTCTTCGCGCTCGAAGGGCTCAGCCAGCTGCTGCAGACGGTGGAGCGAATCCGGGTTTCCTACAATCCGCAGCTGTCGATCCTCGGCGTGGCATTGACCATGTTCGACCGGCGCAACAATCTGTCGGGCCAGGTGGCCGAGGATGTCCGCGCCTGCCTCGGAACGTCGGTGTTCGAAACGGTGGTGCCGCGCAACGTGCGGTTGTCCGAAGCGCCCAGCCATGGGCTGCCCGCGCTGATCTATGACCTCAAATGCCCCGGCTCCGAAGCCTATGTCCGGCTCGCACGGGAGATCATGGCGCGGTTGCCGCATGTCGCTGCGGAGGCGGCATGAAGAAGGCGACGGGGCTCGGCCGCGGTCTGGGGGCATTGCTGGGCGAGGCGCCGCCGCCGGCGAGCTCGACCTCATCTTCCGCAGGCGGAGTCCGGTCGATCGACATCGCGCGGATCCGGCCCAACCCGGCACAGCCGCGCCAGGTCTTCGATGAAGGCGCGCTGGCCGAGCTGGCGTCCTCGATCGCCGAGCGGGGCGTGCTTCAGCCGATCCTCGTGCGGCCGGTCGACGACGGCTATGAACTGGTTGCCGGCGAGCGCCGCTGGCGCGCTGCTCAGCGCGCGCAACTCCATGAAATTCCAGCGATTATCCGCGAGTTCGATGAGGAATCGCGGGCCGAGGTGGCGCTGATCGAGAATATCCAGCGCGAGAATCTCAACGCGATCGAGGAGGCCGAGGCCTATCGCCGGCTGATCAGCGGCTACGGCCATAGCCAGGAGGTGGTCGGCAAGCTGGTCGGCAAGTCGCGCAGCCATGTCGCCAACCTGCTGCGCCTGCTCGAGCTCCCAGATGCCGTGCGCTTAATGCTGTTGCGAGGCGATATCAGCATGGGCCACGCCCGCGCCATCGCCACCGCTCCCGATCCCGAAGCGCTGGCCAATGAGATCGTCGACGGCGACCTGTCGGTCCGCCAGGCCGAGCATCTCGCGCAGAAGGTCCGGCCGGGGCCTGGCCATGACATCGGCCGGGCTTCGGCGCGCGCCGCCAAGCGCGCGGTCGATGCCGATCTGGAGGCGCTCGAACGCCAGCTGGGCGACCTGCTCGGACTCAAGGTCAAGGTCAGCCACGGCAAAAGCGGCGGCACGGTCGCGCTGCACTACAGCAGCCTCGACCAGCTCGACCTGATCTGCCAGCGTCTCTCCGGCGAGCCGATCTAACGCCCGCGCCCGACGGCCCGCGCGATCGTCACCAGCGTTTCGCCCAGCGCCGCTTCGTCCGCCAGCGGGCGGAGCATGATCTGCCGCTCGAGTGCGGACACGCGCGACGCGGCTTCCGCCAACCGCTCGGCCGGCCAGGTCGACAAAAGCCGCTCGACCAATGGCTTATCCTTCCAGAACAAGGACTTGCCCATTGACGTCATGACGCCGCCGACGCTCTCGCCGCGCTCCATCCGCGCGCGAAGCGGGGCCAGCATCAGCAACCGCCGCTGGAGGGCGCGGAGGATCGGGATCGCCTCCGACCCGCCGTGGGGAAGGCGCCCCAGCTCGTCGAGCAGACCGTCCATCCGGCCGGCCAGCGCCAAATCGCCCAGCCGCATCAGGTCGGCCTCGGCCGAATCCGCGCCCAGCAGATCGACCGTGTCAGGGTCGACGTCGCGCGGATCGGCCGGATCGGCGCCGAGATAGAGCGCGAACTTCTCCAGCTCCTGTGCGGCGACCGCCTGGTTGCCGGCCGAAGCCGCGGCGACGCGCTGGGCGATGTGGGGCGCGACCCGCAAACCCCTGGACCGCCCAAGCTCGATCACCAGCCGCTGCAGGTCACGTTCGTCGGGAACATAGCTGATGTGCGACAGGGCCAGCGGATGGGCTTCCGCCAGCTTGAGCAGCGGCGAAGTCTTGCGCAGGCCGCCCGCCACGGCGATCGCCGGGCTCTCGCAGGCGGCCGCCTCGAGCAGCGCTTCGACCCCTTCGGCAATTTCGTCGCCGGCCGGTTCGATCCAGACGGCCCGCCGCCCGCCGAACAGGGAAATGGCGCCGGCCTCGTCGGCGAGGGCGGCTGGGTCCCCCTTGACCGCCTGGCCGGCCAGGGCGAATTTCTCCGCGCCAAGACCCGTCAGCAACCGTTCCGCCAGCGCGCGCGAGCCCGCCTCGTCGGGACCATGGAACAGATAGAAACGGGTCGTCGGATCGGGCTGGTCGAGGGCACGGCCCAGGCTGGCCTTGGCGGCCTTCATTGGGTGTTGCGCATGAACAGCGCGACTCGCGCCACCATCTGGTCGGCGATCACCTGCGCCAGCCGCTCCTGCGCGGTCTGCTCGGCCGCGATCGTCGCATATTCGGAGCTCACCACGTCGATTCCGGCATCGGACCCGGCGGTGGCGTCGAGCACCACCTCGCTGGTCTTGAGATCGACCAGCCGGTAGCGGGCGCGAAGCGTGCGCCGCTCGCGGGTCACGGCCGAGTCGCCGCGGATTCCGAAGGCGGTCAAATCGTCGTCGAGCTCGACCTCCAGTCGGTAGGCCGGACTTCCGGCCTCACCGCCGAGCCGGTCGACCAGCGCGTTGCGGACCAGCCAGCCCGCGCGCTCGGGGATGGGCGCGACCTGGACCGCGCGCAGGCTGGTCGCCACCGCGCCCGAAGAGCCTCCGGCGTACATCGGCTTGAGACCGCAGGCTCCCAGCAACAGCATGAAGGCGAGGGCGAGCGCACGGGTCATGCGACGATATTCACCAGTCGGTCGGGAACCACAATCACCTTGCGCGGGTCGTTGCCGCCAAGCGCCGACTGGACCTTGCTGTTGGCCAGCGCCAGCTTCTCGACCTCGCCGCGCTCCAGTCCCCGGGCGGCGACGATCGTGTCGCGCAGCTTGCCGTTGATCTGGATCGCATAGGTCACTTCCTCGTCGATCAGCAGCGCCGGGTCGTAATCGGGCCAGGCGGCGTCGGCGATCATTCCGCTTTCCCCGCGCGCCGCCCAGGCTTCCTCGGCGAGGTGGGGCGCGCCGGGCGCGATCAGCAGCAGCAGCGTCCGGACCGCCTCGTCGCGGGCCGTCGACGGGCCGGCCTTCTCGATCGCGCTGGTCAGTTCGTACAAGGCGGCAACCGACTTGTTGAACTGCAGGCCCTCGATCGCTTCGCCGACCGCGGCAATCGTTCGATGGAGCTTGCGTTTCAGCACCACGTCTTCGCCATCGCTCCGGGCCGGTGTCTGAACCAGCCGCCACACGCGCTGGACGAAGCGCGCGGCGCCCTCGATCCCGCTCTCCGACCATTCCAGGTCACGCTCGGGCGGCGAATCCGACAACATGAACCAGCGGACCGCGTCCGCGCCGTAGCGGTCGAGGATCGGCTCGGGGTCGACCGTGTTCTTCCTCGACTTGGACATTTTCTCGACCCGGCCGCGGCTGACCTCGGCGCCGGTCGCGCGCTCGATCAGCGCACCGCCTGGCCCGGCCTCGATCTCGTCGGGGTTGAGCCAGCGGCCGTCGGGGCTGAGATAGGTCTCGTGGGTCACCATCCCTTGGGTGAACAGGCCCTTGAACGGCTCCCGGATCGAGATCTTTCCCATTCGCTCCAGCGCCCTGGTCCAGAATCGCGCGTAGAGCAGGTGCAGGATCGCATGCTCGACCCCGCCGATATACTGGCCGACCGGAAGCCATTTTTCGGCCTCGGCCTGGTCGAACGGCTTGTCCCCGGGCTGGCTGGCGAAGCGGATGAAATACCAGCTTGAATCGACGAAGGTGTCGAGCGTGTCGGTCTCGCGCCGGGCAGGTCCGCGACATTGGGGGCAATCGACCTTGCCCCAGGTCGGATGGCGGTCGAGCGGATTGCCGGGGACGTCGAAACTGACGTCCTCGGGCAGCACGACCGGCAGTTGCTCGCGCGGCACCGCCACCGGTCCGCAGTTGTCGCAGTGAATGACCGGGATCGGAGTTCCCCAGTAACGCTGGCGGGACACGCCCCAGTCGCGCAGCCGATACTGGGTCTTGCCCTCGCCCCAGCCGGCGGTCTCGGCGCGGCGGATGACCTCGGCCTTCGCCTGCTCGGTGGGAAGCCCGTCCAGGAAGCTTGAATTGACGGCGATGCCGGGCTCGGTCTCCGGCTCGACCAGCGGCGCATTGGCTCCGTCGCCGCTCGCGGCGACCACGCGGCGGATCGGCAGACCGTATTTGGTCGCGAACTCAAAGTCGCGCACGTCGTGGCCGGGCACTCCGTAGAGCGCGCCCGTGCCGTAATCCATCAGCACGAAATTGGCGATCCACACCGGCAGCCGCCAATTCTCGTCGAACGGGTGGACGACCTCGAGGCCGGTATCGAAGCCCAGCTTCTCGGCCGTCTCGACCTCCGCCGCACTGGTGCCGCCCGCGCGCGCCTTGGCGATAAAATCGGCGACATCGGGCCGCTCGGCAGCCAGTGCTTCGGCAATCGGATGGCCCGGCGAAATGGCGACGAAGCTGGCGCCGAAGATGGTGTCGGGGCGGGTGGTGAACACCTCGACATCGCAGACTCCGCCCGGGACGCTTGAAGCCAGGCGGAAGCAGAATTGCAGCCCGCGGCTCTTGCCGATCCAGTTCTGCTGCATCAGCCGGACCTTGTCGGGCCATTGGTCGAGCGTTCCAAGCCCGTCGAGCAGCTCCTCGGCGAAATCGGTGATCTTGAGGAACCACTGGCTGAGCTTCCGCCGCTCGACCGCGGCCCCGGACCGCCAGCCCTTGCCGTCGATCACCTGCTCGTTGGCCAGCACGGTCATGTCGACCGGATCCCAATTGACCTCGCTCTCCCTGCGGGTGACGAGGCCGGCTTCCATCAGGTCGAGGAACAGCGCCTGCTCATGGCCGTAATAATCAGGCTCGCAGGTGGCGAGCTCGCGGCTCCAGTCCAGCGCGAATCCGATCCGCTGCAACTGCCGGCGCATCGTATCGATATTCTGGCGGGTCCAGCTTCCGGGATGGACCTTCTTCTCCATCGCCGCATTTTCGGCCGGCATCCCGAACGCGTCCCAGCCCATCGGATGGAGCACCTCATGACCCTGCATCCGGCGGAACCGGGCCAGCACATCGCCCATGGTGTAGTTGCGGACATGGCCCATGTGGATGCGACCCGACGGATAGGGGAACATCTCCAGCACATAGGCCTTGGGCTTCGGGCTATCGGAATCGGCCCGAAAGCTCTCGGCGTCCGCCCAGCGCTGCTGCCAGCGTCGGTCGGCAACCGCCGGGTCGAAGCGGTCGGTCATCTCGATAAGCTCTTATCCGCCGACGGTAGTGCGGCGAAGGTCGCGGGCGCGGGTGAGGATGATATCCTCGAGTTTCTGGACGGTGGCCGCGGCGACGGGCGCGTCGACCCACACGCCGTTCTGGTTGACCTGCCGGCTGGCCGCAACGCGCAGCGCGTCGGCGCGCAGGTCCTGGTCCAGGATCGAAACGGTCAGCTTGACCCGCTCGCCCGGCGTGTTGGGGCTGACGTACCAGTCGGTGACGATCACCCCGCCGTTGGAATCGGCGGTGACCAGCGGCGCGAACGACAGCGTATCGACCGCCGCCCGCCACAGATAGGTGTTGACGCCGATGCTGGTCATCCGCGACGGGGCCAGCTCGGTTGGGATGTCGCGGTTCTTGGAACAGCCGGTGACAGCGACGCCAACGACGAACAGGGCGGTAAGGGGAAGGGTCAAGCGGGACATTTTTCTCTCTCGGGAACAGGTCACTCGTCTGGCGTTATAGATGCTGCGACCGTCTCGGCAAGCGAGAGAATATGGACCGGCCGGAGTCCCGCCTGTGGACGATTTTGTGGATTCCTCGCCACAGGGGTAGCGGGAATCGATTCGAGTCATGGAAGAGTCAGGTTCAAGGGCCTATATCCGATTCTCAACAGGAGTTTGTTTCGTCGTGTTCAACAGGGTGACCATGGCATCGGGAAGGGCTGCGGCCTTGCTGGCCAGCTGCGCCCTCGTCATGACCCCGGCGATCGGCCTGGCGGCTGCGGAAAAGAAGCGCCCACCCGCCATCTCCTTGAGTTTCGACAAGATTCCGAATTTCACACCGGCTTCGGCCGACCCGCGATTGGCGGCGATATTCGCCAGGCGCGGGGCATCGATCGCGGATTTCAAATTCACGCCGGCGGCCGCTGCAAAGAGCCGCCCGAACCAGGTCCGAGTCGCAGTCCGGTCGCGCACTGCGCAGACTCCGGCTCGCCCGGTCGAGGTCGCGGTCGCATCGCCGATCAGCAGCCTGAACCCCACCCAATATGATCTGGGCGTGGCGGTCGGCTGGAAGCGTTTCGCCGTGGCCGGCAATGTCGCCACGTCGAAGAGTCCCGACCCGGTGATCGGCAGCCGCGAGACGGCGATTGTCGGAGTCAGCTACAACCTCAAGAAGTTCACCGGGCGCGTCGCCGTTGGCGGCGAACGCTACGATAGCCGAATCGCCTCGCTGGCGAGGCCGGACAGCTATTCGGTCGATGTCGGCGGATCCTACAATATCAGCCGAAACATCGCGGTCACCGGTGGCGTCCGATACAAGATCGAGCGCGACCAGATTCCGGCGCTGGTCGAGAACCGCCGTGACGACAAGGCGGTCTACGTCGGGACGGCCTTCAAGTTCTAAGCTGAGCCACCGAGCGTAGCGCAGCGATTGCGGATGCAATCGCTAGTAACGCGAAGGGTTGGCGAAAGTCGGGCGGCCTGCCGCGAAGCGGACAGGACCGACGTCACGAATTCACTTCGTGACGGCCACTTTCGCCTACCCACCCATTGATCCCCGCCCAGCCGTAAAATCCGCCGCTCCGCAGCGGTTCGAAATTGGCGCGACTGACCCCGCCCAGCGCGATGGCCGGGACCGAACAGGCCTGCGCGATCCGCACCGCCTCGTCATGGCCCAGGCTAGGCGCGCCCGGATGCGAGCGGGTCGGAAAGATCGGCGAAACGAACAGCAGTGCGGCGCCGGCTCGGCAAGCCGCCTGTGCCTCCTCCAGCGAATGGGCCGAGCGGGAAAAGGGAAGCCCGCCGGACTCACCTGATGGATTGTGGACCAGCTGCCCGCCCAGCTCCTTGGCGAGCCTGGCATCGCGTGCGACGGCCAGCGTCAATCCATGCTCGCGGCAATGGCGCGCGATTCGGCGCGAAAGCGGAATCCGCTCCTCATCGGGCGTCGCGTAATGGCGAAAAACGACCCCCGTGCCGGGCGGCAAGGCATTAATCGCCTGCCACAATTGGTCGCCGACCCGCTCGTCGGTCATCAGCCATTCGCGCGGCCATGGGGGCTGGTTCGCTGCCATTGGCGTTCCTATAGCGCCCCCGATGAGCGAAGCCGCAACCCGCCTGCTCCTTGTTCGCGAACAGATCCACCGCGCCGCCGGGGCTGCCCGGCGCAAGCCCCAGGATGTGACTCTGGTCGCGGTGACCAAGCAGCGCAGCGTTGAGGAGATCGACGCGCTGATCGCCGCCGGCGTGACCGACTTCGGCGAGAATCGGGTCCAGGAGGCCGCGAAGAAGTGGCCGGCGTTGCGGGCTGCACATCCGCGGCTGAAGCTCCACATGATCGGCCGGCTGCAGTCGAACAAGGCCGATGAGGCCGTCCTGCTGTTCGATGCGATCCATTCGCTCGACCGGTCGTCGCTGCTCGACGCGCTGGCCAAGGCTGGCGAGAAGGCGGGACGACTCCCCAGCGTCTACGTCCAGGTGAATATCGGCGCCGAGGAGCAGAAGGGCGGGGTTGCGATCGGCGAGTTGCCGGCCTTTCTCGACCGGGTCCGCGCCTCGCCCCTGCCGTTGGCCGGGCTGATGGGGATGCCGCCGCTCGGCGCACAGCCGGGCCCCTATGTCGCGCTGCTCGCCGAGCTGGCGCGGCGTCATGGCGTCGCCGGTCTCAGCATGGGGATGTCGAGCGATTATCCGACCGCGGTGATGCTGGGCGCGACCGTCGTCCGGGTCGGGAGTGCGCTGTTCGACGGCTAGTCGAGGTGCCCGCTGCGATTCTTCTTCGTAGCGATATAGTCGGCATTGTGTGGGTTGGTCGGCATATGGTGCGCCAACCGCTCGACCACCGCGATCCCTTCGCGCTCCAGGCCGGCAACCTTGTTGGGGTTGTTGGTCAGCAGCCGGACCTCGGCGATCCCGAGCGCCCGCAGCATCGCCGCGGCCATCGCATAGCTGCGCTCGTCGTCGGCGAAGCCGAGCCGGCGGTTGGAATCGACCGTGTCCAGCCCGCGATCCTGAAGCGCATAGGCGCGAAGCTTGTTGGCAAGCCCGATGCCCCGCCCTTCCTGGCGCAGGTAGAGCAGCACCCCGCCGCCCGCCGTTCCGAGAATTCGAAGCGCTTCTTTGAGTTGCGGGCCGCAGTCGCACTTCAGGCTGCCGAACACGTCCCCGGTCAGGCATTCGCTGTGCAGGCGAACCAATGGCGGCTTGCCCCCGAACGCGCCGACGATCAGCGCGACATGTTCCTCGCCGCTGGCAGGGTCGCGGAAGGCGACCATCTGGCTCGGCGGCAGGCCGTCGAGCGGCAGCCTGGCGCGCGCGACGATGGTCGCGGCAGGTGCCTCGGTCGCCTCCGTGATGGCCTTGGGGGCTATTGAAACATTGGTGTCGGACTCGACCAGCCACAGCGCCGGCAGCAGTCCCGCCAGCCTGGCGAGCCGCATCGCCGCCCCGGCATCGGCTGCACATTCGACCGGCATGGGGGACAATGGTCCTACCGGCCCCCGGTCGAAATCACGGCCCGGGTCGGCCAGCATCCGCGCCGTCTCGCGGTCGAGCCAGTCGGCGTGGCGGATCTCTACCGGCCGGGTCTCGTCGGCGGCATCGCGCTCATTGGCCAGGCTCAGCGCGCGGGCGCGGTGCCCGCTGAGCAGCAGTGGCGCGCGCGCATCCGGGTCGACCAGGTCGAGCATCGCCTGGGTGGCGGTTTCGACTGACAGGAACACCGATTCGCCGACCCGGACCGGCCGGCCCGCCTTGAGGGCGGCGACCGCCTGCTCGATCGGCGGGATGATGCTCACACCGTGATCTCTAGGACCAGCGGAACATGGTCCGACGGCCGCTCCCAGCCGCGGCAGGGCTCGAGCACGCGATGGCCGGCGACTTGCGGCGCGAGGCTTGGCGAGGCCCACATATGGTCGAGCCGCCGGCCGCGGTCGCTCGCCGCCCAGTCCTGGGCGCGGTAGCTCCACCAGGTGAAGCAGCGCTCCGGCGCGGGGATGAACTTGCGGCCCAGGTCGACCCAGTCGTGCGCGGCCTGCAGCCGGCCAAGCGTCTCGACCTCGATCGGCGTATGGCTGACGACGTCGAGCAGCGCCTTGTGGCTCCACACGTCGCATTCCAGCGGCGCGATGTTGAAATCGCCGACGATCAAAGTCGGCTCAGCCAACTTTTCCGACCAGCGGGTCATGCGCTCGATAAAGTCGAGCTTCTGGCCGAATTTCGGGTTGAGGCTGCGGTCGGGAATGTCGCCGCCGGCGGGGATATAGACATTCTCCAGCCTTATTCCGCAATCGAGCCGGGCGCCGACATGGCGCGCCTCGCCATTGTCCTGCCAGTCGTGCCGCCCCGGGTCACGCAACGGGATTCGGCTGAGGATCGCGACGCCATGATGCATCTTCTGGCCGTTCAGCTCGTGATGAACATAACCGCGCGACTGGAACAGGTCGGCAGGAAAGACATGGTCCTGCGCCTTGGTCTCCTGCAGGCAGAGGATGTCGGGCTGCTCCTGGTCGAGGAATCGCTCGACGATCGGGACGCGCGCGCGAACCGAATTGATGTTCCAGGAAGCGATCTTGATCGTGGTCACGGCCGGGGCTTAGCGCCCCGCGGTCGGATATGGAAAGGCCCTTGCTCCGGGGGCATGGAGCAAGGGCCGACCAAGCGTTGTCACGCAAGGTAATCGCCACTTTGCCCGGGTAACAGGGGGAAACCCCGGAAGGCAGCGATCCTTATTTTCTATACGTCTGGGAAGCTGTCGCCAAGCTTAACCGTTTCCCTTTGCTACGCTTTTTTGCGCTTCGGCTCGGCGTAGGTGAAGGCGCTGTCGGGCACCGCGACATTGTAGCGCTGGTTTGACAGCCGGACGGTGGTCTTCTTGTTCTGGGCGTCGATCGCGGTCCAGCCTTCGAGCCGCAGGCCGCCGGGAGCGCCCGCCGCCTTCTGGAAGGCCAGCACCAGGGTGCCAAACTCGGGCCGGCGAGCGTCGCGGGCGCGGACCACGACGACCTGGCTGTTCTCGCTCGGCATGATCCGGGCGATTCGGCCCAGGTCCGGCTGCGGCGACAGCAGCACGGCCAGCGGCGACTTGGCGATCGGCCAACTCGACTTCTGGCCGACCTCATAGTCGATGAAGCTCAACCGCTTGCCGTCGGCGACCAGCAGCATGTTGACCCCGCCGCCGTAGGCGAAGCGGATCTTGCCGGGGCGCTTAAGGCTCAAAGTTCCGGCC
The DNA here is from genome assembly GCA_035711585.1 of Sphingomicrobium sp. GTDB lineage: Bacteria > Pseudomonadota > Alphaproteobacteria > Sphingomonadales > Sphingomonadaceae > Sphingomicrobium. Next base: position 39,451 of record DASTCB010000037.1, read on the forward strand.
ATTTGCCGGCCCTTGCCGTCGGTCTGCAGGAAATCGGCGGTCATGGACCGGGTCGCCGCCAGGCTCGCCTCCACCGCCTTGAGCTCGGCCGACGGCGCGGCGATGGCGGGCGGGGCCAAGGTCGTGACGATGGCAATGGGCGCCACTACGCGCGCGAAGCTGCTGACAAAATTCATTACAAAACTCCCGAAAATTTGCCGCCGGATATGGCGTTTGGGGTTTGAATGCGCCCTGAACCCGCTGGTTCCCTGGGGTTCAGGGTCAGATCGGGTGGCCGTCGGTGTCGATCAGCACCTCGCGGCGGCCGACATGGTCCGGTTGCCCGACCAGCCCGTCCTTCTCCATCCGCTCGATCAGCCGCGCCGCGCTGTTGTATCCAACGCGGAGCTGACGCTGGAGATAGCTGGTCGAGGCCTTCTGGCTCTCGGCGACGATCTGGATTGCCTTGCGGTAGAGCTGGGTCTCGGGATCGTCCTCGCCGATCGGCTGGCCGTCGAACAGATAGCCGCCGTCCTCGGGCTCTTCGGTGACCGACTGGATATAGTCCGGCGTGCCCTGCTTGCGCCAATGATCTGCGACTGCGCGCACCTCCTCGTCGGAAACGAACGGGCCGTGGACGCGGATGATCTGCTTGCCGCCCGGCATGTAGAGCATGTCGCCCTTGCCGAGCAGCTGCTCGGCGCCCTGTTCCCCGAGGATGGTCCGGCTGTCGATCTTGCTGGTCACCTGGAAGCTGATTCGGGTCGGGAGGTTGGCCTTGATCACCCCGGTGATGACATCGACCGAGGGACGCTGGGTGGCCATGATCAGGTGGATGCCGGCGGCGCGAGCCTTCTGCGCCAGCCGCTGGATCAGGAATTCGACTTCCTTGCCGGCGGTCATCATCAGGTCGGCAAGCTCGTCGACGACGACGACGATCTGCGGCAGGACGTCATAGTCGAGCTGCTCGGTCTCGTAGACCGGCTGGCC
>DASTCB010000038.1:0-6779 GCA_035711585.1 Sphingomicrobium sp.
CACAGCGAGGCGCTCAAGGAAGCGGCGATGGCGGTCACGGGCAAGCCGATCCATATTTGAGGTTTGTCCAGCCGCTTGACCGGTTGAATTTGATCCATCAGGCTGGGCCGGCTCGGGGGAAGGCGGGATGACGTTGAGCTACGCCGTAGCGGCCCTAGTGGCGATGACCGCATCTTCGGACGCCCAGTCGCACGTCGTTTGGAAGTGGGTTCCCGAGGCGACGTGCAAGTTGCGCCAGCAACTCTCCGAGCGACGATCTATTGAGATCGGTCGGACGCCCACCTCCACTTCGACCGGCATCACCTTCACCGATGCCGACGCGTCAGCCCGTGCCTGGCAGCCCTTGGAGGGCGTCGAGTTGGCGCTTGAGCCGGGCGGCAAATTTGTTGGCCTCGGCGGCATTGGCCCAGACGATCGCAGCAGCCGATCAATCCACGTTTCGATTAACGCGCCAGAATTTCCGCAGCAGTTGTCGGGGACCTCGAGGCTGACCGTGTCGCATGCCAGTTTTGGTTCAGTGCAGCACGAAGTGCGATCAGCTGGCGCGGCTGTCCAGGCGCTGCAAAGGTGCGAACAGAACAAGATGCGCGAATGGAGCATCGATCCGGATCAATTCGCGTCGCTGCGCTCCCCTCCGATCCCCTTGTCCCCTACGTATCCATGGTTCTCGACCGATGACTATCCGGGAATTGCCGCTATTTACCGAGTGGGTGGCCTCGTCATTGCGAAAGTTGATATCGGTGAGGATGGGCGGGTCAAAGGATGCACGGTCGTGAATAAACAAGCCGTGACTGAATTTCATGCCGCGGTGTGCCGGGCATTGACCAAGAGAGGACGGTTCAAGCCAGCCATTGGCGCGGCCGGCGAGCCGGTTTCAGCTCCATACATCGTGCAAGTTCGCTTCGAGGTCAGCCGGTAACAGCTTCCTAAGCGGATACGGAAATGCAGCCGGCGGCCGAGCTTTTCCGCCTTTCCCCAGATGCTGAAGAATTAACCTTAATCATACAAAAATCATGACGAGGGCCGGGCTGCGTGCTTAGAGAGCACAACAGCCGATTCGTTGCCGGTGGCGTGCATCATGCCGGGTGCCGGGTGGACCATCGAGCGGCTGAAGACCGGGGGTAGGGAAATGGGGGCAGTTCGCTCGCGGCTTCGCCGCTGGCATGTGTGGTTGGGGTGGCTCGTCGGCCTGCCTTTCCTGTTCTGGACAGTGTCGGGTTTGGTGATGGTCGCCAGGCCGATCGAGGAAGTCCGCGGCGAGCACCTCATCACCAAGCCCAAGCCGATCAGCGTCTCCGGGCCGCTGGTTGCGCCGCAGGTCGAGGGCCTGCCGGTGCTAGCGATCACGCTGGAGCCGCGCGCCGACGGGCCGCGCTGGGAAATCGACTTCGCCGATGGGCAGAGCCGGCTGGCCGATCCGGCCACCGGGAGGCTGCTTCCGCGGCTGGGAGCGGCCGACGCGGCGAAGGAGCTGATGGCGCGCTACACCGGGACGGCCAAGGTCGTCGAGACCAGCAGGGTCGATGCCAATGCGCCGCCACTTGAGCTCAGGCGGGCGATGAACGGCTGGCGGGTGCGGATGAGCGACGGCAGCCATTTCTACATCGACGGGGGGTCGGGCGAGATCGTCGCCCGCCGGACCCGCTGGTGGCGGGTCTACGATTTCATGTGGGGCCTGCACATCATGGACCTGCAGGGCCGCGAGGACACCAACAACCCCTGGGTGGTCAGCTTCGCGGTGCTGTCGGTCGGCATGGTGCTGCTGGCGTTCATCCTGCTGCCAATGACCATCAAGCGCCGGAACGGGAAGAAGGGCAACGGGAAACCGTCAGCTCCAGCCAAGTAGCCGGGCGATCCAGCTTCGGTCGTCCGCCGTGAGCCTTGGCGCGGCGGCGACAGGCGGGCATTCGAGGCAGCGCACCTGGATCGTCGGTCCGCCCAGGATCGCTCTTGCCTCGACGATCGCCCGGGCAAGCAGGGATTCGGGTGCCGGCGCCAGCGAAGCGAGGGCATCGGCCGGCGCCTCCTCGGCCTCCTCCTGGCCGGCGATGGACCGCGCCAGCATGTCGGCGAAACCCTCCTCTTCCTCGAGATAGGTGAGACCGCGCTCGTCCGCGTCGAGCTTGGCCAGCTCGGCGGCCTTGGCGATCGCCTCTTCCATTCCGCCGAATCCGTCGATCAGGCCGTGCTGGCGCGCCGTTCCACCGTCCCACACCCGGCCCTGGGCGATGCGGTCGATCTCGGCGGGCGACTTCTTCCGCGCCTCGGCAGTGATCGCCAGGAACTTGCGATAGACCTGCTCGACACCGGCCTGGATCAGCGCGTCCGCGGCATCGGACGGACCCTTGAACAGGTCGGGTTCGCCCGACATCGGCGTCGTCTTGACGCCGTCCGCGCCGATCCCGAGCTTGGCCAGCGTTCCCTCGAAGCTCGGCAGCACGCCAAACACGCCGATCGACCCGGTGATGGTCGAGGGCTCGGCAAAGATGTAGTTGCCCGGTGTCGCCACCCAATAGCCGCCGGAAGCGGCGACATTGCCCATCGACACCACGACCGGGATGTTCTTCGCCTTCGCCGCCAGCAGCGACTGGCGGATCCGTTCGGAGGCCAGTGCCGACCCGCCCGGGCTGTCGACCCGGACCACCAGCGCCTTGATGTCCTTTTCGGCGAGTCCCTTTTCGATTGCCCGCGAGATGGTCTCGGCGCCTGCCCGGCCCGGGCCGGCCTTGCCATCGACGATCTCGCCGGCGATGGTGACGACGCCGATCGGGCCCTCGCCACGGTCGACCGCCTGCGCCTCATAGGCCGCGAGCTTGATCCGCCGGTAAAGGTGCGGACCGTCTTCGTCCTTGCCGCCCAGCTCGGCCAGCCGCTCCTCATAGGCGCGGCGCTCGCCGATCCGGTCGATCAGCTTCAGGTCCAGCGCCGCCCTGGCCAGGTCGCCATTGGCTGCCCGGGCCACGCCCGCAGGATCGCCGAGCATCCGGTCCATCCCGGCAACCGCCGCCGGACGGCCGCGGGCGACGTCCTGGCGCCAGGTTTCGAGCAGCGCTCCGGCCAGCGCCTGCATATTCTCGCGCGCCTCGGGCGACATGTCGCTGCGGGTAAAGGGCTCGACCGCGGCCTTGTAGGTGCCGACCCGGTAGACGTTGGCGGTCACCCCCAGCTTGTCGAGCAGCCCCTTGAAATAGAGATTGTTGCCGCCCGGCCCGGCGATGGCGACCAGTCCCAGCGACGGCATCCAGATCTCCGACGCATGGGCCGCCAGCTGGTAGCGGTCCGACGTATAGCCGGCGGCGAAGGCGACCACCGGCTTTACCTTCTTCACTTCGCGGATCTTCTCGCCCAGCGCGGTGATCGCCGGCTGCCCGCCGCCCATGAAGCCGTCGAGGTCGAGCGCGACGGCCTTGACCCGGTCGTCGTCCTTGGCGGCGTCGAGCGCAGCGACGAGGTCGCGAAGCTCGAACTCACGGGTCAGGCTGCCGGCCCCGGCCAGGGCCGTGAACGGGTCGGGCCGCGAGGCCTGCTCGACCAGCACTCCGTCGAGGTCCATCGCCAGCACGCCTTCGCTGATCGCCGGCGGCCGAGCCGACAGGCCGGCGTAGAGCAACCCGAAAAACAGCAGCATGAACAGGAGCACAAGAGCATCCTTGACGCCGACCAACAGCTTCCACACGGCCTTGACGAAACGCATCGCACTCTCCCTTTGCCGGCATCGGTAGAGCAGAAATAGGGTGCCGCCCAAGGATTTTCGACCAAAGTCGCTCCTCCCTGTCCGCGCGAAGCGTGGATGGGGAGGGGGACCATGCGAAGCATGGTGGAGGGGCCAGCAACATCGCACGGAGGCCCCTCCACCATTCGGCTACGCCGAACGGTCCCCCTCCCCACCGCTTCGCGGCAGGGAGGAGCGAGAGGCTGGTGCTCGCATCCCAAACTGCTAACCGGGCTCGCATGAATCGGGCGGCTGACCCATCGACCACCCCCTGGCGCGCCGAGCTTGGCGCGACATTGTCGCTCGCCTGGCCGCTGATCCTCAGCAACCTGACCATGGCGGCGATCCAGGCGACCGACGTGGTGCTGATGGGCTGGCTGGGGGCGCGGCAGCTGGCCGCCTCCGCGCTGGGCATCAATCTGACCTTCGCGATCGGGCTCATCTGCCTGGGCCTGGTCACCGCCTCCTCGCCGATGATGGCGACCGCGATCGGGCACAAGACCCAGTCGGTCCATGAGGTTCGGCGGACCTTTCGCCAGTCCTTCTGGATGGTCGCCACCCTGATCCTGCCCTTCTGGCTGGTCCTGTGGAATTCGGAGCCGATCATCCTTGCCCTAGGGCAGGAGCCGGCGCTGGCGAGGGACGCGCAGACCTTCCTGCGCGGCTATATGTGGTCGCAGCTTGGATTCCTGCTGTTTCAGGCGATGCGCAATTTCGTCTCGGCGCTGGAGCGACCAGGCTGGGTGCTGGCGATCAGCCTCTGCGCGATCCCTCTCAATGCCCTGCTCTGCTATGGGCTGATCTTCGGCAAATTCGGCTTGCCGGCCTGGGGCCTGTTCGGCGGCGGCCTCGGAAGCTCCATCGTCTGGGCGGTCCAGGCCATCCTGCTGGCCCTCGTCATTGTCACCGACCGCCAGTTCCGCCGCTACCATTTGTTCGGACGCTTCTGGCGGCCTGACTGGCCGCGCTACCGCAAGCTGTGGAAGCTCGGATTCCCGATCGGGCTGGCGATGGGCTTCGAAGGGGGCGTGTTCAGCGCCGCCGCCTATCTGATGGGCCTGATCGACGCCGAATCGGTCGCTGCTCACGCCGTCGCGCTGCAAATCGCGGCATTGTCCTTCATGGTGCCCTGGGGCCTTGCCCAGGCGTCGACGGTGCGGGTGGGCCTGTTCCTCGGCCGCCGCGATCACTCGGGCATCGCGCGCGCCGGCTGGACCGCCTGGACCCTGGGCGTCGGTTTCATGGCGCTGATGGCGGTCCTGATCTGGGCCTTCCCGCGCGACCTCATGACGATCTTCCTCGAAGACACGCCGGAGAATGGGCGGGTGATCGCGCTTGGCGTCTCCTTCCTCGCCATCGCCGCTATCTTCCAGGTGGCGGACGGGGCGCAGGTGGTCGGCGCGGGCATGCTGCGCGGCCTGCACGATACGCGCGTGCCGATGATCTTCACCTTCGTCGGCTATTGGGCGATCGGCATCGGCGCCGGAGCCTGGCTGGCGTTCCGGCAGGGCTGGCAGGGGCAAGGGATCTGGACTGGCCTTGCCATCGGCCTGATCATCGTCGCGGTGCTGATGATCTGGCGCTGGACGCGCCGCGAGGCGCTCAACCTGACCTCTCCTCCCCAGCAATTGCTGGGGAGAATGCAGCCGTAGGCTGACGGAGGGGTTCTTGAGTTCGACCGTTTAGGAACCCTCCACCGCCTGCGGCGGTCCCCCTCACCGAAAATTTTCGGTGAGGAATGGGTGTTGACGGGTAGGAATGTGCGACCCATATGCGCGCCATCGCTGGCACTCCCATCAAAAGAGTGCCAGCCGACTTATATTCACTAGACGCAACATAAGGGGTTTCAGACCTATGTCTTTCAGGCCGCTTCATGACCGTGTCCTCGTCCGCCGGGTCGAGGCCGAGGAGAAGACTTCGGGCGGGATCATCATTCCCGATTCCGCCAAGGAAAAGCCGCAGGAGGGCCAGGTCGTGGCCGTCGGCACCGGCGCCCGCAGCGAGGACGGCAAGGTCACGCCGCTGGACGTCAAGGAAGGCGACCGCATCCTGTTCGGAAAATGGTCGGGCACCGAGGTGAAGATCGAGGGCGAAGACCTGATCATTATGAAGGAAAGCGACATCCTGGGGATCGTCGGCTGACCTAGTCATCACCCCGGCCAACGCCGGGGTCTCATTGAAGTTTAGATCCCAGCTTTCGCCGGGATGGACGAAATTGGAGGAAGAGCCAAATGGCAGCCAAGGACGTGAAATTCAGCCGCGATGCGCGCGAGCGCATCATGAAGGGCGTCGACATCCTCGCCGACGCGGTCAAGGTGACGCTGGGCCCCAAGGGCCGCAACGTCGTCATCGACAAGAGCTTCGGTGCGCCGCGCATCACCAAGGACGGCGTCACCGTCGCCAAGGAGATCGAGCTCAAGGACAAGTTCGAGAACATGGGCGCGCAGATGCTGCGCGAGGTCGCCTCGAAGACCAACGACATCGCCGGTGACGGCACCACCACCGCCACCGTGCTCGCCCAGGCGATCGTCCGCGAGGGCATGAAGTCGGTCGCGGCCGGAATGAACCCGATGGACCTCAAGCGCGGCATCGACCTGGCCGTCGGCAAGGTCGTCGAGGATCTGAAGAGCCGGTCGAAGCCGGTCGCCAACTCCTCGGAGATCGCCCAAGTCGGAATCATCTCGGCCAACGGCGACAAGGAAGTCGGCGAGAAGATCGCCGAGGCGATGGACAAGGTCGGCAAGGAAGGCGTGATCACCGTCGAGGAGGCCAAGGGCCTCGAGTTCGAGCTGGACGTCGTCGAAGGCATGCAGTTCGACCGCGGCTACCTCTCGCCCTACTTCATCACCAATCCGGAGAAGATGGAAGTCGAGCTCGCCGACCCGTACATCCTCATCCATGAGAAGAAGCTGTCGAACCTCCAGGCGATGCTCCCGATCCTGGAAGCGGTCGTCCAGTCTGGCCGTCCGCTGCTGATCATCGCCGAGGACATCGAGGGCGAAGCGCTGGCCACGCTGGTGGTCAACAAGCTGCGCGGCGGCCTCAAGGTCGCGGCGGTCAAGGCGCC
>DASTCB010000039.1:0-15921 GCA_035711585.1 Sphingomicrobium sp.
GTCAATGCGAGCTGGATGGAACTGTTCACGCTGCTGCCGGACGGGGACGGCATCCGCGCAAGGTTCATCGTTCATCTGTCGGATTTCACCGCCGACGGTTCCGTCACGCCGGATCATCTCGACGAGGAGTTTTTGGAGCAATGCGTCGAGAGGCCCGAAGCCGTCAGCCACTTCTTCTGGAAAGAGGACACTTTCGGGATCAAGGTACGGGGCGCAGCCTCGATCCGCGCTTTCATCGCCAATCCGCGCGCGATCCGCGCCATCCGCAAGTTCAACCTGGCCCACATGAACCGGGGCAGGAACGCCTACCAGGCGAGCCATTGCTACAGCCTGGCCGATGCCATGCTTGGCGATTGAATGGCTTCCGCATAGCGTTCACGAAATGACACCTGCCCCCGCCACGTTCGAAACCTGGCTGGACCAAACCTTCGGCCGTGCCGTCACCGGTGAAGGGTACCCACAATTCGTGGAAGACGACGACCCGCCGGAACCGGTCCCGGATTATCTCGCCGTCGAATATCTGACCAGGCTGTTCGAGCATCCTGACGAGGCGCTCCGCTACTACAGCGACCGACAGATCGCGTGCGGCCTGTGGGAGCTGGGCCCCGGGGATTCCCACTGCGTCACCAACCGCGACATCCCGGTCGAGGCACGCGAGCGGCTGACCGGCTCGGTCGAGACCTTGTTCCGCGACTTCTTCGACAAGCGCTGCATTCCCAAGCTCGCGCATCTCGACCGCGATCATACCGAGCCGCTAAACGGCATCTGCTACATGTGGTGGGAGGTCATCACCTGGGGCTGGGCGGGCGACGATCCGGATGCGGAGCGCCTGGCCGCCAAGAATCTGGACGTCATGGAGGCCGTGCTCCGGCTGCCCAACCCCGCCTGCAAGGAGAGCGCGCTGCACGGGCTTGGCCATTTGGTTCGGCGCAGCAGCCGGGCTCAGTCGATCATCGAGCAATTTCTTTCTCAGACTGGCAGCTTGGACCTCGACCTTGAGCGCTATGCCCGTTCAGCCCTGACCGGTTGTATCCAGTAGAGCCTGAAGCCCCCGCTTTTCCTAACCTGCGTTTACATCACCTTTACCCATTTACCCTAGGGAGGAGCTCCCCGGGGGTGAGATGGTAAAAGGCGTAACGACACGCAGCGGAAGCCCGTATCAGGTGGCCCACAGCCACTTGATCACGACCTGCGCCACTTTGGCGGCGTTGATCCTGTTCGTGGCGGTCGGGGCCAAGGTCTTGCCGGGCGCCATCGGGCTTGGCACCAGCACTCCCGCGGCCCCGGCGCTGGCGGTCGCCTTCCTGCTGAATATCGCCATCATCCTGTTCGGCTGGCGGCGCGCCAACGACCTCACCCAGATCCTGTCCGCCCTGAAGGCCGCCGAGCAGGAAGCGCTCGACACCGCCTACACCGACCATACAACCGGCCTGCCCAATCGCCGGGCGATGCTGCGCGAGCTGGAGCGCCTGTCCCGGGAGGGAGGCAAGGGCACGCTGATCCTGCTCGACCTCGACCATTTCAAGAAGGTCAACGACCTCTATGGCCATCTCACCGGCGATCATCTGCTGAAGTCCGCGGGCGATGCCATCGTCGAATGCCTGCCGCCGGCCTCGTTCGCGGCCAGGCTGGGCGGAGACGAGTTCGCAGTGCTGATTCCCGACCGGGAAAGCGCCGAAGGCACTGCCAGGCGGATGGTCGTCGCTCTCGGATCGCCGATTTCGCTCGGCTCCGTCACCGCCCATGTGTCGGTTTCGGCCGGAATCGCCCCGGTCGACCGCTCGATGGAGCCGCTCGACATGCTGCGCCGCGCCGACGTCGCCATGTATTCGGTCAAGCGGTCGGGCCGGAACGGCCTCGCCTGGTTCGACAAGGAGATGGAGCAGCAGATCCAGCACCGCGTCGCGCTGGAGGAAGAGATTCGCGAAGGGCTCGAGGCGGACGAGTTCGTGCCCTATTTCCAGCCGCTGATCAGCCTCGACACGGGCGAATTGAACGGCTTCGAGGTACTGGCGCGCTGGCGATCCCCGCGGCGCGGGGTGGTCGAGCCGGCCGAGTTCATCGACGTCGCCGAACAGTCGGGCCAGATCGGCGCGCTATCGATGCGCGTGATGGAAAAGGCGCTGGTCGAGGCAAGGGACTGGCCGTCGCACCTCAAGCTGGCGGTCAACATCTCGCCGACCCAGTTTCGCGATGCGCACCTGGCCGAGCGGATCGTCAAGATCCTGGCCGAGACCGGCTTCCCGGCCCGCCGACTCGAAGTCGAAATCACCGAGAACAGCCTGCTGGAGGACCGCGAGCAGGCGCTGACCATCGTCCAGAGCCTGCGCAACAGCGGCATCACCATCGCCCTCGACGATTTCGGCACCGGTTACGCCTCGCTCAGCCAGCTCCATTCCCTGCCGTTCGACCGGATCAAGATCGATCGCAGCTTTATCGGAGCCTTGTCGAGCAACGAGCAGGGCGCGGCGATCGTCGAAGCCATTACGCAGCTCGGCAAGTCGCTGAGCGTGCCGATCACGGCCGAGGGCGTCGAGACGGACTCGGTCCGCGAGCACCTCGCCGCGCTGGGATGCTCGGACGCGCAAGGGTGGGTGTTCGGCCGGGCCGTCGCCGGCCATGTCGCCAGCATGCAGTTCACGCGGCCGCCGGAGCCGGACGCGTCACCCGATCAGCAGAACGACAGCCGCTCTGCTGCCGGCCGCAAATGGTGAGCTAGCGCGACCCGAAACCGGTCAGCATCGTCCGGATCGTCCGGAACATGATCAGGATGTCCAACCAGGCCGAGAAATATTTCACATAATAGAAGTCGTACTGAAGCTTGGCATGGACCTCGTCGACGGTTGCGACCTGGCCCTGGTTGACCTGCGCCCAGCCGCTGATGCCCGGGCGGACGACATGCCGATAGCGGTAGAAGGGGATCTCGCCCGTGTACCAGGCTGACAGCGCCTCCGCCTCCGGACGCGGCCCGATCCAGCTCATCTGCCCGGCGAGGATGTTGAAGATCTGCGGCAGCTCGTCGAGCCGCCCCTGGCGGAGCCGGGCGCCGACCCGGGTGATCCTGGGATCGCCGTCGGTGGTGATGACATCGTCAATCTCGCCGTTCGGTTCGCGTTGCGCCATGGTCCGGAACTTGAGCATGTGGAACGGCACGCCGGCATGCCCGACGCGCCGCTGCCGGAACAGGATCGGCCCGGGACTGTCGAGCCGGATGGCCATCGCGATCCCGGCCATCACCGGCAGGACGACCGGCAGCACAGCGACCGCCAGCACCAGATCGGCCAGCGACTTCAAATGGAAATAGGCCCGCGCCGGGACCAGGCTGCCGAAACTGTTTTCGCTCAGCCGGTCGATCGCGACCATTCCGGTCAGCGATTCGTTGAGTTGCTTGACCTGGTAGACCATCCGGCCCTGCACCGCGGCATCCGCCAGCAGCGCTTCCCAGTCAGGCGGCATGTCGGGTGCGGCGAAATCGGCGACCAGCCCGTCGCAGCCCACCGCGTCGTCGAGCGAGGCGCGGCTCATGACATGCCAGTCGACATTGTCGATCTGCTGGAGGCGCTCAACCTCGCCGAAGGGAACGATGGCGATGCGGTGGCGGATCAGCCGGTGGACCGACACATAGAGCCCGTAGCTCCACAGGATGTGCGCGACGAAGCCGGCGACCAGCGCCAGCCGGTCGTAGGGCAAGCGGGTGAGGAGCAGGAAGGTGACCATCGCCGCGTGGGCGAGGACGATCGACGGCAAGATGACATGGGTCGATCGATTGCCCGGATAAGTCTCGATCGACAGCCGCACCCAGAAGGCGATCAGCACCGCCAGCGTGTTGCAGAACAGCGCGTTGATCGACGCCGCGTAGAATGTGTCCACCGGCAGGATGACGGCGCGAAGCAGGAAGGGCAGCACCGCCGTCGCCACCAGCGCCCCCAAGAGGTTGAACCGCTGCCGCGCGATGAAGCGCCGCTGGGTCCGGAGCGTGGTGGGCGGGGCGTGGAGCATCGGGACAGCTAGCTCCCGCTTGTTAGGGGATTGCCAATTGCAACGCGGGAAGCTGCCAGAATTTCCACCCCTTGTTCAAGGCCGTCCGATGCCGCGATAGTCGAGCCCGGCTTCGGCTGCCTCGGCCCGGTTGTAGATGTTGCGCAAGTCGACCAGCATCTTGCCCCGCATCCTCGCCGCCAGCTCATTGAGGTCCAGCGCCCGGAACTCGTCCCATTCGGTGACGATGACCAGGGCGTCGGCGCCGTCGGCGGCCGCTTCGGCGGAGTCGGCATAGTCGATCGGCGGAAGCGCCTTCTTGGCCTGCTCCCGCCCCACCGGATCGAATGCGGAAACGCTTGCGCCGCCGGCCAGCAGTCCCTCGATCAGCGGGATCGACGGGGCATCGCGCATGTCGTCGGTGTTGGGCTTGAATGTCAGGCCGAGCACCCCGATCCGCTTGCCCTCGACGCTTCCGCCCAAGGCCAGCTTGACCCGCTCGGCCATTGCCTCCTTCCGGCTGTCATTGACGTCGACCACCGTCGAGACGATCCGCTGGTTGATGCCAGCCTCCTCCGCGGTCCGAAGCAGCGCAAGCGTGTCCTTCGGGAAGCAGCTGCCGCCATAGCCGGGGCCGGCATGGAGGAACTTGGGCCCGATGCGATTGTCCAGACCGATGCCGCGGGCCAGATCCTGGACGTCGGCGCCGACCGCCTCGCACAGGTCGGCCATCTCGTTGATGAAGCTGATCTTGGTCGCCAGGAAGGCGTTGGCGGCATATTTGGTCAGCTCTGCCGTCCGCCGCGATGTGAACAGCATCGGCGCTCGGTTGAGAAACAGCGGCCGATAGATTTCCGCCAGCACGTCGCGCGCTTTCTCATCCTCGGCGCCGACCAGGATCCGGTCGGGGTGCTTGAAATCGGCGATTGCCGCGCCCTCGCGCAGGAATTCGGGATTGGAGGCAACCGAAATGCCGTCCGGTCCGCCCTTTTCCTTGAGCAGAGCGGCGATCTTGTCGCCGGTGCCGACGGGCACGGTCGACTTGGTGACGACGACAATCGGACTCTGGAGCAGGCCGGCAAGCTCCTCGACCGCCGCGAACACGAAACTCAGGTCCGCATGGCCGTCCCCGCGCCGGGACGGCGTCCCGACGGCGATGAACACCGCCTCGGCGCCTTCCAGCGCCTTGCCCAGCTCGGTCGTGAACTCCAGGCGGCCGCGGTCGACATTGGCCTTGACCAGCGCTTCCAGGCCCGGCTCCCAGATCGGCATCCGGCCAGCCAACAGCCCCTCGATCTTGGCCCGGTCCTTGTCGACGCAGGTCACATGATGACCGAAATCGGCAAGGCAGGTGCCGGAAACCAGGCCAACATAGCCGGTGCCGATCATCGCGATACGCATTCAAATCTCCAAGGCAGGGGGTGGCCAAGGCCCATAGCGGGCGGCGGCGGCATGGCCAAGCCGTTTGGTTAAGCCTCGATTTCGCCGCAAAAATCACTATATGGCCGCCGCTTCCCATGGCTACCAAACTCCCCTCACCGCCGCGTGTCGGCATGGTTTCACTTGGCTGCCCCAAGGCGCTGGTCGATTCCGAGCGAATCCTGACCAAGCTCCGCGCCAGCGGCTATGACATGTCGCCCGACTACGCCGGGGCGGACGTGGTCCTCGTCAACACCTGCGGCTTCCTCGACAGCGCCAAGGAAGAGAGCCTTGAGGCGATCGGCGAAGCCATCGCCGAGAACGGCCGGGTGGTCGTGACCGGCTGCATGGGCAAGGAAGCGGACGTCATCCGCGAGCGTTTCCCCGAAGTGCTCGCCGTCACCGGCCCGCAGCAATATGAGGAAGTGGTCGGCGCGGTGCTCGAGGCCGCACCGCCGGTCGCCAATCCTTATGTCGACCTTGTCCCGGAAGCCGGGCTGAAGCTCACCCCGCGCCACTACAGCTATCTGAAGATCAGCGAAGGCTGCAATCACCGCTGCAGCTTCTGCATCATCCCTTCGATCCGCGGCGACCTTGCCAGCCGCCGCCCCGACGCCATCCTGCGCGAGGCGGAGAAGCTGGTTGCGGCCGGCACCAGGGAATTGCTGGTCATCAGCCAGGACACGTCAGCCTATGGAGTCGACATCCGTCACCAGCCGCGCCCCTGGAAGGATGGGGAAGTCCGCGCCCACATGACCGACCTCGCCCGCGAGCTGGGCAAGCTCGGCGCCTGGGTGCGGTTGCACTATGTCTATCCCTACCCGCACGTCGACCAGGTCATTCCGCTGATGGCCGAAGGACTCGTGCTGCCCTATCTCGACATCCCCTTCCAGCACGCTAGCCCGAAGGTGCTGAAGGCGATGAAGCGCCCGGCCAACGAGGCCAAGGTACTCGAGCGGATCAAGGCTTGGCGCGGACAAGTCCCTGACATCGCCATTCGCTCGTCTTTCGTGGTCGGCTTCCCCGGCGAGACCGAGGAGGATTTCCAGTACCTCCTCGACTGGCTGCAGGAGGCCCGGCTCGACCGCGTCGGCGCCTTCCGGTTCGAGCCGGTCCAGGGTGCCGCGGCCAACGAGCTCCCCGACCCGGTGCCGGAGGGCCTCAAGGAAGAACGCTACCAGCGGATCATGGCGCTGACCGCCCGCATTTCCGCCGAAAAGCTGGCCGCCAAGGTCGGCCAGCATATCGACGTGCTGATCGACCGCGTCGACTCCCCTCCCCTTCAGGGGAGGGGCGACTCAGCGCAGCTGAGCGGGGGTGGGGCCCTGGAGCCGGGGCACTTCGACGGCCACCTCGACGCCCCCCACCCCGACCATCACCACAGCATCGGCGCCACCGGCCGCTCCAAGGCCGACGCCCCGGAGATCGATGGCGAAGTCCACCTGCGCGACGCCGGCGGCCTTAAGCCGGGGGACATTGTGAAAGTGCTGGTCGAAGAGTCGGACGAACACGACCTTTATGGCGTTCCCGTCTAAGGCTTTGTCGCCGACTTATCGATCGATCATCGAATTTGATGATCTTGCCGCGGGCAATTCGGCTAAATCGCGCGCATGACCGGTCTCGACCTCTCCCGCGCCGTCCTGCTTCCAATCGACATGCAGCGGGCATTTGACAGCCCGCCCTGGCCTCGCCGCTGGAACAACCAAGTCGATGCGAACGGTCAGGCGCTTCTCGCTGACTGGCGCTCGGCCGGCCGACCGATCATCCATGTCCGCCATGACTCGGTCCAGTCCGGATCGACGCTCGCCCCCGGGAATCCGGGCAATGCATTCCGCCCCGGGTTCGAGCCTCTGACCGGCGAACCTCTTGTCTCCAAGAGCGTCAACTCGGCCTTCATCGGCACCGATCTTGATCTTCGGCTGCGCCGGCTGGGAGCGAGCAGCGTCATCGTCTTCGGCATCTCCACCGACATGTGCGTTTCGACCACAATTCGAACTGGCGCGAACATGGGCTGGGACATGGTCCTGGTGCCGGATGCCTGCGATTGCTTCGACCTTCCCGACGCGAACGGAGGGACGATCGCAGCCGAAGAGGTGCAGCGGGCCCATGTCGCCACTCTGGCCTTCGAGTTCTGCCGAACCGCGTCCGTTGCGGAGCTGGCCAGTTCAGTCGCCGCCGCCAAATAAGCAGGAATTTCGGGATTCCGTAACGGAACCGAAGCGTTTGCCGACTATTTAACGGTTCGGGGCGGGGAAATGGCAGGGGAGAATGCCATGCTTCGTCATCTGATATTCGCGACCGGCGCTGTTGCGGCAATCGCCACCGTCGGCACCGCCGCCAATGCCCAGCCCGCCAGCGAAGGCGGCCGCAAATTCACCACACCGATGACCGGGGCCGAGGAATGCAACACCAACGTGACGCCCACCGAGTGCGGCGTTGGTGACCCGGACGGCTCCGCGACGGGCAGCATCACCGTCAATGTCGGCCAGGAGCGTGTCTGCTGGGAATTCAGCAACGTTGCCAATGTTGACCCGGTGAACCGCGGCCATATCCACAGGGCACCGGCCGGATCGAACGGCGGCATTGTGGTCGACTTCTTCAACGTCGCGGTGGGAACGCAGGGACCTCTGACCGGCTGCACCACCATGGGCGCTGGAGGCGTCCCTCTGACCAAGGAGCTCCTGTCGGACATCATTCGGAATCCGTCGGGCTATTATCTGAATCTCCACAACGAACCCTTCCCAGGTGGAGCGATCCGAGGTCAGCTCGAGAAGAAGTAACAGCGCAGGCAGTCCGGGGGACTGCCGAGCATGTTACTCGGCCGCAGGCAGTCCGGGGGACTGCCGAGCATGTTACTCAGGCGCAGGCAGTCCGGGGGACTGCCGAGCATGTTGTCAATACCAATCTCGAGGGGAGTGGAGCCAGCCCGACGCTTCGGCTAGGGCGGGCACATGACCGACTTCGCCCCTCTGTTGCAGCCCGACCGCGGCGGTCCCGCGCACGCCATCCACCTGGTCGACAAGGAGAGTTTTGCCGACTGGGCCAAGAAGCAGAGCGCCTCGCGCCGGTACCTGCTTGAGGCAGCGAGGTTCGAAGGCAAGACTGGCTTCCAGTTCGCGATCCTGCCCGCCGCACAGGGCAATGGCTGGGAAGTCGTTTCGACCGTGGCCAATATCGCCGAACTCTCGCCCTGGTGCCTTGCCAGGCTGGGGGAGGCGCTTCCGGAGGGAAGCTATCGCCTTGCCGACGGCGATCCCGGGCCGGCAATGCTGGGCTGGTTGCTCGGCCAGCACCGCCTGACCGCCTATAAGTCGAAGAATGAGGACCAGCGGGGGCCGCGCATCCTGCTGACCCGGGAGGCCGCCGAGATCGATCGGACCGTCCGGATCGCGGACGCAACCTGCACCGTGCGTGACCTCGTCGATACTCCGGCGGCCGATCTCGGCCCGGCCGAGCTTGAGGCGGCGGCGCGAAGCCTTGCCAGGCAATTTGGAGCGAAGGTCGAAGTGACGTCCGGCGACGCCCTGGAGCAGGGCTATCCGATGGTCGCCGCGGTCGGCCAGGGCGCGGCCCGGGAACGCGCGCCGAGGCTGATCGAGCTCGCCTGGGGCAAGGACGACGCGCGGAAACTCGCTGTCATCGGCAAGGGCGTATGCTTCGACAGCGGCGGGCTCGACATCAAGACGGCGAGCGGCATGCTGCTCATGAAGAAGGACATGGGCGGCGCCGCCCACGCCCTGGCGCTGGCGAAGCTGATCATGGCCGAGCGCCTCCCGGTCCGGCTCCACCTGCTGATCCCCGCCGTCGAGAACAGCGTGTCAGAGAATGCGATCCGGCCCGGCGACGTGCTCGCCAGCCGCAAGGGCCTGAAGGTCGAGATCGACAATACTGACGCCGAGGGGCGGCTGATCCTTGGCGACGCCCTCGCCAAGGCGGCTGAAGGCGAGCCGGAATTGATCATCGATTTCGCTACCCTGACCGGCGCCGCCCGGGTGGCGCTCGGTCCTGACCTGCCGGCGATGTTCTGTAATGACGACAAGCTCGCCGATGAGGTTGAGGCCGCGGCCAGGCTGGTAACCGACCCAATCTGGCGGATGCCGCTGTGGGATGGCTATGACGAGATGCTCAAGTCCGACCTGGCCGACCTCAGCAACGCCGCGGACTCGCCGATGGCCGGTTCGATCACCGCTGCGCTCTTCCTCCGCCGCTTCATACCGGAGGGCACGCCCTGGGCACATTTCGACACCTTCGCCTGGCGCCCCAGCGCCAAGCCCGGCCGGCCCAAGGGAGGAGACGCGTTGGGATTGCGCGCTGCTTTTGCCATGCTGTCTCGGCGCTACGCCGGCTAACCGCACTGCACTGAACGCCGCAAGCGACGGTTTTTTCACCGCATTCGCAGATCGTTACGCAACCAATTCGCTTTTGCTCGGTTGACTCATCGCTACGCGACGATGGGAGAAATCGGACCTATGGGCGATGCTTCGCTATCGGGCTGGATGCGTGCGCTGATCGAATATGTCCGGTCAGGCGAACCGGACCTCACCAACCGGCAGATGGCTCTGTTGATGCTGGTCTACCTGACTCCCGGGCCGCATACGGTGCGCGGCCTGGCGAAAACGCTGGGTGTTTCCAAGCCGGTCGTAACGCGCGCCTTGAACACGTTGGGTGGCCTCGGCTATCTGCGCCGCGAGCGGGATCAGGACGACCGCCGCAACGTGTTTGTCGTCCGCACCAACGACGGGGCCGAATTTCTTGAAGGGTTCAAAAAATATCTCCGTGCCGGAGAAGACGGAGAGCGCCGCGCGGCCGAGCGCCCCAAACCGGAGCCAGCGTTCATCGGTCGTTGACGGATTCGCGTTGAGCGGCCCCTCGAGCCCGCCCGACCCCGCGACACATGCCTATCGCAAGGACTTGGCCGATATTGCCGTGGCCGGCCGGGTGATTGCTTCCCATTATGCCGAGCCGCTCAGGCGCCACATCGTTTGCAGCGCTCCCTTTCGCGCCCAACCCGACGATAATTCCGAACCGCTTGGACAGTTGAACAAGGGCGACGAGATCCGAACCCTCGACGTCAGCTCGGGCTGGGCCTGGGGTTATGCACCGGATGGCAGGGTCGGATATGTCCGTGCGGAGGCGATAGCTGCCTGAGCAATCCCGAGGCGTTCACATCTCGCCGCGGGCGCGGCGGATCGCATACCACTTCTGAACATTGGCATTGTGCTCGGCCAGCGTGTCGGCGAAGACATGCCCGCCGGTTCCATCGGCGACGAAATAGAGCGCCTCGGTCGGAGCAGGGTCGAGCACGGCGGCGATGCTTTCCCGTCCGGGATTGGCGATCGGCCCGGCGGGAAGTCCGGGCTCCCGGTATGTATTGTAGCCCGTGACCGCATTGAGCTCGGAACGCCGGATGCGGCGGCCGAGCGGTTTGCCCTTGGTGATCGGGTAGATGACAGTCGGGTCGGCATCGAGCTTCATTCCGATCCGCAGCCGGTTGCAGTAGACGCCGGCCACCATTCGCCGCTCCGACGGTTTGCCGGTCTCCTTCTCGACAATCGAGGCGAGTGTGACCGCTTCCTGCTTGCTGTTGACCGGGCAGTTCCACTTGCGCTTGGACCACAGCGCATCGAGCTCCTTCTCCATCGCGGAAGTCATCCGCTGGAGCACCGCCGCGCGGGTTTCGCCCCGCTGCCAGTCATAGCTGTTGGGCAGCACGGAGCCCTCTGCCGGCAGTGGCGCCGGTCCCGCCAGTTCGGGGATCGCAGCCAGCTTCTCCTGGACCAGGATCGACGGCATTCCTTCGGGAATGGTGATCAGCCGAACCACCGGCCGCCCATGCTGCAAGATGTCGAGGACCCTGGCGCCGCTCGTCTCGGCCGGAATTTCGAACTCGCCCGCCTGTACGGGATCGGAAGAGCCGAAGATTTTGGCCATCGCTCGATAAGTGGTCGCGGTGCCCGGAATGACCCCTTGCCGATCGAGCTGGCGCGCGACCGAAGCCAGCGTCGATCCCTCTTCAATCGTTACCCGGTGCGGACCGGGACTCGGCCCGGTCGTCAGCCATAGCCGCCAGAATGCGGTGGTGCCCGCCACCAGGCCGATGACGAGGACGACCAGGATCAGCCGCTTCAGCATCGTCCTGGGCTCAGTTGACCGCCTTCACGACCAGCGAGGCGTTGGTCCCGCCAAAGCCGAAGCTGTTGTTGAGCGCGGCGCGCACTTCGCGCTTCTTGGCCTGGTGCGGGACCAGGTCGACTCCCGCGGTGCCCTCGCTCGGATTGTCGAGGTTGAGGGTCGGAGGGACGATCTGGTCGCGGATCGCAAGGATGCAGAAGATGGTCTCGACCGCCCCCGCTCCGCCCAGCAGATGCCCGATCGCCGACTTGGTCGAGCTCATCGAGATGTTGGCGACCTCATTGCCGAACAGCTTCCTGACCGCACCCAGCTCCAACTCGTCGCCGAGCGGGGTCGAGGTGCCATGGGCGTTGATGTAATCGATGTCGCCCGGCGTCATTCCGGCCTTCTTCAGCGCCATTTCCATTGAACGATAGGCGCCCGAGCCTTCGGGGTGCGGCGCGGTGACATGATGGGCGTCGCCCGACAGGCCGTAACCGACCACCTCGGCATAGATTTTCGCGCCGCGCGCCTTGGCATGCTCATATTCCTCGAGCACCACCACGCCCGCGCCCTCGCCCATGACGAAGCCGTCGCGATCCTTATCATAGGGGCGCGAAGCCTTCTCGGGCTGGTCGTTGAAGGCGGTCGACAGCGCCCGTGCCTGGGCGAAGCCGGCAATTCCGATCGGACAGATCGTGGCTTCAGCGCCGCCGGCCAGCATGATGTCGGCATCGCCGTCCTTGATCATCCGCGCCGCATCGCCGATCGAATGGGCGCCGGTCGAGCAGGCGGTGACGACCGCATGATTGGGGCCCATCAGGCCGTACTTGATCGACACCTGGCCGGAGATGAGGTTGATCAGCCGGCCGTGAACGAAATGCGGGCTGACCCGGCCCGGGCCCTTCTCGGCCAGCACCAGGCTCTCGCTCTCGATGCCCGGCAGGCCGCCGATGCCCGACCCGATCGAGCAGCCGGCGCGCAGCTTGGTCGCTTCATCCATGTCGGCGAGGCCGGCATCCTCGATCGCCTGCCCCGCGGCATCGAGACCATAGACGATGAACGGATCGACCTGCCGCTGGATCTTGTGGTCGACGCGCTTGCCCGGATCGAAGCCATAGGGATGATCGGCCGGCTTCACCTCGCAGGCGATGCGGCATTTCTGGTCCGAAGCGTCGAAGCGGGTGATCGTCCCCGCACCCGACTTGGCGGCGATGATGTTCGCCCAGGTGGTCTCGACGTCGGCGCCCAGCGGCGTCACCAGCCCAAGACCCGTCACCACGATGCGGCGCATGCAGATTCTCCAAAAAGCACAACAGGCTCAAACCCGTTCGGGCTGAGCCTGTCGAAGCCCCGTTCTTTCTTCAAGCCTCAGCGGAAGAAGGACTGCCCTTCGACAAGCTCAGGGCGAACGGAAGGTGGTTTAACCCTTGTTCTGGTCGATATAGTCGATCGCGTCCTTGACGGTCGTGATCTTCTCGGCCGCATCGTCCGGGATCTCGACGCCGAATTCTTCCTCGAACGCCATCACCAGCTCGACGATGTCCAGGCTGTCCGCGCCGAGATCGTCGATGAAGCTCGCTTCCTCGGTGACCTTGTCGGCCTCGACGCCAAGATGTTCGACGACGATCTTCTTCACCCGATCGGCGGTCTCGCTCATGTGGACTTTCCTCCGTTAGATTTTGGGCTGCCCTAGCGGCAGGCGAAGCGGTCGGCAAGCACCAGTTGCGCTTCGCCAGTGCGGGCAAAGTGGCCAATTACAGCGGTTCAATGGATTGCGTCGCCGCTTCGTTCCCGCGAAGACATGGGCGATGAAAGGCGCCCGACCCCTGACGCCCGGCGAAATCGCGCTCGCCCGCTCCGTCTTCGGCGATGCGATCGACTATTCGCCCGTGCGGATAGTGCGGCGCAAATGGTGGCCGTTCCAGCCCAGGGGCATCGTCATGGCCCCGACCGGCAATATCCACTTCCATCCGGAAAGCCCGCTATGGTCGGACGATTTCTCGACCGAGCGCCTCTCGCTGCAGGGACTGTTCATCCATGAGATGACCCATGTCTGGCAGACGCAGACCCGTGGCCGCTTCTACCTACCGCTGATGCGCCATCCCTTCTGCCGCTACGGCTATGAGCTGGTAAATGGCCGTCCGTTCGGCCGCTATGGGCTCGAGCAACAGGCGGAAATGGTCCGCCATTGCTTCATGGCCGGCCGCGGCAAGATCTGCGGCCCGTTAACGGAGCGCGGTTTGCTGCCGTTTAATGAGACTGTAACACAACCGCAACAGTCTTAGGCCGAAACGCACCACCCCCCTTTTCGCAGCCGCACAATTGCATAGTCTGCGTCCCGCCTTAACAACCAATGGGGGTTCCAATGCCGATCCGTGCCCAAGCCGTGCGTAGCTTCCTGGTCAGTGCCGCCGCCCTGGCAGTCGCAACGCCCGCATGGGCGCAGACGCAAGAGGAGCAGCAGGCGCAAGCGGCCAATCAGGCCACAGAGGCCTCGCAAGGCGACCTGATCATCGTCACGGCGACCAAGCGCGCCTCCACGGTCCAGGACGTCCCCTTCTCGATCAATGCGCAGACGGAGGAAGACCTTCAGCGCGCCAACGCGCAGACGATCGAGGACATCAGCCGCAACGTCGCCGGCCTCACCGTCCAGAACCTCGGGCCTGGACAGAGCCAGGTCTCCGTCCGCGGCGTCTCCGCTGGCCAAATCGCCCGCGACCAGCCGGGCGTCAAGGAACAGGTCGGCATTTACCTCGACGAGACGATCACCTCGCTCTCGTTGTTCACGCCCGATTTCGACCTGTTCGACCTGAACCGCGTCGAGACCCTTCGCGGCCCGCAGGGCACGCTGTTCGGCGCCGGCAGCGTCGGCGGCACGCTCCGCTACATCACCAATCAGCCCAACGTGAACCGCGTCGAAGGCACGATCGAAGCCGACGTCAACCTCCTGAAAGATGGCAACGTCGGCTATGGCCTTAAAGGCGCGGTCAACGTGCCACTCGGCGAAACGGTGGCGATGCGCGTGGTTGGCTATGGGACTCACTTCGGTGGATTCATCGATTCCGTCGGGCCGTACACCAAGACGAACGTCAACGACGGCGAACGCTATGGCGGCCGACTGTCCCTGCTGTGGCAGCCGGTTGAAGAGCTCAAGATCACGCCGCGTGTGGCCTATCAGAAGGTCGAATCCGGCGGTTTCAACCGCGAGGATCACCACATAATCTTCGATAATGAGTTCACGACGACCGGCGGCGACCTAATCGGGAAGCGGAAGCAATTCCTTCTTTTCCGAGAGAAGTTCCGTGACAAGACGTTCCTCGCGGACCTGGTTGCGAGCTATGACTTCGGCCCCGCCGAGTTGACCTCCGTATCAAGCTATGTTCACCGCGACATCCTCGTCAGTCGCGACGCTTCGGCGCTGACTGATTCGATCATCAGGGCCCTACTTCCCTCCAACCTGGTTGACACAACCAAGTTGAAACAGTTCACCCAGGAACTGCGTCTCGCGTCAACGGGAAGCGGGCCGTTCCAGTGGGTCTTTGGCGGCTTCTATTCGGACGTCGATCGCAAGTATGAGCAGCGGCTGCCGACCCCCGGCGCCGATGCCATCCTCGGTCCGGATTTCGGCGATTTCATCATTCCCGACAATCCGTACCACGCCGACCTGCCATACGACATCAAGCAGAAGGCGCTGTTCGGAGAGGCGAGCTACGACTTCGGTCAGTTCAAGCTGACCGCAGGGGGGCGTTACTACAAATTCAACGAGGAACGCGACTTCATCTCCGGGGGGCTCTTTTCGGACCACATCATCAGCATTGGCGACAAGACGAAGTCGAGCGGATTCAGTCCACGCGTGATCGCAACCTGGGAACCGAACAACAACCTTAGCGTGAACGTTCAGGCTGCGAAGGGCTTCCGGCTTGGAGGCATCAACGACCCGCTCAACGTTCCGCTGTGCACGGATGAGGATCTTGAGGCGTTCAGCGGCCAGGGAGCCTATGACGATGAGACGCTGTGGAATTACGAAGCAGGCGTCAAATATTCGAAGCGCGGCGTAACCTTCAACGCCGCTGTCTTCCACAACGAAATCCGTGACCTTCAGGTGACTGCCACCGCCGGAAGTTGCTCGTCGCGTCTCGTGTTCAACGTGCCCAAGGCGCACAGCACCGGCATCGAAGCCGAAGTCTCGGTAAATCCGGCGCCGGGTCTAGACCTGTCGGTCAATGGCAGCTTCCAATCGGCCAAGTTCGACTCAACCGTCACAACCCCGGCTGGCGATATCATCGCCGGAATGGAAGATGGCAATCGCCTGCCGACCGTGCCGAAGTATCAGATTGCGGCAGTGGCAACCTATGGGCAACCTCTGAACGACCACATCGATTGGTCGATTACCGGCAGCGTTCAGCATAT
>DASTCB010000040.1:0-23957 GCA_035711585.1 Sphingomicrobium sp.
TGGATACGCTGATCGCTCGCGCCACGATTTTGGCGACCGGTGGGGCGGGGCGAACCTATCTTTTCTCGACTGCGCCGCGCGGCGCGACCGGCGACGGGATCGCCATGGCCTGGAGGGCGGGCTGCCGCGTCTCGAACATGGAGTTCATGCAGTTCCACCCGACCTGTCTTTACAATCTGGAGGTCAAGAACTTCCTGATCACCGAGGCGGTGCGCGGCGAGGGCGGAATCCTGAAGCATCCGGAGACGGGTCACCGCTTCATGCCCGACTATGACGAACGCGGGGAGCTGGCCCCGCGTGACGTGGTCGCCCGCGCGATCGACCATGAGATCAAGCGGGACGGCCTCGATTTCGTCCACCTCGACATCAGCCATCGCGACCCGGAGTTCGTGAAGGGCCATTTCCCCAACATTTACGAAAAGCTGATCGGGCTCGGGATCGACATCACCAAGGAACCGATCCCGGTCGTCCCGGCGCAACACTATACCTGCGGCGGAGTGGTGGTGGACCGGCACGGCCGGACCGACGCGCCGTGCCTCTATGCCGCGGGCGAGGTTACCCAGTCGGGCCTCCACGGCGCAAATCGGCTGGCATCCAACTCGCTTCTGGAATGCCTGGTGTTCGGCGAGGGCGCGGCCAGGCATATCCTCGACCATTGGGACGAGCTCAGCGAGCCGCCGGCGATCCGCGCCTGGGACGAGAGCCGGGTGACCGACAGCGACGAGGAGGTCGTCATCCAGCAAATCTGGGGCGAGATCCGCCGTTTCATGTGGAATTTCGTCGGGATCGTCCGCACCACCAAGCGGCTGGAGCGGGCCAAGCGGCGGATCGACATGCTGCGCCAGGAAGTCAGCGACTATTACAAGCATTTCCGGGTGACCCCGGACCTGATCGAGTTGCGCAACCTATTGGAGGTGGCGGACCTGATCGTCCGCTCGGCTTTGTCGCGGCAAGAAAGCCGCGGGCTGCACTATACGCTCGACTATCCGGACCTGGCCTGTGAAGCGGTCGATACGGTGCTGGTGCCCTGACAGCCATTGCCCCGGCCGGCGAAGCGGCTAGGCTTCGGCCATGAAATTGTCTCGCCAGCTGACGCTTATCGCCCTGCTTGCCGCGACCGCCATCCAGGCGCCGGCCCAATCTCCGCAATCCGGCGACGCCGACCGCCAGCTGAAGGCGCTGTACGAAAGCTATGCCGACTGGACCCAGCGGGAATATGGTTTTTTCCCCGACGCCAAGGGCGAGAACCAGCCGGCGGATTATCTGCCGAAGGTCGATCCGGCGACGCAGAACGCCAGGGCGGCGCACCTGAAGAGCCTTCTGGTCCAGCTTGACGCCATTCCCGCGGCGCAACTCTCACCGGACGAGCGGGTCAATGCCGGGGTGCTCCGGACCATCCTCAACGCCGCCCTTTCCGACGCCCGGTTCCGCGAGTGGGAAATGCCGGTCAACAGCGACAGCAATTTCTGGACCTACCTCGACGAGCGCGATCCTCTCGACGACCTCGACGCGTATCGCCGTTACATCGCCAGGATGCGGGACATCCCGCGCTATTTTGACGAGCAAATGGCGAACATGCGCGCCGGCCTGAAGCGCGGCTTCACCCCGCCGGCGGCGACGCTGGTCGGACGCGACGGGTCGATCGCCTCCTTTGTCGTCGACCAGCCCGACAAGAGCGCCTTTTATGCGGCGTTCAATCAGATGCCCTCCACCATCAGCGCGGCCGACCAGGAGAGGTTGCGCGCCGAGGGTCGCGCGGCGATCGAGCAGGCGGTGATCCCAACCTATCGGAAGCTGCTGACCTTCTACCGCGACAGCTATGCGCCAGAGGCACGAAAAACGCTCCCGGCGCGGGACCTGCCCGATGGGGATGCCTATTATCGCGCCGAGATCCGCGAATATACCACGCTCGACCTGCCGCCCGAGGAGATCCACCAGATCGGCCTGAAGGAGGTGGCGCGGATCGAAGCCGACATGCAAAAGTCGATGCGCGACAGCGGGTTCAAGGGCAGTTTCGCGGAGTTTTTGGCTTTCCTCCGCACCGATCCGCAGTTCAAGGCGCGCAATCCGGACGATCTGCTCGGCGTGTCGGCCTATGCCGCGAAGCGCGTCGATGGGAAGCTTGCCGACTATTTCGGACTGTTGCCGAGGCGGCGCTTCACCATCATCCCGGTGCCGGATGCGCTTGCGCCCTTCTATACGGCGGGCCGCGGCGGCCTCGAAAGCTGCCAGATGAACACCTACAACCTGGCGGTTCGGCCACTGTACAATATCCCGGCGCTGACCCTCCACGAATGCGTGCCGGGGCACAGTTTCCAGGCCGCCCTGGCCGAGGAAGGCAGGTCGCTGCCCCGTTTCCGGCGGAACGTCTATTTCTCAGGCTATGGCGAGGGGTGGGGCCTCTACACCGAATATCTCGGGATCGAGATGGGCATCTACCGGACGCCGTACGAACGGTTTGGCCAGCAGAGCTACGAGATGTGGCGCGCGGCCCGGCTGGTGATCGACACCGGAATCCATCGCTATGGCTGGTCGCGGCAGAAGGCGGTCGACTATCTCGCGTCGCACACGGCGCTGTCCGAACATGAAGTCGGGACCGAGGTCGACCGCTACATCAGCTGGCCGGGCCAGGCGCTGGCCTACAAGCTTGGCGAGCTGACGATCCGCAGGGTAAGGGCCAAGGCGCAAGCCGAGCTCGGGACCAAGTTCGACATCCGCAAGTTCCACGACATGATCCTGGCGCTCGGGTCGGTGCCGCTGCCCGAACTGGAGGCACAGGTCGATGCCTTCATTGCCGCCAGCAAGGAAGCAAAGACCGGTTAGGCGCAAGTTCGGTTGACTGGCGTAACGATTTTTGTTTTCCTTCCCGTTCGGGGAATGCTGAATGGACGGGAGGGAACCCATGTCCGTTGCGCTTTCGCTGATGGCCAGGATCCGTCACCGGCTGCTGTTCGCCCTTTCGCCTTCCTATCGGCGAATTCACGCGCGGATCGATGAGATCGCGGCCAGCTAGCTCGCCCAATCCGCCGATTTCATCAATCCGTAGCTGCCCTGCGAAACAGGCCGGCCGCCAGCAGCCAGGGCAAGGCGAAGGCCAGACTGAACATCGCACCCCGGAAGTCGGTCGTGATCCCGCCCGCCGCGAGGGCGGCCTGAAGCACGGCGGTGACGAACATGGTCCACCCCATGCCGGCCGCCTTGAAGTTGGCGAGAATCGAGCCACCGACCGCTACCAGCAGCACCCCGCCGAACAGCAGATTATAAGGATTGTCGTCGCCGATCATGCCGACCGCGAGATTGACCCAGATGGTGAGGAAGGCGGTGGCCATCGCTACCACTGCTCCAATCCGGTAGGCGGTGCTGCCGGACTGGCGGACGAGGAACTCGGTGGTGAAACCTACCGTTCCCAGCACCGCGCCCATCACGATGAAGTCGCCTACCGACCAATCGACCTCGCTGGTGAACTGCATCGCCACCGCGGGCAGGAGCAATAGCAGGACCACGAAGCACCAGCCCGCGATCCGCAATATTTGCCACACTCCGTCGATCTTGACCGCTTGATTTGCCATTGCCGTGCCTCCCTTGCATTGATGTGCCGGGGATGATGACCGATCGCCCGGTGAGCGGCATGAGCAAGTCATGAGGTTTTGCTGAAGAATGAGCTGCTATCGCTTCGGCCCCTTCCAGCTCGATCCCGACGACCGCCAGCTTCGGCGTGACGGCGCGCCGGTCGAACTCAACGCCCGTTATCTCGACGCGTTGAGCCTGATGGTCCGCGAGCAAGGCCGGCTGGTGTCGAAGGACCGCTTCCTCGACGAGGTGTGGCGCGGCGTCCCGGTCACCGACGAGGCGCTGACCCAATGCATCAGGACGCTTCGCCGGCAGTTGGGGGACGACGCGGCGAGCCCACGCTTCATCGAAACGGTTCCCAAGCATGGCTACCGCTTTCTTGCACCGGTCGAGGAGATTGGAGTCACGCCCGGACCGCGGGCGAAGGCGGACCATCGCTGGCAGCAATTTTTCCGGATCGCCGGGGCCGGCACGATCGGTGCCGGGGTGGCGGGATTCGCCGGCGGGCTCGCCTATGGGGTCGCCGGAGCGTCCCAGCCGCTGCAGCCCGGAATGGGGGGAGTTTCGGTGCTGCTGGTGCTGCTGTGGCTGACCATCGCTGCGGCGCTGATGGGCGGGGCCGGCGTGAGCGTCGGCATCGCCGCAGCGGACCTCACGCGGGAGTCGCGCTGGCGGATCGCCGGTGGGGCGGTCGGCGGGATGCTGGTCGGCGGTTTCGCCAAGCTGCTTGGCCTTGATGCGTTCAACCTGCTGCTCGGCCGCTCGCCCGGCCAGATCACCGGGGCGACGGAAGGGCTGATGCTTGGCGGCGCGGTCGGCCTTGGCTCCTGGCTGGCGGCCGGGCGCGGCTGGTCGGTCCGGCGCAGCGTGGCGGCTGCCGGATTGGTTGGCGGCGCGGCGGGCTTGCTGATCGCTTTGCTCGGTGGACGGCTGATGGGCGGCAGCCTCGATTTGCTCGCCGAAACCTTCCCGGACTCGCGCCTCCGTATCGACCCGATCGGCGCCCTGTTCGGCGAGAGCGGCTTCGGCGAGGTCAGCCAGGTCGCGACGGCAGTTATCGAGGGAGCGCTGTTCGCCGCCTGCATCGTCGGCGCGATGATGCTGGTGCGCCGGACGTCAGCGTAGCTTGCTGATCTTCAGGCCGTCCTGCCTGGCCCGCAGCTGGATCGATTCCTCGCTGCGGGTCAGCGCCTTGCTAAGCGCCTTGAGGCTCATCCCCTTGGCAGCCAGGCGATGAAGCTTTTGGATCTCGTCGCTGGTCCATGGCTGGCGATGGCGCTGGAATTTTTCGGCCAATTTCACATCCCCTCACAGGCTTTCATCCGCCGCCTAGCCTGCTAGAGCAAGCGCTGCATGGCCGACCAGCAGAACCATCTCTACCTCGTCGACGGGTCGAGCTACATCTTTCGCGCCTATCACCGGCTTCCGCCGCTGACCAACCGCCACGGCATCCCCGCCGGCGCGGTCTATGGCTATACCGCCATGCTGTGGAAGCTGGCCGACGGGCTCAACAAGGCCGATGGCCCGACCCACATGGCGGTGATCCTGGACGCATCCGAGGAGACGCACCGCAACAAGATGTACGACCAGTACAAGGCGAACCGGCCGCCGCCGCCCGAAGACCTGGTCCCCCAATTCCCGCTGATCCGGGTCGCGACCCGCGCCTTTTCCATCCCGTGCATCGAGGAGGATGGGCTGGAGGCCGACGACATCATCGCCTGCTACACCTATGCCGCGATCCGCGCCGGGTGGAAGGTGACCATCGTCAGCTCCGACAAGGACCTGATGCAGCTGGTCGACGAGGGCAAGGTCGATATGCTCGACACGATGAACGACCGTCGGATCGGGGTCACCGAGGTGCTGGAGAAATTTGGGGTCGGGCCGGAAAAGGTCGGCGACGTGCTGGCGCTTATGGGCGACAGCGTCGACAATGTTCCGGGCGTGCCGGGCATCGGGCCCAAGACCGCAACCCAGCTGATCCAGCAATATGGCGACTTGGAAACGGTGCTTGCCAGCGTCGACCAGATCACCAAGCCCAAGCTCAAGCAGAACCTCATCGAATTCGCCGATGATGCGCGGCTCAGCCGCAAGCTGGTCGAGCTGGTGTGCGACGCGCCGCTGCCCGAGCCGCTCGAGGACTTGGCGCTGAAGGGCATTCCTCCCGAACCGCTCAAGGAATTTCTCGAGGACCAGGGGTTCAAGTCGCTGCTCAACCGTGTCGGCAAGGAGCCAGGTGCGTCGAGCGGCGGCGCGCGGCCGGTCGACGTCATGGCGTCACGGCCGGCTCCTTCCCCAAAGGCCGTCCAAAAAGAGAAGATCACGGTCGACCGTACCCTCTATGAGGCGGTGATCAGCGAGGAGGCGCTCGATTCCTGGATCGCCGAAGCCCGGCACAAGGGTTACGTCGCGATCGATACCGAGACCGACAATATCGACAATATGAGTGCGCGGCTGGTCGGGGTCAGCCTGGCCACCGAGCCCAACAAGGCCTGCTACATCCCCATCGGCCATGTCGGCGGCGATCTTTATTCCGACGCTCCCAAGCAGTTGCCGGCGCAACTGGTGCTGGCAAAGCTGAAGCCATTGCTGGAAGACGAGGGCGTGCTGAAGATCGCCCACAACCTCAAATATGACTGGGTGATGCTGGCCAAGGCCGGAATCCAGGTCACGCCCTATGACGACACGCTGGTGATGAGCTTCAACCTCGACGCGGGGCGGTCCAACCATGGCCTCGACGAGTTGGCACAGGCCCATTTCGAGCATGAATGCATCGCCTATAAGTCGGTGTGCGGGGTCGGCGCCAAGCAGATCAGCTTCGACAAGGTGGCGCTGGACGCGGCGACCGAATATGCCGCCGAGGACGCCGACATTTGCCTGAGGCTGTGGCAGCGGCTGAAGCCGCGGCTCACCGCCGAGCATGCTACCCGGGTCTATGAGATGGTCGATCGGCCGCTGGTCACCACCGTCGGGCGGATGGAGCGGCGCGGGGTCCAGGTCGACCGCGACTATCTGGCCAAGCTGTCGAGCAGCTTCTCGACGGACATCGCCGCGCTGGAGCAACGGATCTACGAGGCGGCCGAAGGCCCCTTCACCATCGGTTCGCCCCAGCAGCTGGGCGCGGTGCTGTACGACCGGCTCGGCCTTAAGGGTGGGCGCAAGGGCAAGAGCGGCCAATATTCGACCGACGTCAACGAGCTGGAGCGGCTTGCGTCGGAAGGGGTCGAGGTGGCGCGGCTGGTGCTCGACTGGCGCCAGCTGACCAAGCTTAAATCCACCTATACCGACGCGCTGCAGGCGCAGATCAACAAGGAGACAGGCCGGGTCCACACCAGCTACAGCCTGTCGGGGGCGCAGACCGGGCGTCTCGCCTCGACCGAGCCCAATCTGCAGAACATCCCAATCCGTACCGACATTGGCCGGCAGATCCGCGACGCTTTCATCGCCGCGCCGGGCCACGTGCTAATGAGCGCCGATTATAGCCAGATCGAGCTTCGGCTGGCCGCGCACATGGCGGACGTTCCGCAGCTGAAGGAGGCCTTTTCCAAGGGCGAGGACATCCATTCGCTGACCGCCGAGGAGCTGTTCGGGACGGTGGACCGGGACACGCGCGGAAAGGCCAAGACGGTCAATTTCGCCATTCTCTACGGCATCAGCAGCTGGGGACTGGCGGGCCGGCTGGGCGTCAGCAAGGACGAAGGCAAGGCGATCATCGACCGCTATTTCTCCCGCTTCCCGGGGATCCGCGCCTACATCGACGACACGCTGGCATTCGTTCGCGAACATGGCTTCACCCGCACCCTGTTCGGACGGAAGACCCATTTCCCGAATATCCGCGCCCCCAACCCCAATTTCCGCGCCGGAGCGGAACGGGCGGCGATCAATGCGCCGATCCAGGGAACCAGCGCGGACCTGATCAAGCGGGCGATGAACCGGATGGACGCAGCACTCGCCGACGCCGGTCTCGGCGACGTGGGAATGTTGCTGCAGGTCCATGACGAGCTGGTGTTCGAGGTCCCGCAAGGCAAGGAAGAGGCGGCCGCAACCGTAATCCGCGAAGTGATGGCCAGGGCGGCCGAACCTGCGATCAAGCTGGAGGTGCCGCTCGACGTCGAGGTCGGCTGGGGCGCCAACTGGGGCGCAGCGCATTGAGCCAGGCCGGGCAACAGGGGGCACCTTCCGCCGATCTTGCGGCGCTGGCGCGAGGCGGGCGGATCAACTTCTTCGGCTTCATCCTGCGCCTGCTGGCGCGCCTCCCCTTCCTGTTCATCGCCGGCCGCATGTATGGCGCGGCCGAGCTTGGCCGCTTCGCCTATGCGGTACTGATCCTCGAATTTGCGGCGCAGATCGCCACCCTCGGCCTGAAGCGCGGGCTCGCCCAGCAGCTGG
This sequence comes from Sphingomicrobium sp., assembly GCA_035711585.1. Taxonomy (GTDB): domain Bacteria; phylum Pseudomonadota; class Alphaproteobacteria; order Sphingomonadales; family Sphingomonadaceae; genus Sphingomicrobium. The sequence goes on from DASTCB010000040.1 coordinate 7,957, forward strand.
CGAGGACCGACAAGGCCCATGTCTGCGTGGTGGCCGACGCCCTGCTGGTGGCGGCGATCGGCTCGGCGATCGTCATGACCGCGCTCGCCCTCTTCCCACAGGCGATGTTCCCCAACAGCGAGATCAAGGGGATGGAATGGGCGTTGCCGGTGACGGTGTTCGCCCTGGCCTGGTCGGACATCTGCCTTGCCGCGCTGGCCTATCGGCATGACGTAGGAGCGACGGTGCGGGCGCGCGCCATCGTCGAGCCCTGGACCATCTCGATCGCCGCCTTCGCCCTTTATTTCGTCTGGCCGCGCGATGGGCTGATCATCGCCTATGCCGCGTCGATGGTCGGGGCGCTGGTCGCCTCGGTCATCCCTTTCCTCAAATGCTATGGCCTGCCGCATGGCTGGAGCCCGGACCCCGGCACATTGTGGCACATGGCGCGCCGCAATTTGCCGGTCGCCGCCGCCGACGCGGTTGAATGGGGATCGCGCCGCATCGACATCGCGGTGCTCGGACTGTTCTTCTCGCCCGCCATCGTCGGCATCTACTATGTCGCGCAGAACGTCGCCTCGCTTCCGGCCAAGCTCAAGACCAGCTTCGACCCGATCCTGGGCCCGGTGATCAGCCGCAACCTCGCCGAGGGCGACAAGGCGGCAGTGGCCAAGCAGGTGCGTCAGGTTGGGTTCTGGGTAATTGCCGCCCAGGGCGCGGTCGCGCTGGCGCTCGGAATCCCGGGCGAGGCGGTGATGGGCCTGGTCGGTGCTGGGTTCGTCGCCGGCACCGCGGCGCTCGCGTTCTTGCTGGCGGCAGAAGTGGTTGCAGCGACTGCAGCAGTCAGTGAGGCGGCGCTGATCTATTGCGCTCGCCACCGCAACATGGCGATCAGCGTGGCAATGATCGTCCTCGAGGTAGGTCTGGCAGTCGGGATGATCCTGCTGATGCGCAGCTGGCAATGGCCGGTGATGTGGCAGGCGACGGGGCCGGCGATCGCGCTGATGCTGTCGCTGGGGCTTGCGTCGGTCGCCAAATCGCAGCTGCTGGCGAAGATCCTGGAACACCCAGTCTCCGGCTGGCGCTGGGCGTTGATCTGGGCCGCTGCTGCGGCACTTGCGATCGGCTGGCTGTTCACCCTGCTGCCGCCAAGGTTCGAGTGGCTGGAGCTGATCGGCGGCATTCCGGCGATCCTCGCTGCATTTGGCGCCGTCATGTGGGTCAAGGGATTCGGCCATGAAGACCGCGAGCTGTTCCGGATGAAGAAGGAAGATATCGAGGAACTGTCGCTGCCCGATCCAGGCACCAGCCCGGGGGCGCCGAGGTGATTCGACGGAAGTAACCGGCGCGGAGTGAATCCGCGCCGTCAGTCTTGTCCGCTTTGCGGCAGGCTGGCCGCTAACTCAGCCTCACTTCGTCAATGCCTGAAATGCCTCATTCCCGTAAAGACCATCGCTAGCCCGGCCTCGTCGGCGGCGGCGATGACTTCTTCGTCGCGAATCGAGCCGCCCGGCTGGATCACCGCGGTCGCGCCGGCCTCGACCGCCGCCAACAGCCCGTCGGCGAAGGGGAAGAATGCGTCCGAGGCCACCGCCGAGCCGACGGTTCGCGGCCCGGGCCAGCCATTGGTCTCGGCTGCCTCGCGCGCCTTGATGGCCGCAATTCGCGCCGAATCGCGGCGGTTCATCTGGCCGGCTCCAATTCCGGCCGTGGCGCCGTCCTTCGCGTAAACGATCGCGTTGGACTTGACGTGCTTTGCCACCGTCCAGGCGAACAGGCAGTCCTTTAACTCTTGCACAGTCGGTTCACGCTTGGTCACCACCCTCAGCATGTCCTGGGTGAGCATACCATTGTCGCCGTCCTGGATGAGCAGGCCGCCGGCGATCACCGCTACCGTCTGGCCGCCGCGCGCCGGATCGGGCAAGCCGCCGGTCAGCAGCAGTCGGAGGTTCTTCTTGCGCGCAAACGCGGCGATCGCGGCCTCATCGGCGTCGGGCGCCACCACTACCTCCGTGAAGATGCCGCAGATCGCCTCGGCGGTAGCCCCGTCGAGCTTGCGGTTGACCGCGACGATCCCGCCAAAGGCGGACACGCTGTCGCAGGACAGCGCCTGCGTCCAGGCTTCCAGCAAGGTGTCGGCGCTGGCCACGCCGCAGGGATTGGCGTGCTTGACGATGACGACGGTCGGCGGTCCGTCGCGGAACTCGGCGGCCAGCTCCAGCGCCGCATTGGCGTCGTTGAGGTTGTTGTAACTGAGCTCCTTGCCCTGAAGCTGCCGCGCCTGGGCGACGCCCGGCGTCGAGGGGCCCATCGGCAGGTAGAGCGCCGCCTTCTGATGCGGATTTTCACCGTAGCGCAGCTCCTGCGCCTTCCTGCCGACGATGAAGCGCGTGTCGGGATAGGCCAAGCCTTGGTCGGCGAAGGCGAACCAGCTGGCGATCATCGAGTCATAGGCCCCGGTCAACGCAAAGGCCTTCGCAGCGAGCTGGCGACGGAATGCGAGGTCGGTGCCGCCCTTCCGTTCAAGTCGCTCGTTGAGTGGCGCATAATCGGCCGGATCGGTGACGATCGCCACGAATTCATGATTCTTGGCCGCCGAGCGCACCATCGATGGCCCGCCGATGTCGATATTCTCGATGATCTCGTCGCGATCCGCGCCGCTCATCACCGTCTGCTCGAATGGGTAGAGATTGACCACGACAAGGTCGATCGCGGCGATGCCGTGCGTCCCCATAGCGGCGACATGGTCAGCCTTGTCGCGCACCGCCAGCAGGCCGCCATGCACCTTGGGGTGCAAGGTCTTGACCCGTCCGTCCATCATCTCGGGGAAGCCGGTAACTTCACTAATGTCACGGACTTCATGACCAAGTTCGCGAAGCTTGGCGGCGGTACCGCCCGTAGAGACGATTTCCACGCCCGCCCTGGCCAGGCCGGCCGCCAGCTCGTCGAGCCCCGATTTGTCGGATAGCGAGATGAGCGCCCGGCGGATCGGCACGATGTCGGTCATTGGTTCCTCGATTAGCTGGAGCGGCGGAACTGCCAGGCAATTTCGCCGCCAATAGCGGAAACCTCGCCGACCACAACCAGCTGCGGGGCCGGTACGGAGAGGCCGTTGCCGTCGATGAACAGGCTGTCCTCGATCTGCAGGATCGCTCCACGACAGCGGAAATTCCAGGGTGGAGCGCCCGGCGAGCGTAGAATCGCGCCCATCCGGTCTGCGGTGATCGTTGCCTCCACTCCCGGCGCCAGGTGGAAGCGAATGGCGAAGGGGGCGGCTTCCCTGATCTTCTTTCGGCCCCGGAGCGTCAGCCGGTCCTCACCGCGCACTTCCTTGCCGTCGTTGCCGAGGCTCAACCTGCGCTGATGAACCAGGCCAAAGCGCCGGACATAGCCATCATGGCTGACCTCGAGCCTTGAGCAGTCATTGTCTTCGCTTCGAGCGACGTCGACCGCGTTCACGCCCCTGCCCAGGCTGCCGTCGGGGAGGATCGCGGTCGAATTGCTGTCGTCCAGGACGAATGTCGAATGGGCGGCGGTCGAACGCAGGGCGTGGACCAGCTCTTGCGGAAGCGCGGTTGGGGCCAGGCCGGGCCCGCCGCAATTGACAACCACCCGCTGCGCACCATCGCTCAATTCCAGCGCCAGCGTCGACGCGCTTCCACTGGCAGCCATCTTGGAGGACGGCGGCGGGGCGGCGTCCACGACGATGATCGTGCCCAGCGCCGATAGCCGTTGATAGCCCCAACCGCGAGCCTGCCGCAGGGGCCGGGCGCGGAAGCCGCATCCTTCAACCAGCGCGGCCATTCGAGCGGGTTCCCCCGGATTGCCGCCCTGCCAGCTGCCCAGGGCATTGTCGCCCATGGTGACGCCATGAAGTGCCGCAAGAGCCGCGGCGGCGGCGTTCTCCAATCCCTCCGGCTGACTCTGCTTGGCGGCGAAGTAGGCGGCTCGAACCAGCCCCAGCCGGTCGACCAGCAGCATCTGCTCGCCTGGGCTTCGGCTCATCAGCCCGCCATCCTCGAACTGGGCGCCGGCCAGGGAGCGCAACAACCCCGATTCCGAGCGCGAGAGGCGTGACTGGGCGCCTTGGACGGTCAGCGACGACACCAGCGCCCCGGCCCAGGCGGTGATTCGGGGAAGGCCGGGCGGCGCCCTCTCGGCATTGGCATCGAGGTGCCGGGCCCCGCGCGCCAGCGTGTTGAGCAGCGCCGATCGATAGCCGGCGTCGCGGCTCGACAGGATATAAGGAGCATAGGCCGTCCAAAAGAGGATTCGCTCGCCCCACAGATCCGGCGCCCAAGCCTCGTCCACGCGCGGGCCGTGCGCGATCAGCCAGCGCCCGGCGATCGCTTCGGCCAGCCTTGCCCCCTTTTCCCTGCTGGCCGAGGCAGCGAGGTCGCGAAGCCAGGAAAAGCCCTGCAGGTGACGCGCCAAAGCGCCTTGCGCGCCAACGCCGAGAAAATCGACCTGGGCGAGGCCTATCTCCTCGCTGCCGTAGCGGAGACGGCCCGACAGCAGCGCGTCGCCGCGCGCCCGGTCGCCGAGAACATGGTCGCGAGGAACGGCGACCAGCCGGAGCCGCTGGCGGCCGGAGCCGAACAGCCGCGAGAAGAGCGAGCCTTTCGCGAGCCGGCCGACGACGTCGTCGTTCATTCCCCTCCTCGAAGCGCCGCGATGTTGGTTGCGTAATGATCGGGGCCGCCGCGGAAGGCAGCGGTGCCGGCGACCAGCACGGTTGCTCCGGCGTCGATCGCCTGAGGGGCGGTGGCCGCGTCGATCCCGCCGTCGACCTCGATGTCGACGACAAGGCCTTGTTTGGCCACGCGGTTGGCGATCGCCTCGATCTTCTTCAGCTGGGAAGCGATGAATTTCTGCCCGCCGAAGCCCGGATTGACGCTCATCACCAGCACTAGGTCGATCTCGTCCAGCACATAGTCGAGCATCTTGGCCGGGGTGGCGGGATTCAGGGAAACGCCCGCCTTCTTGCCCAGCGCCTTGATCCGCTGGACGGTCCGGTGAAGGTGAGGCCCGGCCTCGGGATGGACGGTGATGATATCCGCGCCGGCACCGGCGAAAGAATCGAGAAAATGATCGACCGGCGAAATCATCAGATGGACGTCGAACGGCTTGCCCGAATGCGGCCGGAGCGCCTTCACCACGCCCGGTCCAATCGTCAAATTGGGGACGAAATGACCGTCCATCACATCGATGTGGATCCAGTCCGCGCCGGCGGCATCAATCGACCGCACCTCTTCGCCCAGTTTCGCGAAGTCGGCGGACAGAATGGATGGAGAGATGAGGGTCATGGGGCCGATTAGACGGGATTAGCCTTTGCGGACAAGGTGCGCGGTGAAGAAGCCGTCCAGTCCGCCGTCCGTTTCCAGCATGCCGGGCAAGGCGCGGATCCAGCCGCGCGGATGTGGCGTCACGCCGTCGACAATGATGGGCGCGGGCTCGATGCAATAATCCGGGTTCTGGACGAGAAAGGAGTCGATCCGCTCCTCTCCCTCCTGCGGCTCGAGGCTGCAGACCGAATAGACCAGGCTGCCGCCTGGGCGGACCCATTCCGCCGCGCGGTCGAGCAGCCTGGCTTGCAGCTCCGCAGCCTGCCCGATGATCGCGGGGCGCGCACGGTAGAGCACCTCCGGGTGGCGCCGGAAGGTTCCGGTGGCGGAGCAGGGCGCATCGAGCAGCACGGCATCGAACGGCTGGTCTGAAGACCATGACAATAAGTCCGCCACGATCGTTCCCGCCTTCAGCGCGGTTCGTTCCAGATTGCCGGAAAGTCGGGCCAGACGACTTTCAGACCGGTCGAGCGCGGTCACCTCATGGCCGGCCGCAGCCAACTGCATCGTCTTGCCGCCGGGGGCCGCGCAGGCGTCGAGGACTTGCTTGGCGCTTGATTGAATGAGGCGCGCAGGAAGCGAGGCGGCGAGATCCTGGATCCACCATCCGCCTTCATCGAAGCCCGGTAATTCCGTCACCGCGCCATGATGCTCGAGCCGCCGATGGCGCTGGGCTAGCGACCGGCCTTCGGGAAAGGCTGCGCAGGCTACTTCGCTTGCGAAGCTCAGGTCGAGCGCCGGCCGCTGGGCGATGGCGCGGCGAGCGGCCTCCACTACATCCTCGCCCCATGCCTCGCGCCAACGCTTCTCGACCTCCTCCGGCAAACGCGGCGAGGCGAGCGGTGGCAGCCCCTTCCGAAGCAGGGTGCCGAGCACGCCATGGACCAGCCGGCGCGGGCCGCCGTCGACCAGCGGCAGCGCCGTCGCCACCAGCGCATGGTCGGGAGTCCCAAGTCCAATCTTCTGCGCCAGCGCCAGCCGCAGCACCATCCGGGCCTTGCTGTCCTCGGGAAGCCTCTGCCGCGTTGCGCCGTCGATCAGCGCATCGAGGTCAGGCAGTCGGCGCAGCGTCTCGCCGGCAATGGCGCTGGCCAGCGCCGCGTCGGCGGCGGGAAGGGTCCGGGCTACTTGCGCGGCATTCTCCATCGTCTGCGCGCGCCGAAGCACCGCATCGAGGATCCGCAATGCCGCGCGCCGAGCTTCGAGACCTTCCTGGGATTTTTTGGCAGGGCTTGGCATCGGCCCCTTTAGGCATCATTTGCGCGTCCATGAAACGGCCAAAGCATGTGAAGCCACCGGCCTATCTCAGCGAATCCCCGCCGGTCCCGAAGCCGGCTGCAGTGAAACCCTGCAAACCGGCCGGGGAAGAGGGCAAGCCCGATCCCACCCGCTATGGCGACTGGGAGAAAAAAGGCGTCGCGATCGACTTTTAGTCTTCCTCGTCGCCCGGTGGGCGGCTGAGCATCGTTTCGAGCAGCTCGTCGATCCCAACCTTGCCTGCGAGCAGAGTCGCCACCGCATCGACCAGCGGCATGTCGATGTCGCGCTCCCGGGCGATCCGGTCGAGCACCGGGGCGGTGTGGGCTCCCTCGGCCACGGTCCGGCGATCCCGCATCAGGTCGGCAACCTCCCGGCCCTCGCCGATCGCCTTGCCGAGCGAAAAGTTGCGGCTGCTCGTCGAGGAGCAGGTCAGCACCAGGTCGCCCAGGCCCGACAGGCCCGCCAAAGTCTCTCGGCGGCCGCCCATGGCGAGGCCGAACCGGATCATCTCGGCAAATCCCCGGGCGATCAGCGCGGCGCGGGCATTCTGTCCAAGCCCCCGGCCTTCCGCCACGCCGCAGGCGATCGCCAGCACATTCTTGACCGCTCCGCCGACCTCCGCCCCGGCGACGTCGTCGGTGCAATAGGTTCGAAAATTAGGGAGATTGATTCGGCCTCGAAGCTCTTCGCCCAGCTCCCGGTCCGCGCAGGCCAGGGTCACCGCGGTTGGCAGGCCGGCGGCCACTTCATGAGCGAAGGTAGGACCCGACAGAACGGCGACCGGCGAGCTTGGGCAAACCTCATGCGCCACATCGTGAAGCAATTTGCCGGTCCGTTCCTCGATCCCCTTGGAGCAGAGGATCAGCGGCATGCTCGGGCAGGGCGAGCGGCCGAGCACGGCGCGCATATGCTGGGCGGGGGTCACGACCAGCCAGGCGTCAGCCTCGGCCAGGTCGGAGAAATTGCCGGTCGCTCGGATGGCGGGATCCAGCTTCAGCCCCTTCAGATAGACCGGATTCTCGTGGATGTCGTTGACGGCCGTCACGACGTCATCCTCGAGCGCCCATAGCAAAGTGTCGCGTCCGCCAGTCGCGGCAACCTGGGCAAGCGCCGTCCCCCATGCGCCGCCGCCGACCACCGCCAGCTTCTCGATCGTCATGCCTTGACCCCCGCGCCGCGCACTTTTTCGCCTTCCGGATCGAGCGGCCAGCGTGCCAGTGCCGGTGCGCTCAGATCGTCGAGCAGGCCCGCCGCATAGCGCTCGGTCCCGGCCCAGCCGATCATCGCCGCATTGTCGGTGCACAGCCAGCCGGGAGGGACCGAGAAGCGGCGACCAAAATCGGCGGCCAACTGCTTGAGAGCGGCGCGGACCGAGGCGTTTGCGGCGACCCCGCCCGCAACCACGAGGCTCGGCGCGTCCGATCCCTGCAGCGCTCGCCGAGTGCGGTCGACGAAGCAGTCGACCACCGCCTGCTGGAAGCTGGCGGCGATATCTTCGGGCCGATGCTTGCCTCCGGCAACCGCTCGTTGGACAGCAGCCTTCAACCCGGCAAAGCTGAAATGCGGCTCCTTGGTTCCGACCAATGGGCGCGGGAGGGGCACTGCGGCCGGATCGCCGTCTTTGGCCAGCATCTCGACGGCGGGGCCGCCCGGATAGGCGAGGCCGAGCAGCTTGGCGGCCTTGTCGAATGCTTCCCCGGCCGCATCGTCGATGGTCGTCGCCAGCCGACGATAGTCGCCGACTCCGCGCACTTCGAGCAGTTGGCAGTGGCCGCCGCTCGCGAGCAACAGCAGATAGGGGAAGCCGAGCTGCCGATCGACCAAGCGCGGTGACAGGGCGTGTCCCTCGAGATGGTTGACGGCGATCAGCGGCTTACCCGCCGACAGGGCGAGTCCCTTGCCGACCAACAAACCGACCATCACCCCACCGATCAGCCCTGGTCCGGCGGTTGCAGCGATCGCATCGACTTCGCCAACGGCGATGTCGGCCTCATGCAGCACCTGCCGAACCAGGCCGGGCAAGATTTCGACATGGGCGCGCGCCGCGATTTCGGGGACCACGCCTCCGAACGGCCTGTGCGCGTCATTCTGCCCCACCACGGCCTGGGCAAGGATCTGGCGGTCGCTTCCGACCAGCGCTGCCGCGCTGTCATCGCAGGAAGATTCGAGGGCGAGGATCAGGGCCATCTCACGCCCGCCTTTGCCTCAAACCCCGGCTTTGCGCTAGCGCGGGGCCAATGGCCGAAATCAACTTCATCATTGGGAGCCGCGGATCGCCGCTGGCGCTCGCCCAGGCCCGCATGGTGGCGGCGGCGCTGGAACAAGCGCATGGCTGGCAGCCTGGCAGCGTTACGATTCAGACCGTGAAGACCAGCGGAGACCGGATCCAGGACCGGCCGCTCGCCGAAGTCGGGGGCAAGGCGCTGTGGACCAAGGAGCTGGACCTGGCCCTGCTAGCTGGCGAGACGCATTGCTCGGTCCATTCGATGAAGGATGTCGAGAGCGAGCGGCCGGAGGCGCTGGCGATCGCGGCCATGTTGCCGCGAGCCGATGTGCGGGATCGGTTGATCGGTGCGGGTTCGATTGCGCAACTGCCGCAAGCGGCCCGGGTGGGCTCCAGCTCGCCGCGACGGGCGGCGCAACTGTGGAGGCTCCGGCCGGACCTTCAAGTCGTTTCGATACGGGGCAATGTCGATACCAGGCTGGCAAAGCAGGCAGCCGGCGAGGTCGACGCGACGCTGCTGGCGGCGGCAGGGCTGATCCGCCTCGGCCGCGAGGATGTCGGCACGCCGATCGAGCCGGATGAGATGCTCCCGGCTCCCGGCCAGGGCGCAATCGGCATCGAATGCCGAACGGATGACGCCACGACCGCGACTCTGCTTCTGGCCATCGACCACATCGAAACCCGTCAGGCGGTGCTGGCCGAGCGCGCCTTCTGCCGGGCGCTGGGCGGTACCTGTCATTCGCCCGTCGCGGCCCATGCCAAGCTGGTCGGTGATGAGGTCCAGTTCGCGTGCGAAATATTGAGCGAAGACGGCCGCGAGCGAATATGCAGGCAGGCTCGGTTCGCCGTGGGCGATTTCGAAGGGCCGACTGAGCTGGCGAGGCGGATGCTGGCCAGCGCTTCGCCGGCCATTCGCAGCCTGTTTGGATGAAAAAGCTCCTCATCCTCCGTCCCGAGCCGGGCCTGTCAGACAGCTGCGAGCGGGCGCAGGCCATTGGACTCGACGTCGTCCGCTGCCCGCTGTTCGAAGTGGAACCGGTGCAGTGGGATGCGCCCGACCCGGCTCGCTATGATGCGCTGCTGCTGACCAGCGCCAACGCCATTCGCCACGGCGGAGGGCAGCTTGCCACGCTTCGATCGCTTCCCGTCCACGCCGTCGGCGAGGCGACTGCGTCCGGCGCGCGGGATGCGGGCTTCGACGTGACCACAGTTGGCGAACGAGACATCGTCGAGCTGCTCGCCAGGATTCCGCCCGAGGCGAGACTGCTGCATCTCGCCGGCGAGAACTATCGGGACGTCCAGGATCAACGGATCGAACGCAGGATCGTGTACCGGTCGAAGGAAATCGCGGAGCCGGAGCTCCCACCGCTGGCGGGCCTGGTCGTCGCCGTCCACAGCCCCCGCGCCGGGCGGCGGCTGTCCGAATTGGCCGGCGCTCGTTCCGAAACCGCTATCGCCGCCATCAGCCAGGCCGCGGCACAGGCCTGCGGTGGCGGCTGGGAGCGGGTTGAAGCGTCTGACGCGCCCAATGACACCAGCCTGCTAGCCCTTGCCGCCATGCTGTGTCACACATCGCCCCTGGAATGACCGCTGGCACCTCTCGACAGGGCACGACCTGGACCGCCCGCTTCGCCTGGGCGCTGCTGCTGCTGATTGTCGGGGCGGCTCTGGCAACCTGGGGCCTGTCGCGCTGGGATGCGGGTGCGCGCTTCTTCGGTGTCGCGCCACGCCAGCCTGTCCAGATCCTTCGCCAGCCTGGACCAGCTGCCCCGCCCGCCGTTCAAGCCGCCGAACCCCTGGCCGCGGCCGATGCGGCGCGCATCGCAGCCGTCGAAAGCCGGCTGGCGGCGATCGAAGGCCAAGCCCAGGCCGCCGCGGGGTCCGCCGGACGCGCCGACGCCCTGCTGCTCGCCTTTGCGGCACGCCGGGCGATCGATCGAGGCGTTGCTCTGGGTTATCTTGAGCCATTGCTGGTTCAGCGATTCGGCCCGCAGCATCAGGCGGCAGTCGCGACTGTCGTCACCGCGTCGCGCGACCCCGTGCAGCTGGAAAGCCTGATCACCGAATATCGCGCGCTTGGCCCCACGCTGCGCGGACGAGCAGCGGAGGAAGGCTGGTGGCAGAGCCTCCAGCGCGAGCTGGGGTCCCTGGTGATCATCCGCCGCGCCGGTGCGCCTTCGCCCCAACCGCAGGCGCGTTACGACCGCGCACTTGCCAATCTCGAGGCCGGAGAGGTCGATTCGGCCTTGGCGGAAACCATGCGGCTGCCGGGCGCCGCCAATGCCGGCCCGTGGGTCGCACGGGCCCGCCGCTACATCTCGGCACATAGGGCGTTGGACCAAATCGAGTCCGCCGCCTTGTTGGGTGGGGCTGCCAGCCAGGCTTCGCTGCCCGCCGCCCGCTGACGGGCTTGGCAAGACGAACAGGATTTGCGATTCCCTGGCTGTTGCAAGCTTCGGTTCAGCCCCGCTGGACTAAGGCCTTGTCGGGACAGGTGTTTCATACGGGGGTGTTGACGGCATGACGTCATTGAGCGGTCGCGGTTGGGTCGGTTTTGGATTGGCGGCGATCGCGAGCCTGGCCCAAGCTCAACCAGCCACCCGCGATCCGCTTGCCCCGCTGCCCGAAGGCCCGCCTCGGCCGGCCCAGGCGCAATCCACCCCGCTTCCGCCGCGAATCGCCCCGGCAGCGCTGCGCGATCGGATTGCGGCGCTCGGACGGGCATTCAACGGCAACGCCGGTATCTCGATCGTATCGATGAGCGATGGCTGGCAGGCGGATTACAACGCCACCACCCTCTTTCCCCAGCAGAGCTGTTCCAAGCTCTGGGTCGCGATCACCGCGATGGACGCGGTCGACAAGGGCCGGGTGTCGCTGAACGACAGGGTAACCCTGGGTCGCAGCGACCTGACCCTGTTCCACCAGCCGATCAAAGCAAAAGTGCTCGGCAACGGCGGGCACACGACCACGCTTGGCGCGCTTTTGTTCACCGCCATCACCGAAAGCGACAATACCGCCAATGACAAGCTGATGCGCTCGGTCGGCGGTCCGCAGGCGGTGCGCGACGTGATCGACGCCAAGAATCTCGGTTCGATCCGCTTCTACGAAGGCGAGCGGGCGCTCCAGTCGCGGATCGCCGGGCTCATCTGGAGCCAGAGCTATTCGATCGGCGACGCTTTCTACAAGGCGCGCGGAGCGCTTCCCACTTCGGTCCGCAAGTCGTCGTTCGAGCGCTATATCGCCGATCCCTATGACGGCGCGGCTCCGCATGCGGTCGCCCTGGCCCTGGCCCGACTGAAGCGCGGCGAGCTGCTGTCGCCGGCCTCGACCCAGCGGCTGCTGAACATCATGGGCTCGACCAAGACCGGCGCGCTCCGCGTCCGGGCGGCGCTGAAGTCCGGCTGGAGATGGAGCCACAAGACCGGCACCGGCCAGAATTTCCAGGGCCGCGTCGGCGGCATCAATGACATCGGAATCCTGACCGCGCCCGACGGGACCAGCTATGCGATGGCGATCATGACCGTCCCCAACAAGTCGGACGGGGCGGCGCAGGATCTGATGCAGGCGGTTGCCCGGGCGGTGATCGCCGAGCATGAGGCGCGCCGCCGTTCCTGATCCCTAACCGGTCGTTCCAAGCGCATCCTTGGAGCCGGGCGTCTGCCGGGCCGCGTTGAGATCGTTCGCGATGCGGTCGGCGGTCCTCAAGGCCAGCGCCAGGATGGTCAGGGTCGGGTTGGCCCAGCCGGCAGTCGGAAACAGCGAGCTTCCGGCGATGTGCAGGTTCGGCAAGCCGTGGACCCGGCCCCAACCGTCGGCAACGCCGCGCCGGGGATCGCTCGCCATCCGCGTCGTCCCCATATGATGGAAGCCGCCGATCGGATGCGCGCTGACCAGCTCATCGCTGACCCAGCGCTTTTCGGGATCGGCCAGCCATCCGGACGGTTCGACCGAACCCAGGCCGAGCCGCTGCGATTCGCGGCCGAGGGCTCTGACCAGCCCGGACACGCTGTCGACGTCGAGCGGCGACAGCCTCCAGTCGAGCGTAACGCGGGGCATGCCGATCGCGTCCAGCTCGCCGTTGAGCCTGACCCGGCTGTCGGGATTGGGCGCTTGCTCGGCACGGATCACCAGCGCCAGCTCGCGCCCGCCGAAATGGCGCATCATCCAGGGGTGCAGCGGCCCGGTGAGGCCGGTGTAGCCGCGCACCAGCTGCTTGGTCATTTTCCACAGCGACCGGCCGGTCCGGGTCGGCGCGGTGCGGTGCTTGACATGGAGATAGGCGCGCTTGGCCAAGGGATGATTGCCGCCCTCGGGTTGCCGGACTGCAATCGTCAGCGCGGTGTTGAGCAGGCCTTCCCGCCGCTGCAGCTGCTCGGCCGGGGTGATGGCCGGCGAGACCTCCACGCCATTGACCCGCCGCTTCGCGAAGGCCGACAGCCAGCGCCAGTCGGCCTTGCCCACGATCCTCCCGCCGCGGGCATGGGGATGCTCCATGAAATAGCGGCCGACGAGGTCATAGGCATTGCCCACGCCGTGCGGAACGACCGAGTTCGACGCCAGCAGGATCCGCGCATTTTCGATCCCGCCCGCGGCCAGCAGATAGTGGCGTGCGCGGACATCGATCGTCCTCCCCGACGGGGTCCGAACGTCGAGCCGCTCGACCGACCCCTTGTCGTCGGCCAGCCGCACTTCGCGCACCGTTGCGTGGATCAGCAGGGTGCAGCGCGAATCCTGATCGAGGTCGCCCGCCTTGTCGATGGTGAAGCGGTCGAACATCGGGTCGAAGCTCCACCAGCGGACCGCCAGCTCCTCGGTCGAAAGGCGCTGCATCAGCGCCGGGCGCGGCAGCCGCCCGGAATCGACCGCTTCGACGCCCAGCTGCGCCCGAGCTTCGGCCAGATAGGAGCGAATATCGTCGGGGCCGATCGGCCAGCCGCTGTGCGGAACCCAGTCGCGCCGCTCGAAGTCGATCGCCTCAAACTCGGCGCAGCGTCCGCCCCAGATAGCGGTTGTGCCGCCGAAGAAACGCAGCCGGCTGTGATCCAGGGGATGATAGTCCTGGCCGACCACCTCGCCGCGATTGAAGTCATTGGTCGCTTCTTCATGGTCGGTCCCGCCGCTTTCGATCAGGACGACGCTGTGCCCTTGCGCCAGCAAACGGCGCGCGGCGGCCTGTCCCGCCGCGCCGGAGCCGATGACAGCGACGTCGGCTGTGACCGCTTCGGGCGCTTCAATGGCGCAATCGATCCGCAATCAACACCCCCTTGCGTCCCATATATATGGCCGCGAGCGCAGCTTGTCAGGTCGCGCGACCGCCACCGCCTCTCATTTGTGACATCAAGTTGCTTTTCAGGAACAATTATTCGACGGGCGGCTCAGCAGATCGTCGACGCGTCCGCCCCCTCCTTGAGCCTGACCGGAACGCGCAGATAGCGCACCCCATGCTCGTCGGCTGGCGGGAATCGGCCGGCCCGCATGTTGACCTGGATGGAGGGGATCAGCAGCCGCGGCGTGCAGAGTGCGCGGTCGCGCTCCTCGCGCATGGCGACGAATTCCTCTTCCGTGACCCCGTCGTGGACGTGGCGGTTGGACCGCCGCTCCTCGCCGACCGTGGTCTCCCAGGCGAAGCGGTCGCGGCCCGGCGCCTTGTAATCATGGCACATGAACAGCCGGGTTTCGGGCGGCAGCGAGAGGATCCTGCGGATCGAGCGGTAGAGCTGCCGGGCGCTCCCACCGGGGAAGTCGGTGCGGGCGGTGCCATAGTCGGGCATGAACAAGGTATCGCCGACGAACACCGCGTTGCCGATCCGATAGCTGACGCAGGCCGGCGTGTGACCGGGCGTGTGCATCACCCCGATCGCGAGGCCACCGATATCGATCCGCTCGCCATCCGTGAGAAGCCGGTCGAAATCGCCGCCTTCCGCCTTCACATCCTCGGCGCCGAAGATCGGCCGGAAGATGTTCTGAACCTCGCGGACATGCTCGCCGATCGCGATGCTGGCGCCGGTGCGCCGCTTGATCAGCGGCGCGCCGGACAGATGATCGGCGTGGATATGGGTCTCCAGCACCCACTCGATCGCGATTCCCTGTTCCTCCGCCGCGCGGAGCAACTCCTCGACCGAGCCGTCGTCGACCACGCCGCTCGCCGGATCGAAATCAAGCACCGGGTCGATCGCCACGCCGCGACGGGAGTCCGGGTCCCAAACGAGGTAGCTGACCGTGTTGGTCGGCTCGTCGAAGAAGGCCCGGATTTCCGGCTGCACTGCCACGAAATTCCTCAGTCCTGCGGCGCCGGGATCGGCGCGCCGATCGACCAGACATGGCCGTAGGGATCGCGCACCTGGCCGTAGCGGTCGCCCCAGAACTGGTCGGCCAGCTCCATCACCACGCCGGCGCCGGCTTGGGTCGCCCGGTTCCACCAGGCGTCGGGGTCACTGACCTGGAGGTGCAGCATCACCCCCGCCGGGTCGGGCAGCTCCCGCCCGCCATGATGCTCGGCGAAATGGTCGTGCAGCATCAAGGACTGGCCGTTGACCTTGAGATGGGCGTGCATCAGCCGCCCGTCATCGGCCGCGTGGCGCATCAGCTCCTCCGCGCCGAACGCCTTCCGGTAGAAGTCGATCGCCTCCGCCGCCTTGCCCGCGCCGATCGCGAGGTGGGGCGTCAGCCCGCCTTCGGGTTCCTGGAGGTCAACATCCATGCGACTCTCTCCTTGCCTTGGCCGCGCGCCGCCCTTATAGGCGCGCCTCTTTCCAGATTGTTGGAAAAACGAACGGCCCGGCCAGTTAGGGCTGCCGTGGCAGTTCGATAACGTCGCCCCCTGGGAAACCAGCGCGGGCAACAAGGAGACGAAAATGCCCAAGCTCAAGACCAAGAGCGGCGTCAAGAAACGCTTCAAGCTCACGGCCACGGGCAAGATCAAGCATGGTGTCGCGGGCAAGCGCCACCGGCTGATCAGCCACAACGCCAAATATATCCGCCAGAACCGCGGCACCGAAGTGCTTGCCGACGCTGATACGCAGCGCGTCAAGCTCTGGGCGCCCTACGGCCTGAAGTAAGGAGGATATAGACCATGGCACGCATCAAGCGCGGCACCACGACCCGCGCCAAGCACAAGCGGATTTTGGACCAGGCGAAGGGCTATTACGGCCGCCGCAAGAACACCATCCGCATCGCCCGCCAGGCCGTCGAGA
>DASTCB010000041.1:0-7952 GCA_035711585.1 Sphingomicrobium sp.
AAGGTCGAGCAGCCCATGGCGTGCTGGATTGGCTTGCCTTGAAACGAGAAGCGCGAGGTGCCGTCGGGCATCAGGCCCTTGCCTTGCGTGGCGCGGATCGCGGTGCAGAGGTTGGTCTTGCCGCTGAGGCACGACTTACACTGGCGGCATTCAGGCGTGTAGAGCGGGATGACGTGATCGCCCTCCTTCACGGAGGTCACGCCCGCGCCCACTTCGCGAACCACTCCGGCGCCTTCATGGCCGAGGATCGAGGGGAAGATTCCCTCGCTGTCGAAGCCGTCGAGCGTATAGGCGTCGGTATGGCAGATGCCGGTCGCCATGATCTCGACCAGCACCTCGCCGGCCTTCGGCCCTTCGAGGTCCAGCTCGACGATTTCGAGCGGCTGCTTGGCCGCGAAGGCGACCGCGGCGCGGGTCTTCATTGCTTGTCTCCATTGATGTCGGATTTCAGGAATCGACGGATCCACTCGGCCACCTTCGACCGGTCGTCGGGCCGGTCGAGCGAGGCCATGGCCGCGTCGGGGCTCGGCAACTGATCGTAGCGCGCCGCGATCAGCGCCTTGGCATAGCCGGGCTCGAATTCCGGGTGGAACTGGAACGAGATGGCCGGGCGGTCGGTCCAGGCCAGCGCGGCGAATGGCGTGAAGTCGGATGATGCGAGGATTCGCGTGTTGGGCGGCTGCACGATGACCTGGTCCTGGTGCGAGACTGGAACGGCGATTTCCTCCGCGTCATCCATCCACGGAGCGACGCGGTCGACCGCATAGCGGTGCAGGCCGATGCCCCAGCCTTTGTCCGATTTTTCCACGCGGCCGCCGAGCGCTTGGGCCATCGCCTGGTGGCCGAAGCAGATGCCAACCATTTTCTTGTCCGAGGCCGAGCGGATGAAATCCAGGAGACCGCCAATCCACGGCAGCGGATCGTACACGCCTGCGGGCGAGCCGGTAATCAGATATGCGTCATGGCCGTTCACCGACGGCAGCTGGCCGGCCTGGACATCACAGACTTCGAAGTCGAACCGAGGCCCCAGCATCTTCGCCATCATCGCCGGATAGCCGCCAAAGCGCGAGCTTAGGTCTCCAGGTGGACGGCCGGTCTCGAGAATGGCGAGCTTCATGCCGCCGCCTTGCCACCTAAGTCGGCATGGGCCAAGCAGGGAAAAAGAGGGAACGCGATGAGCTGGGCTGAAGGACGGCATGCGCTGATTACCGGAGGTGGCACCGGCATCGGTGCAGCAACGGCAAGGGCGCTGGCGGCGGAAGGAGCGAAGGTGACTTTGCTCGGCCGCCGTCGCGAGCCGCTGGAAGAGGTTGCTGCGGAGTTCGGCGGGCTTGTGATCGCCTGTGACGTGACTGACCGCGAGGCGCTGGAACATGCGTATGAGGATGCCCGCGCCGACGGTGGCCCGCTCGACTATGTCATTCTTAATGCCGGGATCGGCGACAGCGCGCCGTTCCAGCGGACCAGGCGCGAGGCCTGGGACCGGATCATCGGCACCAACCTCACCGCCCTGTTCGATGGAGCCCAGCTGGCGCTGCCCGACCTGCTGCAAGGCGAGGACAAGAGACTGGTGATCGTCGCCTCGGTCGCCGGGCTAAAGGGCGCGCCTTATGCGGCGCCTTACGCGGCCTCCAAGCATGGCGCCGTAGGCCTGGCCCGAAGCCTCGCGCTGGAGTTCGTCAAGACCGGGCTCACCGTCAACGCGGTCTGCCCCTCGTTTGTCGACACGCCGATGGTTGATGAAAGCGCGGCACGGATCGAGCGCGCCACCGGCCGCAGCGGCGACGAGGCCCGTGGCGCCCTGGCGGCGATGAACGCCAGCGGGCGATTCGTGACCGCCGAGGAAGTGGCGGCCGCCATCGCCTATCTCTGCCGGCCCGACAGCCGCTCGATCACTGGCGCCTGCCTGACCATCGACGGCGGGACCACCGCATGAGCCTTTGTCCTTCGACCCTTGAACCGACCCATTTCCTCTGGGCGTTCGACGAGGGCGTGGCGACGATCACGCTCAACCGTCCGGAACGGAAGAACCCGCTGACCTTCGACAGCTATGCCGAGCTTCGCGATACCTTCACCGAGCTGGCCTATACGCCCGAGGTCAAGGTCGTCGTCATCACCGGCGCGGGCGGCAATTTCTGTTCGGGCGGCGACGTTCATGAGATCATCGGCCCGCTGACAAAGATGGACGAAAGCGGACTCCTCCGTTTCACCCGAATGACGGGCGACCTGGTCCGGGCCATGCGCGCTTGCCCCCAGCCGATCATTGCCGCGGTCGACGGCGTTTGCGCCGGGGCGGGCGCGATCATCGCCATGGCGAGTGACCTTCGCCTCGCCGCGCCCGACGCCAAGACCGCTTTCCTGTTCACCCGCGTGGGCCTGAGCGGCGCCGATATGGGCGCCTGCGCGATCTTGCCGCGGATCATCGGCCATGGCCGGGCCGCAGAGCTGCTGTTCACGGGCCGCTCGATGGGCGCCCAGGAAGGAGAACGCTGGGGCTTCTGGAACCGGCTGTCCAATGACGTGCTGGCCGATGCGCAGCAGCTGGCCCATCAACTGGCGAGCGGCCCGACCTATGCGCATGGCGTTACCAAGCGCCAGCTCGACGCGGAATGGCATGTGTCGATCGAAGAAGCGTTGGACATGGAGGCAGAGGCCCAGGCGGACTGCATGAGGACCAATGATTTCCGCCGAGCCTATGAGGCATTCGCGGCCAAGCGGAAACCGGAGTTCAAAGGTGACTGACTGGCTCGACTGGCCGTTCTTCGAGGGCCGCCACCGCGAGCTGACGGGGCGGCTGATTGAATGGTGCGGTGCCAACGTTGCCGATGCTCACCATGGCGATGACGTCGACGCCGAATGCCGGGCGCTAGTTGCCAAGCTCGGGCAAGCCGGATTCCTCAACCTATGCGTGGCCGAAGGCGATAGGCTGCCGGACGTCCGCAGCCTGGCCATTGCCCGCTCGACATTGGCCCGCCATTCGGGCCTCGCCGATTTCGCCTTTGCCATGCAGGGACTGGGCTCAGGCGCAATTTCGCTGTTCGGAAGCGAAGGCCAGAAAGCCGGATGGCTACCCAAGGTTGCGTCGGGCGAGGCCATTGCCGCCTACGCCCTGACCGAGCCCGAGGTTGGAAGCGACGCTGCGAGCATCATGTGCCGTGCTGTTCGAGATGGCGATGGCTGGATCCTACAGGGCGCAAAATCCTACATCAGCAACGGCACCATCGCCGATGTGCTCACGGTCTTCGCCCGCACCGGATCGGTCGAGGATGGCGCGCGCGGAATCTCGGCGTTCATCGTTCGCGGCGACGACCCCGGCCTTGAGGTCGCCGAACGGATCGAGGTGATCGCGGCTCACCCGCTAGCGCGCCTCCGCTTCGACGGCGTGAGGGCCGAGCTGCTCGGCAAGGAAGACGAAGGCTTCAAGGTCGCGATGGAAACGCTCAACCTGTTCCGGGTGACCGTCGGAGCCGCCGCGCTTGGCTTTGCCCGCCGGGCGCTCGACGAGGCGCTCGCATTCGCCTGCGAGCGGAAGCTCGGTGCCGGGACGCTGGCCGACAATGCCGTAACCCAGGAGAAGCTCGCCGAGATGGCGCTGGCGATCGATGCCTCCGCCCTGCTGGTCTATCGCGCGGCCTGGCAGCAGGATGTGCTTGACGGCCATGACAACCGCCGCGCCGCGGCGATGGCCAAGCTCCACCCCACCGAGGAAGCGCAGAAGGTCATCGACATGGCGGTGCAGATGCATGGCGGCCTGGGCGTCACCAGGGGCGCCAAGGTGGAAGAGCTTTACCGCGAGATCCGCGCCCTGCGCATCTATGAGGGCGCCAGCGAGGTGCAACGGATGATCATTGCCCGAGACCTGCTGAAGGAGCATCGCGCATGACCCGGCGCGGCAGGGACATGGTGCTGATTGCCAGCTCGTTCGCGCTCGGCGCGCTGACCATGCTCCTGGCGTTCGTGCTCATGGTGATGTGGTACGGCAGATGAAGACGCTCCTTCCTCCCGGCTGGCCACGGCCCAAGGGCTATTCGAACGGAATCAGCGCGCGCGGGCGGACGATTGTCACGGCCGGCGTGGTCGGCTGGGACGAGCAGGAGAAGTTCACTTCCAACACGCTGCCCGGCCAGTTCGAGCAGGTGCTGAAGAATATCGTCGCGATCCTGGCCGAGGATGGAGCGGCGCCGGAGCACCTCGTCCGCCTGACCTGCTACGTCACCAGCATCGAGGCCTATCTGGCGAGCCTGAGCGAGATCGGCGAGGCGTGGCAGCGGGTCATCGGCAAGCATTATCCGGCGATGGCGATGGTCGAGGTGGCGCGGCTGGTCGAGCCCCAGGCGATGGTCGAGATCGAAGCGACGGCGGTGGTTGAGGAATGAGCTACGACTCCTTCGTTCGCGACGGCCTCCCTCCGCCCGACCAGCAGCCCGAGTTCCTGCTGCTCGATTACCCCGAGCGGCTCAATGCCGCGGCCGAATTGCTCAAGGGCGGCGAGCCCGGCGACCTCGCCGTCGTCAACGCGCATGGCCGCTGGACCTATGGCGAGCTGGACGATTTTTCCGGCCGAATCGCGCGCTTGCTGGTCGAGGAGAAAGGGCTGGTCCCCGGCAATCGCGTGCTGCTGCGCGGGCCCAACGGCTACACCCTGTTCGCCTCCTGGCTGGGCGTGCTGAAGGCCGGCGGCGTGGTGGTGACGACGATGCCGCTGCTGCGTCCGGGCGAGATCGCGACGGTGATCGACACCGCCGAGATCAGTCACGCGATCGTCGACAGCCGCTTCATCGGCGACTTCCGCGCCGCGGCCGACCAGACCCGGCACGTCAAGCAACTCGTCAAATATGACGGCGATTACGGCAAGGGCGAACTGGAGACGCGCTGCGCCGGCCTGAAACCGCTCGATCCAGTCGATACCGGCCGCGACGATCCGGCGTTGATCGCGTTCACCAGCGGCACCACCGGCGTGCCCAAGGGCTGCATCCAGTATCACCGCGACATCCTCGCGCCGTGCGACACCTTTGCGAAGACGCATTTCCGCATGTCGCCGGGCG
Organism: Sphingomicrobium sp.; assembly: GCA_035711585.1. Classification (GTDB taxonomy): domain Bacteria; phylum Pseudomonadota; class Alphaproteobacteria; order Sphingomonadales; family Sphingomonadaceae; genus Sphingomicrobium. The sequence continues at coordinate 5,046 of DASTCB010000041.1, forward strand.
ATGTGGTGATGACCAGCGCGCCGATTGCTTTCACCTTCGACCTCGGCGCGACTTTAATGTTCCCGCTGCGCTTCGGCGGCGCCGCCGCGACGATCGAGCAGCCATCCCCGCCGGCGATGCTCGAGGCAATCGCGAAATGCGGGGTGACGCACGTCGCCACGGCACCGACCGCCTACAAGGCGATGCTGTCGCAGCCCGCATTGGATGAGGCGCTCAAGACGCTGAAATGCTGCCTGTCGGCCGGCGAGCATCTGCCCAAGGCCAGCTGGGAAGCGTGGAAGGAGCGGACCGAAATCTCGATCGTCGACGGCATCGGCTCGACCGAGCTGATGCACATCTTCATCTCCGAAAGCGGTGACGCCATCCGCCCCGGCTCCACCGGCCGCGCGGTGCCGGGCTACGAGGCGACGGTTCTCGACGCGGATGGCCGACCGATGGCCGAGGGCGAGGGCCGGCTGGCGGTGAAAGGCCCGACCGGCTGCCGCTACCTCGATGACCGGCGACAGCTCAATTATGTCCAGGACGGCTGGAACCTGACCGGCGACACCTACCGCAAGGATGCCGATGGCTATTTCTGGTACGTCGCGCGCAGCGACGACATGATCGTCAGCTCCGGCTACAACATCGGCGCGCCGGAAGTGGAAAACGCGCTGCTCGGCCACCCCGCGGTCGCCGAATGCGCGGTGATCGGCGTGCCCTGCCCCGAGCGCGGGCAGAAGGTAAAGGCCTTCATCGTCGCGGCGGCCAATGTGACGCCGGATGAAGCACTGATTTCGGAGCTAAAGAATTTCGTGAAGGCAACGATTGCGCCATACAAATATCCCCGCGACATCGAGTTTGTCGAGGTTTTGCCCAAGACGGCCACGGGGAAGTTGCGAAGGGTGGAATTGAGGAATCGCGCCTAATCTCCTCCCCTGCATTTGCAGGGGAGGGGGACCGCCGAAGGCGGTGGAGGGGCCTTCTTTAGTTCGCTGGTGACCTCTGTCCGCATTCGTCGACAATGAACCCGACAACGCCCTCCAAATTGTCGCGCACATCAATTGCGGCGACCCGCAGCGTTCGGATGCCCTTCTCGGCGCACCAAGCGTCCCGTCGTTGGTCACGCTGCGGGTTGTTGCCGAGCTCATGCGAGAAGCCATCAACTTCGATCGCGAGCCCAGCCTCGTAGCAGAAGAAGTCCAGGACATAGGGATCGAGATCATGCTGACGCCTGAACTTGAAGCCGTCCGGGCGGGTCTTGAGCACGTTCCATAGGCGCCGCTCCGGAGGGGTCATTTTCCGCCGAAGTTCTCTTGCGCGATTCCCGCTCAACAAGCCCCTCCACCAGCTACGCTGGTCCCCCTCCCCTCGAAATCGAGGGGAGGAGATTGCTCACTCAAACTCCACGATGACCTGATCGACCGCCAGGCTGTCGCCGGCCTTCGCCGGGGTCGCCTTGACCGTCGCGCTTTTCTCGGCGCGGAGGATGTTCTCCATCTTCATCGCCTCGACCACCGCGACCGGCTGGCCCGCCTCGACGGTATCGCCGGCCTTGACCTCCAGCCGGGTCAGCAGCCCGGGCATTGGCGCGATCAGGAACCGCGACATGTCGGGCGGCACCTTCTCGATCATATGCTTCGACAGCTCGGCGATATGCCGTGGTGCGACGATCACCCGATGCGCGGCCCCGCGCGTGGTCAGCGTCCAGCCGCGGCCCTTCTTCGCCACCTGCACCACCCGCTTCCGGCTATCCATGTCGGCCACCAGCAACTTGTTGCCCGGCGACCAGTCGCCGACCACGTCGATCGCCTCGCCGCCGTCGACGATGGCGAGGTTGCCGCCCTCGTAAGGTGCAATGGCGACGGTGAAGTCGCGCGCTAGTGCCGCCGACGGGCCGATGCGCACCACCTGCACTGCTTCCGGGAAACAGGGGTCACCCAGTTGCCCGTCGATCAGCGCAGCGCGCGTTTCGTAGGTTAGCTCGACGATTGCGGCCAGCGCGGCAAGGTCGGTCATCAGCTGCTCGTCGGCCGGAGCGCCGGTGAAACCTTCGGGATACTCCTCGGCGATGAAGCCGGTCGTCAGGTTGCCGGCGCGGAAGCGCGGGTGCTGCAACAGGGCGGAGAGGAAATCGACATTGTCGGACAGGCCCTCGACCTGGAAGGCGTCGAGCGCCACCACCTGCGCCTCGATCGCCTCCTCCCGCGTCGGCGCCCAGCTGATCAGCTTGGCGATCATCGGGTCGTAGAACATGCTGACCTCGCCGCCCTCGGTGACGCCGTCGTCGACGCGAATCCTAATTTCGTCATTCCCGCGAAAGCGGGAACCTAGATTTTCCTGTTTCGCTGGGTCCCCGCTTTCGCGGGGATGACGAGTTGTTGCAGGAGGCCGATACGTCGTCAGCCGCCCGGTCGAGGGCAGGAAACCGCGATAGGGATCCTCGGCGTAGACGCGCGCCTCGATCGACCAGCCGTTGAGCTTCACATCCTCCTGCTTGATTTTCAGCTTCTCGCCCGCCGCGACCCGGATCATCTGCTCGACCAGGTCTAGTCCCGTAACCTCCTCGGTCACCGGATGCTCGACCTGCAGCCGGGTATTCATCTCCAGGAAGTAGAAGCTCTTGCCGGTCGGGTCCTTGCCCGAGACGATCAGCTCGACCGTGCCGGCCGAATAATAGCCCACCGCCCGGGCCAGCGCGACCGCCTGCTCGCCCATCGCCTTGCGCATCGCCGGGCTGACGAACGGCGACGGCGCTTCCTCGATCACCTTCTGGTGGCGGCGCTGGATCGAGCATTCGCGCTCGCCCAGGTAAAGGATGTTGCCGTGCTGGTCGCCGAGCACCTGGATCTCGATGTGGCGGGGGTCCTCGATGAATTTCTCGATGAAGACCCGGTCGTCGCCGAATGAGCTAAGCCCCTCGCGCTTGGT
>DASTCB010000042.1:0-2234 GCA_035711585.1 Sphingomicrobium sp.
AAGGCGAGGCCTCCCGGCGCCAGTCCATCCGCCACTTCGATTCGTCGGATCGGGCAACCTGCCTCGGGAAAGTGGTCGCTGATCCCGATCGTGTCGAACATCCGCTTGGACGATGAAGACACGGCGCTGGTACGCCCGTCGAAAGCCGCATTCGTCCGGGCTGTTGGATCCGCGGGGTCGATGACGATCGACGACAGCCCGCTGCTGTCCAGCGCGGCTGCCAGAGCCAGCCCGACCAGCCCGCCTCCCAAGATGATCACGTCCGCGCGGTCCATGGCTCGGTCACTACTCGCCGCATCGCAGCGAGGGAAGCCTTGCCCCGGAGTCCGCCGACAGGCACAATAGAGCCCACTATCGAGCCGGGGGAAAATGACGTCATGGCGACGGCCGCGCAGCGCGCGCAACGAAAGGACCTGGGTCCCGACTGGCGGGACTCGCTGGCGGCATCCATCCGCGCCTTCGTTCGGAAGACCGTCGGCGTTTCACTGATCGGGCTGGCGATCGCCCTTGGGGTCGCGCTGATCACCCACAGCAGCACGGACCCCAGCCTCAGCACCGCCGCCGGCGGTCCTCCGGTCAACTGGCTGGGCAGCTTTGGCGCCTATTCCAGCGACGCATTGCTGTTCCTGTTCGGACCCGCCGCCGCGCTGTTCCTGCCGCTCGTCGCCCTGGTCGGTCTGCGCATGGTCCGCGGCGTCGACACCGGTCGGCTCCGTCGCGCATTGCTGGTGGCGGCGCTGGGCGTTGTCCTGATCGGGGTCGCGCTCGGCCTGTACGCTGGATCGGCGGTATCGGGCCTCCCGGCCGGCTATGGCGGAGCCTTGGGCCTGGCGGGGGCCTACGGCGTCGACTCCGCCGTGAAGCTGGTAGGCAACCCCGCCGTCGAGGGCCCGCTACGGCTGTCGCTGATGGCGGTCCTGGCGATCGCCGGCTTCATCGTCGGCTGGCTCGCACTCGGCATCCGGCCCGAGGAACGGCAGTGGGCGACCGACAAGCTGCGCCGCGATCCCGCCGCGCCGCTCCCAAGGCCCCGGCGGACTCATGCGGTGCCCGATGATGAGGACGGTGTCGCTATTCCGCCCCGCTCCCGCCCTTCCGTGGCGGTCGCCGATCCAGCCAAGCCGATCGCGCCGGCAGCCAAGCCCAACCCGAAGAAAGGGAAGGGGGCTCTTCCAGGCCAGGCCAGCCTCGCCCTTGGCGATAATTACCAGCTGCCTTCGCTGGAACTGCTCGCGGCGGCGCCTGAAAAGGGCAAGGCGCAGATCGATCGCGCAGGACTCGAACGGAATGCGCGACTGCTCGAAAGCGTGCTCGAGGATTTCCACGTTCGCGGCGATATCGTCGAGGTCCGACCGGGCCCAGTGGTCACCATGTATGAGTTGGAGCCGGCCAGCGGCATCAAGGCCAGCCGGGTGATCCAGCTGGCCGATGACATCGCCCGCAACATGTCGGCCCTGTCGGCGCGCGTCGCCACCATTCCCGGTCGAAGCGTGATCGGAATCGAGCTTCCCAACCAGAAGCGTGAGACGGTGTCGCTGTCCGAGCTGATCGGAAGCCAGGCGTTCGAGGACCAGAACATGGCCCTGCCGCTGATCCTGGGGAAGAATATCAGCGGTGACCCGGTCATTGCCGACCTGGCGCCCATGCCGCACCTGCTCGTCGCCGGCACCACCGGGTCGGGCAAGTCGGTCGGGCTCAACTGCATGATCCTGTCCTTGCTCTACCGGATGAGCCCGGACGAGTGCCGGCTGATCATGATCGACCCCAAGATGCTCGAACTCAGCATCTATGACGACATTCCGCACCTGCTCGCGCCAGTCGTGACCGAGCCCGGCAAGGCGATCCGCGCGCTCAAATGGACCGTCGAGCAGATGGAGGAGCGCTACCGGATGATGGCCAGCCTCGGCGTCCGCCAGCTGGCCAGCTTCAACGCCAAGGTGCGCGACGCCAAGGCCAAGGGCTCGCGCCTCGGCCGCCGGGTCCAGACGGGCTACGACGCCGACACCGGCCAGCCTGTCTATGAGACCGAAGAGCTGGAATATGAGGTGCTGCCGCAGATCGTGGTCGTGGTCGACGAGCTCGCCGACCTGATGATGACCGCCGGCAAGGAGGTGGAATTCCTGATCCAGCGGCTGGCGCAGAAGGCACGGGCGGCTGGAATCCACCTAATCATGGCTACCCAGCGTCCCTCGGTCGATGTCATCACCGGGGTGATCAAGGCCAACCTCCCGACC
>DASTCB010000043.1:0-2328 GCA_035711585.1 Sphingomicrobium sp.
CGGCCAGATCTCGGCGGACCCTTGGGGACAGGCCGAGACCCAGCTGGTATTCGGAGCGGCCGGGGATCGGCACAGAGGGAATGTTCACCAGGTCGCCCGTAGGCTCGAATGCGGGACTGTCGGTGGTCGGCGAATAGGTTCGGACGCTCACTCCCTGACGAAGCAGATAACCGACCAGGCGGTTCAAAGCCTGATTGGCGCCGTCCCGGACATAATTGTAATTGCCCGAAAACAGGGCGATGCGAAGGTCCCTGGGTTCCACGGCCCGCGGCTGTAGGGGTTTTGCTGTGGTCGTCAAATTCGGGCTGCCGCCAATTGCCGCGCCGGACGCCCGGCTGTTCGTGCTCGGCAGCCTTCCCGGCGATGCCTCGCTCGCCGCTCAACGTTACTATGCGCACCCGACCAACCAGTTCTGGCGCTTGCTTGGGCAGGCCATCGATGAGAAGCTGCAGCCACTGGACTACGATCAGCGTCTGGCGGTGCTTGCGAAGCGGCGCATCGGGTTGTGGGACGTGGTCGCTTCCGCCGCCCGTTCCGGCAGCCTCGACCAGGCGATCCGCCAGGCCGAGCACAATATGATCGAGCGGCTGCTGCACGAATTTCCCGACCTTCGGGCAATAGGTTTCAACGGATCGACCGCCTCGCACATCGGTCGAAGGCTGATCGGGGACGGCCATGGTTTGACGCTCGTAGACCTGCCTTCCTCCAGCGCCGCGAACACTCGGCCTTTCGCCGAGAAGGCGGCAGCCTGGTCGCGACTTGCGCAATTCAACTGACACGCCGAAGGTGCCGACGATGATTCCCACAGACGAAGCGGATGACGATCGCCGCCTGTCCATGGTCGACGAGGCACTCGTTGCCGGCACCATCGCCAATACCAACGGTCTGCTGGTGATCCTCGCCAAGCTGGTCGCCCGCGGCGTCTTTACGCGCGAGGATCTCCAGGCCTTCTCCGACAGCTATTCGAAGCCGCTTGATCATGTCGGCATGCGCGAGAACGAGCTCGTCAGCCAGATGCAGGACCAGATGGAGGCGACCCTCGCCGAGCTGATGCGTTTCCTCAGCGAGCGCGACAAGGACGGCTGACCCGTCAGGCGGCTTGACTCCGTACCATGGTACGGAATCTATATCGAGGCCGACTAGCTCATTAGGAGATGGCAACGTGTCGGCATCTACACATCAACATGAACAGGCCGCGCATTCGCACCATGCGCATCACGGGCACGGCGGGGGCGGACCCTTCCGCACATCCGCACAGGCAACCCTGCACTGCCTCACCGGCTGCGTAATCGGCGAAGTCGCGGGCCTGATGATTGGCGTGAGCCTGGGGCTGGGCGCCTGGCCGACCATCATCCTGGCGACCGCTCTGGCGTACATTTCCGGGATGACGCTCGGATTGCTGCCGGTGATGCACAACCAGCATGTTGGTTTCTTGCAGGCACTCAGAATCATCTGGGTCGGCGAGGCGATCTCGATCGGGGTGATGGAGATCGTCATGAACTTCGTCGACTATCAGATGGGCGGGATGACCGCTCCGTCGATTGCCTCATGGATGTTCTGGCGCGGAATCGCTCTGGCGGTTCCGGCGGGTTTCCTCGCCGCCTGGCCGGTCAACTACTGGCTGCTCAAGCGCGAAATTAAAGCCTCGTGTCATTGAGACCGAAAGCGATGGCGTTGCGGCCACCGGCCGGCGACCTTAAGAGTTTGGCAATGGCCCGGCTCTGGAAGCTGGCGGCGCTCGCCGCACTGTTGGTGACCTCACTGGCGATGACGGCGGCGCCCGCCTCCGCAGCGCCAATATCGCATCATGAGGCGGGCATGCCGATGAAGCATTGTCCCGACCCGGTCGGCAACCCCGACAAAAAAGGCGGTATTCCGGAATGTGCCATGGCCTGTGCTTCCGCCCTGCCGGCAATGGAAGCGCGCCCCGACGAAGCGTCAATAGTCGTCTGCGGTCCGGACATACCCTGGACCGCTGAGCGGCTTCGCGGACTTCACCCCGAGACTGACACCCCGCCTCCCAAGCGCTCCTGAAACTTCGTTCCTTTCGAACTCAGGAGATTGAACATGATGACATTGATTGCCGCGGCGCTCGCCGCCGCCACTCCGGCTGCCCCGGCGCAGCCCGCCGACGCCCATGCCGGGCACGGCCGGCAGCAGCAAAATCAGACCGGAAACCATCCAAAGATGGATTGCTGCAAGCATATGAAATCCGACGCCAAGATGGATTGCTGCAAGGACATGGCGCCCGCCGAAAAGGCGAAGTGCTGTGGCGACCGCGCGGCGAGCCATTCTGAGCATCACCAAGAGTAGGCACGAACGGAGAGG
>DASTCB010000044.1:0-10084 GCA_035711585.1 Sphingomicrobium sp.
GACGAAGGGCATCGGAGTGACGGTCGCCTGGAACAGCTTGCCGCGCTGCTCGAGCGTTAGCGCCGTGCCGGGCTCGGTCAGCGCGGTCGCGACATAGCCCATGGCGATCGGCCGTCCGAGCGAGGGTGAATGGCCGCCCGAGGTGATCCGACCGACCTCGCTGCCTTCGGAATCGAGAACCAGCGCGCCCTCGCGGACCGGCTGGCGGCCTTCCACCAGCAGCCCGACCCGCTTCTGGGCCGCGCCATTCTCAAGCTCGGCCAGGATTCGCATTGCGCCGGCGAAGCCGCCCTCGCCCTTGCGGCGCTTGTTAATGGCGAATGTGAGGTCGGCCATCACCGGCGTCGTCTCGCAATCGAGATCATGTCCGTAGAGCGGCAGCCCCGCCTCGAGCCGAAGCGAATCGCGAGCGCCGAGACCGATCGGCTTGACCCGCTCGTCGGCGGCCAGCGCCTCGGCCAGCGCCTCGACATCGCGGCCGGCAACCGAAATCTCGAACCCGTCCTCGCCGGTATAGCCCGAGCGGCTGATCCACAGCGGCGTGCCTCCCAGGTAAAACAGGCCCGCCTGCATGAAGCTCAGCTCGCCAACGCCTGGCAAAATGTTTTCCAGCACGGCCGCGGCTTCCGGGCCCTGCAGCGCCAGCAGCGCCTGCTCCTTCATATGGTCCATGACGATGGTTCGCGGCAGGCGCTTCTCGAATTGCTCGATATCGCCGTGCTTGGTCGCGCCGTTGACGACCAGGTAGAAATGCTCGCCCCGGCGCGTCGCCATCAAATCGTCGATGATCCCGCCATCCTCGGCCAGGAGCATTGAATATTTGAGCCGGCCATCCTTGAGCGCCACCAGGTCGCCGGGAAGCAGCGTCTCCAGCGCGCGATCAACGCCTTGCCCGTGGAACAGCAGCTGGCCCATGTGGCTGACGTCGAACAGGCCGGCATGTTCGCGGGTCCACAGATGCTCGGCCATGATGCCTTCATACTGGACCGGCATCTCATAGCCTGCGAAGGGCACCATCCGCCCGCCCTTGGACCGGTGCCATGCATCGAGCGGCAGCCTGGCTAGGTTTTCTTCTGTCTCGATCACGCCGCGGGTCCTCGAAGCCTGTCGCGTGGGACAACCCACACGCTGTTGATTCGAGCCCCCTTCTGTCGCGCGACCTGAGAGCTTTGCCCCTTCGGTGGTCCCTCTCGGGACACTTTCCAGATTGTCTAGGCCCGCACGGTCCCTGGTGCCTGAGAGATTCCGGGGGCGGTTGCTCCTTCGGCGCCCTGAACAAATTCAGGGTCTCTCCCGTGCGCGCCTCCCGCGGCCGAAGCCGCGGATGACGGCGCCGCTGTGGCCGCCCCGAGCGGCCGAGTCAATCAGCGCGTTGCGTTGTAACGCAGCTGCTGATCGGTCAGCTGGAAGCCGATCAGATGCTCGAAGGTCGCCTTGTTGACCGCATCGCGGATGGTCGGGTTGGACAGGGGGTCGACCGCTGCATCCGGATCGTCGGCCCTGCGGCGCTTGGTGAGCTCCCGCCGGACGTCCTCGGGCAAGGTGGAGGCCGCTCGGGAAACCTGGATGGTCGCCTGCCCCGACGTCTGGGCTCGGGCGCTGCCAGCGGCAAAATTGAGGCCGACATTGCCGACTCGCTTGGCGACAACGACATTGCCACCCTGCATTGCGACGGTGAAATAAGGCAGCACCACGGTGCGGGCCTCGGCCACGTCGCGGCGCGTGGCGACCACGTCGAACGTCGCGGTCGAGACGATGGTCGCGCCAGTCTCGTTGCACGTCGAACGGACGTTGGTGATTGCCGCGCTGACGTCGATCGCCGCCGCATCGCTGCGATTCGCCGGGTTGAACAGGGTGATGTCCCCGGTGGCCGCAGGCACGCCGACCTGCGGGCAGAGAGATCGGGTGACATAGATGCCGCCTTCAGCGACCTCGCCTTCGCGAGAGCAGGCCGCAGCAAGGAACAGCAAGGCAAGGGCAGGCAGGCGACGCTTCACGATGGTGGTATCCTTTGATGACACATGGGGCTGCGGTGCCGCCGTTCATAGGAAGCGCCTAGCATTGCTGCAAGCGAGGCCTTACATCGCCGCCGAGATGACGAACCGGCCTCCCCTGCACGTGCTGATCGCGGCGCCGCGCGGCTTTTGCGCCGGGGTCGACCGCGCCATCAAGATTGTCGAGCTGGCCATCGAGCGCCACGGCCCTCCAGTCTATGTCCGGCACGAGATCGTCCATAACCGCTTCGTGGTCGACAGGCTGCGCGGGCTCGGCGCGGTGTTCGTCAAGGATCTGGACGAGGTTCCCGACGGCCGTCCGGTTGTCTTTTCGGCTCATGGCGTGCCCAAGCTGGTTCCCGCCGCCGCTCGGGACCGGGGCCTCGATTATCTCGACGCGACCTGCCCGCTGGTCAGCAAGGTCCATCGCCGCGCCGAGCGGTTGGTCGAGGCGGGAATGCATATCTTGTTCGTCGGCCACGCCGGTCACCCGGAGGTAATCGGCACCTTCGGGCAGGTTCCCGAAGGGCAAATGACGCTGGTCGAGACGGTCGAGGACGCCGAACAGGTCGAGGTGACCAATCCCGAGCGACTGTCCTTCCTCACCCAGACGACCCTGTCGGTCGATGACACGGCGGAAATCGTCGCCACCCTGCGGCGGCGGTTCCCGGCCATTCTCGCTCCGCGCAACGAGGATATCTGCTACGCCACCTCCAACCGCCAGGCTGCGGTCAAGTCGATCGCGGCACGATGCGACAAATTGCTGGTGATCGGTGCGCCGAACAGCAGCAATTCGCTCCGTCTGGCCGAGGTTGCCGAGCGGATGAACGTCCCAGCGCGGCTGATCCAGCGGGCGAGCGATATTGACTGGGACTGGCTCGGCGCGCCCAGAATGGTTGGCGTCACTGCGGGCGCCTCGGCGCCCGAGGTGCTGGTTCGCGAAGTGGTCGAGGCGCTCGGCGAACGATTCGACGTCACCGAGGAAGAATCCGAGCATGTCCAGGAAGGCATGACCTTCAAGCTGCCGCGTGAACTCGTCGCCTGAGCATGGACCTCCCCGAAGTCGAGATCTTCACGGACGGCGCATGCAAGGGCAATCCCGGCCCCGGCGGCTGGGGCGCGATCCTGCGCTCCAATGGCAAGGAGAGGGAACTGTCTGGCGGCGAGTCGCTGACCACCAACAATCGGATGGAATTGATGGCGGCGATCGAAGCGCTGAAGGCGCTGAAGAAACCTTGCCATGCCCAACTTTATACCGACAGCAATTATGTTCGCGACGGAATCACCAAGTGGATTCACGGCTGGCGGCGCAACGGCTGGAAGACGGCTGACAAGAAACCGGTCAAGAATGCCGATCTGTGGCAGGCGCTGGTCGAAGCATGCGCGCCCCATCGCATCGACTGGCACTGGGTCAGGGGTCACTCCGGCCATCCAGAGAATGAACGCGCGGACGCACTGGCGTGCGCGGAAGCTGACGCCCGTCGCTAGGAGCGGACCGTGCGCGGCTCGAATGCAGCCGGATCGATTCCCTTTAGCTCAGCCGGCATTTCCTCCCTCCTGATCAATGCCGCGCATAGCAGGGAAGCCGCGGGCGCAGTCTGGATTCCCATACCGCCCTGGCCGACGCACCAGAAGAATCCTTCCGCCTCGGGATCGAAGCCAAGCTTCATTCCACGGTCTGGTGCAAAGGTCCGAAGGCCAGCCCATTTGCGCTCGACCGCCTCGACCGGCCAGTCGACCGCCTTCTCGAACCGGTCGATCGCGGTCGCGACATCGATCTCCTCGGGCGCTGCGTCACATGGGTCGACCGTTGTCTCGTCGAGAGGACAGACCCATACACTGTTGTCGCCCTCGCCCTTGAAATAGAAGCTTTCGTGGCTGTCGGTGACGAATGGCACGTCGCGCAGCCCGGTCCGACCGACGCGCAGCTGAACCACGGTGCGCCGCATGGGCTCCAGGCCGAGCACAGCCAGGCCGCATCGCTCCGCGACCTGGTCCGCCCACGCACCGGCGGCATTGACCAGTATCGGCGCCTGAACAGTTCCGGCGCTGCTTTCCACCATCCACGTGCCCGACTCGCGGCGGGCCGACAGCAACGCGACGTCCGTCCGCACATCCCGGCCCTGCCGACGCACCGAGCCGAGGCAGGCATTGTGGAAGGCGGCGACCTCGATGTCGGCGCAGCTTGCCTCATACCAGGCACCGGTCCACTGCCCGCGCAATCCTGGGACCAGCCGGTCGAGTGCAGCTCGGTCGAGGTGTACCGGCCCGAATTCCCCCAACCCCTCCGCCTCTTCAAAGGCTTCGCCACAGGGTCCGGTCAAATGAACCGCCCCCCGCGCGCGCAGGAGCGGAGTCCCGCTGCCCGGCCAATTGGCATCGAACATGGGCTTCGATGCGAGGCTGAGTCGCCGTTCCGGTGAGTCACCGCCGAGGCTGGCCTGCCAGAATGCGGCGGAGCGGCCGGTGGCATGACGGCCGCAAAGCTCCTCAGCCTCGATGATCATTACCCGCAAGTCGGGGGCTAGCCGGGCGCCGAGGCTGGCGCCGGCAATCCCGCCGCCGACAATCAAGACATCTACCGTGGGCATTTCGTCGCTGGTTACGGTTTGGAAAGGCGCGGCGTCTAGGGGTGGTGTTCATGATGAACGGGGGATTCACCTTGGGCCTGCTGGGCCTGCTGGCGACGATGCTGGCCTGGATCGCGGTAGTCGACGTCCGGACCTACACCATCTCGGACCGGCTCAACCTGGCGATCGCATTGCTGGCGCCGCTGTACTGGTTGTCAGCGGGGGTCCCGCTGTGGCCGGACGCTGCGATCCGTATTGCGGTAGGCGCGGGGGTGTTCCTGCTGTTCGCCCTGGCCTTCTACATCAACGCGATGGGGGGCGGCGACGTCAAGCTCGCCGGCGCCCTGGCGCTTTGGTTCACCCCGTTCGAGACGATGAAGCTGATCGTCATCATGTCGATCGTCGGCGGCCTTCTCACGTTGGTCGTCCTCGGCATCCATCGCGCACGCCAAAAACAGGGCCGTCCGGAGGTGCCGTACGGGGTCGCAATCGCGGCCGGAGCGATGTGGTTACTAGCCCAACGCTTTCTTAACCAATTTGCCTGATGGTCATTGGGCAATCGAGTTGCCCTCAAGGGGAGGCGTAAACGCCATGGACGTCAAGAAAGTCGCGCTGCTCATCGGAGCGCTGGTCATCGCGGTAGTCACCGCCGTCTTGGCCAAGAACATGTTCGCAGGCGCCGGGGCCGAACAGGCCGCCGCGGCACCCGTGCCGCAAGGCCCGAAGGTGCTGGTCGCCCGCAAGCCGCTTCCGGTCGGCACCATCATCGACGCCGAAAGCCTGGTCTTGCAGGCCTGGCCGAAGGAGCTGGTGCAGAACGCTTATTACACCGAGGGCGCTCCCGACGCGGACATCAGCAAGCTGCTGGGCACGGTCGTCCGCAACGAAGTCACCGCCGGCCAGCCGCTGACCCGCGGGTCGATCGTCGCTCCGGGAGACCGCGGTTTCCTGGCCGCCGCACTCGGCCCTGGCATGCGCGCCGTCACCGTCCCGACTGACGAAAAGACCGGCGGTGTCGGTGGTTTCATCTTCCCCGGCGACCGGGTTGACCTGATGCTGACCCAAGATGTCGCCGGCGGCGGCGAAGGTCCGCCGCTCAAGGTTTCGGAGACCATCATCCGCAATCTTCGCGTCCTTGCGATTGACCAGCGCGTCGACAGCAAGACCGAGGACGGCAAGACGCAGATCATCAAGGCCGAGACGGTAACGCTGGAGGCCACTCCGCGTATTGCCGAGAAGATCGCCGTTGCCCGCACCATGGGCACGCTGACCCTCTCCCTGCGCTCGCTCGCCGAGAATACGGCGGAGCTTGAGCGGGCTGTTGCGGCTGGCGAAGTCAAGATCCCGACGGGCACCAATCCGGCCGACGAGCGGCGGATGCTGCTGGCGGTCGCCAACCGCCCGTCCGACAACAACACGACCTATGTCACCGGTGGCGACGTGTCGCGCTTCCAGCGCCGCAGCGTCCCGGCCAAGGATCGGTCTGTCCAGGAGGCAGGCGACCAGATGACCAAGTTCGCGACCGCGATGGGTCGCGCGATCACCGGCAAGGATCCGGCTGCCCCTGAGGGTGGGTCCGCATCTGGCCCCGGCGTGCGCGTCGCTCGCGGCAACAATGTCACCGTCGTTCCGGTGGGAGCTCGCTAACATGACCAGTATCTCGATCCGTCGCCGTGCGCCGCTGGGTACCGCCCTCGCCGCCCTGGCGCTCAGCCTCGGCACAGTCGCCGTCGCTGCTCCGGCCCAGGCCGCACCGGCCGCCGCCGGGACTTACAAGCCGAGCACGCAAGTGCTGCTCTCGGTTGGCGAGGGTCAGATGGTCCGGCTGCCGCGCAACGTCGCGGACGTCTGGACCTCCAATCCCGCCGTTGCCGACGTTTACGTCGCCAACGCTCGCCAGGTCAGCCTGTTCGGCAAGGATTTCGGCGAGGCGACCGTGATCGCCACGGCCGCCGACGGTTCGGTCGTCTATGGTGCCCAAGTCCGGGTTGCCCCGAACGTCACCTCCGTCGACCAAATGCTGAAAGCCGCGATGCCGGAATCCGACATCCGGGTGACCACCGTCGGCCAGATGGCGGTCCTCAACGGCACTGTGGCATCGCCCGAGGACAGCGCCCAGGCCGAAGCCCTGGTCCGCACCCTGCTCAATCCGGGGGTGGACGTGTCCAGCCCTGGTGCGATGCTGAAGGTCGTTCCGATCAACCGGCTGAAAACCGCGACTCCGCTGCAGGTCAATCTGCGCGTCAGGATCGCCGAGGTCAGTCGCTCGCTGCTCAAGCAGGTCGGCGTCAATCTTCTGGCGTCGGACACCACTGGTGGTTTCATGTTCGGCCTGGCCAAAGGCGGCGGGATCAACTTGCCTCCTGTCGGCTGCGTCGAGAACTGCCCGAGCCCCAGGGTGATCCGCAATCCCCTTGGCACGACGCTTTCGGGCGCCGGCTCGCTGTTCGGACTGGATATCCTGTCATCGCTCGACCTCGCCGAGGTTGATGGACTGGTGTCGGTCCTGGCCGAGCCGAACCTGACGGCGCTGTCGGGCGAGACCGCAAGCTTCCTTGCAGGCGGCGAATTCCCGATCCCGATCTCTCAGGGCAATGACTCGATCAGCATCGAGTATAAGCAATATGGTGTTGGCTTGGCCTTCACCCCGATCGTCCTGGCCGATGGCCGCATCTCGATGCGCGTCCGGCCGGAGGTCAGCGAGCTGTCGGATGCGGGCAGCGTCACGCTCGACGGCTTCGTCGTCCCCGCTCTGACCACCCGTCGCGCGGAAACGACCGTGGAGCTCGGCTCGGGCCAGTCGTTCATGATCGCCGGCCTGCTGAAGAACACCAACAACAACAATGTCGACAAGGCGCCAGTGCTTGGCGACTTGCCGATCCTCGGCGCCCTGTTCCGGTCGACTAAGTTCCAGCGGCAGGAGACCGAGCTGGTCATCGTCGTGACGCCGTACCTGGTTCGTCCGACTTCGGGTCAGCTCGCGCTGCCCACCAGCGGATACCGCGCGCCAACCGACGTCCAGCTGAATCTGGAAGGCCAGACCTTCCAGGGCCGCAGCGGCGCCTCCGCCGCTCCGGCTCCGGCTGGTCCAGGCGTCAGCACCGCCGGCGCTGCCGCCGCTGCTCCGGGGTTCAAGCTGTGATCCGCCGCTCTTTGAGGAAGGAAGCCACCATGGCCAGTAAATCCGCGCTCATCATTGTTGCGGCTGCGCTGTCGGCCTGCCAGCATGTACCTTACGACCAGCCCGAACGCGGGGTGGAGGCAGTCAACGTGCCGGTCGTTACCCGGTCGGACTTTGCGCTGGACGTGGCGGCTCCGGGCAGCTCGCTCCCCTCATCGGAGGCAGCTCGGCTCGATAGCTGGTTCCGTTCGCTCAACCTGGGCTATGGCGACACGGTTCATGTCGACGGGCCCGGCGCATATGCCGTCCGCGACGATGTCGCGCGGATCGCCGGCCAATATGGCCTGCTGCTGAGCAACGGCGCACCGGTCACCCAGGGCGCCATTCCAGACGGTTCGGTCCGCGTGGTGGTCAGCCGCGCGCGGGCCGAGGTCCCGGGCTGTCCCAACTGGAGCGTCCCCGCCCAGCCAAACTACAACAACCGGACGATGTCCAACCATGGGTGCTCGGTGAATTCCAACCTCGCAACCATGGTCGCCAACCCGCAGGACTTGGTGCACGGCCGTGAAGGCGATGCCGTCGTCGATGCAGCAACTGCTGCACGCGGCGTCGCGGTTTACCGGACGACGCCGCCGACGGGCAAGGAAGGCCTCAAGGACATCAGCACGTCGAAGAAGGGCAACTAGTGATGAACGCACCTTTCCAAGCGCGAGCGGGTCTGCGTGACCCCTTCACCGCCTTCGTGTGCGACGATGCCACGGCCGACATGCTCCGCCCGGTAGCGGTCGAGCATGGCTGGTCGCCGGAGAAGGTCCACAAGGGTGGTCTGCGCAACGCGGTTCAGTCGCTGTCGGTTTCCGCCAGCCCGACGATCCTGTTCGTCGACCTGTCGGAATCGGCCGATCCGCTGAACGACATCAACGCGCTGGCCGAAGTTTGCGAGCCAGGCACGGTGGTGATCGCTTCCGGCCAGGTCAACGACGTCCGGCTCTATCGCGACCTCGTCGCCAGCGGCATCCACGATTATCTGCTGAAGCCATTCACGGTCGACCAGTTGCGCGACACCTTTGCCCATGCCCAGTCGATCCTGTCGGGCCCGCGCGGCGAAGCGCATGCGGACAAGCCGCACGTCATGACCACGGTCGTCGGCGTTCGCGGCGGGGTCGGCGCGTCGACCATTGCGACCAGCCTCGCATGGCTGATGGGCGAGAAGGCGCATCGCTCGACCGCGCTGCTCGACCTCGACGTCCACTTCGGCACCGGCGCCCTGGCGCTGGACCTGGAACCGGGCCGCGGCCTCACCGACGCGATCGAAAATCCGAGCCGCATCGACGGTCTGTTCATCGAGCGCGCCATGATCCGCGCCAATGAGCGGCTGTCGGTCCTCTCGGCCGAAGCCCCGCTTCACCAGCCACTGATGACGGACGGGACCGCCTTCTTCCAGCTCCAGGAGGAGATGAAGAACGCGTTCGAGTCGACGGTGCTCGACCTGCCGCGGCAGATGCTGATCCAATATCCGCACATGGTGCACGACGCCCATGTCGCGGTGGTGGTCAGCGAGCTGACGCTGGCAGCGACCCGCGACACGATCCGTGTGCTCGCGTGGCTCAAGTCGAACGCTCCGCAGACGAAGGTAATCGTCGCTGCCAACCGCGTGCCGAACGGCGGCGCGCTCGAGATCAGCAAAAAGGATTTCGAGCAGTCGATTGAGCGCGGCGTGGACATTGTCTTCCCGGACGATCGCAAGCTTGCCGCCCAGGCCGCTAAGCTCGGCAAGCCCGTGGCGGAGATTGCCACAGGCAAGATGGCCGCCCCCTTCACCCAGCTGTCCAACATGGTGCTCAGCCATGCCAGCGAGGAAGGCGCGGTCGCCGAGGTCAAGGCAGGCGGCGGCTCAAGCAAGTCGCTGGTCGACAATCTGAAGTCGATGCTGGCCAAGCCCAAGGACAAGGCCGCGTAACGCATTTTCCTGACGCGGGAGGGCCTCCGCCCTCCCCGCCAGAGTGACGAGCAGGACGAAAGATGACGATCTATATCATTATCTTGGCGATTGGCGTGTTGGGCGCCCTCCTGCTCGGCGGCAAGGCGCTCAGCGGTCCAAGCCCGCACAAATCGCTCAAGCGGCGGATCGAGCTGGTCAAGGAGCGTCACGCCGACGGAATCCTGGCCGCCAATGCCCAGGCCCAGATCCGCAAGCTGATGGCAGCCCGGGCTAGCCGGGTCGACAGCCTTGCTTCGACGCTGATCCCCAAGCCGGCGCTGATGCGTCAGCGCCTGGAACAGACGGGCAAGAACATCAGCCTCGGCAAATATGCGATGGCCTCGCTGGGCCTGGTGGTCTTCGTCGCTGCGCTGCTGCTGATCAAGGGCGCACCGTTCATGCTGGCGTTCTTCGTCGG
>DASTCB010000045.1:0-11715 GCA_035711585.1 Sphingomicrobium sp.
CGCCGCGATAACGAGCACAGGAATACGCATCGAACGCCTGAAACGATTGTCCGCATGCCTGGTTTCGTGTCTTGGGCAAAGCCGATTTTGCCCCTTCGGGGGACCAAGCGGCGTTTCGCGCGTTGGAGAAGTGGAGCGGGCACGAAGGAGAGTGAACGTGCTTGCTTTGTTCGCCGCGGCCCTGGCAGCCGGAGCTTCGCCGACCGTCCTGGAATCCTCAGTGCCCTGGTGGGAGAAGATCACCGTCACCGTGGACGACAAAGGCAAACAGCAGTCCTGCCACTATCAAATCAGCCTGGTTCCGAGCGCGGCGAAGGCCTGCGACCCCGCGCTGGCGGCCAGCGTGAAGGCGGACGGCGACGGCCGCTCCGGAGTCTATTCGAAAGTAACCTACGAGCGCCGGTTCAGCCCGGGCAACCAGCTCGATTCCGGCAAGTTGCAGCCCGGCGACACCCTACTCGGCCGGCAGGTGATGTTCCTGACCTTTGCCGCCGACGGGGCGATCGAATCCTGCAAGGTCGTGGCGGCGACCGGCGAGATGGAATTCCAATATAATTGCGATGAGGCTCGCAAGGAGCAGTTCAAGGCGCTGGCCTTCGGCGCACCCGCTCGCCAGGCATTCCTGACCGTGCTTGCCTACGGCCATAGCGAGCATATCGCCTGACGGCCTGCACAGGGCCGGCTAGCGAGGGTCGTTGGGGAGTTGCTGCCGCATTTTTTCTTCCGCCTCGTCGATCGCGCGCAGCAGCTCGGCGAAATCTGGGGTCGGATCGACCGGCCACAGCCGGGTAAAGGTCGCGCCCAGCCGCTCGACGTCGCTCGTGGTGAGCAGGCCAATTGCAATGATCCGTTCATCGGCCATAGACGCGTCCGCCAAGGATAATCCAGGATAGAACGCCCGGTGCGGGTGGCGGTGCCGTCCGTTGCGTTGTCGGTTCGATAACTGCCCTTAGGCCCCGCCTCTTTCCCGCCCGAATTCATTGCGAAATCCCGCGCTCACTTCTAGGACGCGAGCATGACCGACAGAGCCGAGACCGACGCCAGGGTGAAAGCCCTGATCGAGCCGTTCAACAAGAAGGGAATCGAGGTCACGGACCAGACCCGCTTCGCCCAGGACCTCGAGTGGGACAGCCTGACGGTGCTCGACTTCGTCGCCAACATCGAGGACGAGTTCGACATCGTCATCACCATGAACCAGCAGGCCGAGATCGAAACGGTCGGCCAGCTGGTCGATGCGGTCGGCAAGCTCAGGGGGTAAAGTCCAATGCCCAGCAACGCCCTTCGCCAAAGCAGCGGCGAGCCGCCCTCGCCTCCCGACCTGTTCGCCAAGTTCGATCCGCTGATCCAGACCCGCGAGCAGCTGCTGGCGACCGGCCTCACCGACCCGTTCGGGCTGGTGATGGAGGAAGTGGTCTCGCCGACCGTCGCGATCTGCAACGGCCGCAAGACCATCCTGCTCGGCACCTATAATTACATGGGGATGACCTTCGATCCCGACGTCGTGGCGGCGGGCAAGAAGGCGCTCGACGAGTTCGGTTCCGGTACCACCGGCAGCCGCGTCCTCAACGGCACCTATGTCGGTCACAAGGCGGTCGAGGAGGCGCTGAAGGACTTCTACGCCATGGATCATGCCATGGTGTTCTCGACCGGCTACCAGGCCAATCTCGGCATCATCTCCACCATGGCCGGCAAGGATGACTACATCATCCTCGACATCGACAGCCATGCCTCGATCTACGACGGCTGCGCGCTGGGCAATGCGCAGATCGTGCCGTTCCGCCACAATGATATCGATGCGCTCGAGAAAAGGCTGAGGCGGCTTCCTCCCGAGGCCGGCAAGCTGGTCGTCCTGGAAGGCGTCTATTCGATGCTGGGCGACGTCGCGCCCCTGAAGGAAATGATCGCGGTGTCGAAGGCCTATGGCGCGATGGTGCTGGTCGACGAGGCCCATTCGATGGGCTTCATCGGCGAGCATGGCCGCGGCGTCGCCGAGGCGCAGGGGGTGCTGGACGACGTCGATTTCATCATCGGCACCTTCTCCAAATCGGTCGGGACGGTCGGCGGCTTCTGCGTCTCCAACCATCCCAAGTTCGAGATCTTGCGGCTGGTCTGCCGACCCTATGTGTTCACCGCCTCGCTGCCGCCGAGTGTGGTCGCGACCGCGGCGACCTCAATCCGCAAGCTGATGCACGGCAAGGCCAAGCGCGACCATCTTTGGGAGAACAGCCAGAAGCTGCACTCGGGCCTCAAGGCGCTCGGCTTCAAGCTTGGCACCGACGAGCCGCAATCCGCGATCATCGCCGTGATCATGCCCGACCTGGAGCGAGGCGCGGCAATGTGGGAAGCGCTGCTGCACGAGGGGCTGTACGTCAACCTCGCCCGTCCGCCGGCAACGCCGGCCGGAATGACCCTGCTGCGCTGCTCGCTGTGCGCGGAGCACAGCAGCGAACAGGTCGATGAAATCCTCGGGATGTTCGAAGCGGCCGGACGCAAAAGCGGGGTGATTTGAAATCGCCCGTCCAGCGCCACTGCGCAGCGTCGGAATAAGGGGTTTCACTGACCGAATCGCGCGGTTACACTGACGTCATGACGCCTGCGGAAGAAGCTCGCTTCGACTGGCGCCGGGGGGGCGCCGCGGCGATCGCACTCGTGGCCACGCTTGTCCTTCTCGGGATGGTCGTGCTGGTCGCCATGACCAATACCGCCCGCGACGAAGCGCTCCAGGCCGAGCGCCATGCCTATGACGTGACCCTGCTGACCCGGACCATGGACAGCAGCATTGCCCGGGCCGAGGCGGCCGTCGGCCGCTATGCGCTGGATGAAGACGCGGCAACCAGCGGGAGCCGATATTATGCGCAGTGGCGCCTCGCGGAGCAGCAGCTGGCGCAACTGGAACGCTCCGTTTCGCGAAACCCCGAGCAACAAGCGCGCGTCCACGCGCTTCGCCAGCTGTTCAACGAGCGTGGCACGCAGTTCAGCAACGTCGCCCGCTACGTCGCGGCCCGGCAAAAGGCCTATGGGGTCAATTATTATTACTCCATCTCCCTTCCGTCCGAGCAGGGCCAGCCGGATGTCGGCACGCAGCTTCGGGCCAAGCTGGGGGAGATCGCCGACGCAGAGCGCGCGGCGCTGTCGGAGAAAATCGAGGAATCGCAGTTCTTCTCCGCCGAAGCCGACCGGCTGACCGATTATCTGAGCTGGCTGGGAGTGATTGTCGGCCTGTTCGCGATCTTCATGGGCTATATTGCGGTCCAGGCGCTGCGACAGAATGTCGCCGCCCGCCGAGAGGCTGAAAACGAGGCCGAGCGCGCCCAGGCACTGGAGGAAGCGGTCCGCGATCGCACCCAGGAACTGTGGGAAGCCAACCAGGCGCTGAAGGCGGAGGCGATCGAGCGGCAGGCGGCCGAGGCGCAGCTGCGGCAGGTGCAGAAGATGGAGGCGGTCGGCCAGCTGACCGGAGGAATCGCCCACGACTTCAACAATATGCTGGCGGTGGTGGTCGGCGGGATCGACCTCGCCCGCCGGCGGCTGAACGGTCCCAGGCGGGAAGTGATGACCCACCTGACCAATGCCATGGAGGGCGCGACCCGAGCCGCGGCCCTGACCCGCAGGCTGCTGTCCTTCGCCCGGTCCGAGCCGCTGATGCCGGAGCGGGTCGAGAGCGCCATCCTGGTCGGCGGAATGAGCGAATTGCTCGACCGGACGCTCGGGGAGCGGATCAAGATCGAAACCGACCTGGCGAACGATGCATGGCCGGTGTTCGTCGACTCCCATCAGCTGGAGAACGCCATCCTCAACCTGGCGGTCAATGCGCGCGATGCGATGGACCGCACCGGGACGCTGACCATCCGCACCTGCAACCGGCGCATGGAGGCCAATCAGGTCGGGGACATCAGGGGCGGCGAATATCTGGTGATCGAGGTAAACGACACCGGCTGTGGAATGACGCCGGAGGTGAAGGAACGCGCCTTCGAGCCCTTCTTCACCACCAAGGCCGTCGGCAAGGGGACCGGCCTCGGCCTCAGCCAGATCTTCGGCTTCGCCCATCAGTCGGGCGGGGAGGTCGGAATCGAGAGTGAGGTCAACAAGGGAACAACCGTATCCATCTACCTTCCGAGAACGGAAGCTGAGGCAAGCAATGTTCGCGCCCATCCGGCAATGAAGGGCAAGAGCGAGGAGGAGGTAACGGTTCCCGGAGCCCGCATCCTGCTAGTTGAGGACGATCCCCGAGTGCGGACGGCGACCGTGGGAGCGCTGGAGGACCTCGGCTACGACCCGGTCGCCTGCTCGAGCGGAGCGGAAGCGCTCGCGCTGTTCGACAGCATGGAGTTCGACCTGGTCATTTCCGACGTGATCATGCCCGAGATGACCGGCCCCGAGATGGTCCGCGAGCTACGCGCGAGGCGCGGCGATATCGCGGTGCTGTTCGTCACTGGCTATGTCGGCGAGGGGGAAAGCGAGGAGCTGGTCGGGTTCGACCTGCTTCGCAAGCCGTTCACCGTCAACACCCTGTCCGCATCGGTCGCAACCGCGCTCGGCCGAAGCGTCAGCGAATCGCGCCCGATCGGAGGAGCCGCGGCAGCAGGCTGAGGGCCGCCAGCAAAGGATGGCGTTTCTGCCAGGGCTTGAGCTCGATGGCGGTCCCGGCATGGCGGTTGATCTTCCAGGCGATATATTCCGCGCCGCCGGCATAGGTGGCGCTGGCCTTGGCAAGGCGAAGCACCGACAGCAGCTTCCCCTCGATCCGGCGGCGCGGCCATTGCCCGCTTGGAGCGCCCGGCTCGAACGCCATCAGCGCGGGCTCCAGGAAGCGCCGGTAACGATCCGGATCCTGATCGACGATCGATGCCGATCGCGTCTTTCGTTCGGCCCTGAGCTCCGCCGAATAGGTTAGCGCAAAGGCATGCCGCCAGGGTTCGAGCGCGTCGCTCCCCGTCGGCAACGGCATGGCCGCCGACAATAGCGTGGGCGCAGCGCGGGCCACGGCGTCGATCGCCCTGGCTTTCGAAATCTCGTCGCTGGCCCAGACCAGCCGCGATGGCTGGGCGAAACGGGCCCAGACCGAGACGCTGCGGGTCTCCGGACCGTTCATGCGATGGAAGTCCGCTTCACTCAGCACAGCATATTTGGCGGTGAGACCCTCATGCTGGAACGGAAAGACGTTGGGCGGAATCAGCCGGTTGGCGACGGCCAGCCATCTCCTGTCGTATGCCGCCTCGTAATCGGACACGATCAGGTAGAAATCGAGCATCAGCCCGTCGAGCCGCTTTTCGCGCAGGCAGCTCCCATAGAAGAGCACGGCCCGGCTCGCCGCGCCGTGCCTGGCCGCGATCGCCGCGGCCATCGCGGACACGTTGCGATCGACCGGCAGGCCAAGTTCGGCCTCGACAAGCTTGCGGAGCTCTGGTGTCACGCGCGGTCCCTAGGCCGCGATGCGGACGAACGACAGCGGCTGCGCGGGTCTGAGCAGGATCGGTTTGCCAGGACCGGCTCGAAACGTCTCGCCGTCGAGAATCACATGGCTGGATTCGCCCTCGATGGCGATTTCGTCGACTTCCTCGACATGAACCCCGCCAAGCTTTGTGCGACCCAATTTGCCGGCCAGGCTGGCGCCAAAGGCACGCAGCATCGACACCGGCTTTTGCTCGATGGCGACGAATTTGAGCGGGCCCTTGCCATTCGTCCCGACCTCGCCCGACAGCAGCAGCTTCTCAAGCGTGGTGACGAACAGGAAGGCGAAGCGGCCATTGATGGCCCCGCCCTGGCGGACGCTGACGCTCAGCGGTGACGGTTCCGGCGGAAGGAAGCTGGCCCGAAGCCGGAAAACGTGGCGGAGGATCACCGCCAGGGCGGTGATGAAATGGCTGACGCTGTTGGGAAGCCCCAGCGGGTACACCCGTTCCCGGCAGTAAAGCATGATGTCGGCCAGCCCTGCCCCGCCGAGGAACATGCCGATGACCGGCTTGATGCCAGTCTCGCCGCCGGACAAGGCGATCAGCTCCCTCGCGACGAGGTGCGGAACAAGGTCGGCGCGGGCGATTTCGATCAACCGCCCCAAGGCGTCGACCGGATCGCCCTGGGCGCCAAGGTCGAGGGCGATGAGATTGGTCTTGCCGCTCGGCAGGACGGCCACCGGCGGCGCCTGGTTGCCGAAATGCCCGCCATTGTGCAGTTCGGTCAGCACGGCCTGGACGGTCCCGTCGCCGCCGTTGATCGCCAGCACCGCGGGCTCGACCCGAGCGATGATCCGCATCGCCTCGCCGATCTGGTCGGCGCCTTCGACCTCGTAGTGGAAAATGTCGGGATGTTCGGCGCAGAAGGCACGGATCCGTGGCAGCTGGGCAAGGTTGCCCGTCGACTTGGGATTGCTAATCAAGGCGATCCGCGGCCGACCCATCAGCTGACCGCAGGCCCCACGCTCAGCCCCTTGATGTAGAGCATGGTAACGCCGACCCGCGTCGGCCCGTCGCCGACGGAGAAGGCCGCCTTGGTGAACGACGGCTTGGGATTGAACAGGCTGACCTTCGGGTTGCGGGAAAAGCCGCCGCCGTCCTGCCGGTCGCGTTCGCCGTTGGTGTTGACGTCGTGGTGGACGGCAACCGCATAACGGCCGGGCCCCGGCACCGGGAGGCAGACGTCCATAGACCGGCCGGTCACCGGAACCTTGACCCGGCTGATGCGGCCGCCCCTGGCCAGCCAGCGCCTGCTGTCCGATCCGAACAGCGAGACCTTCACCCGTCCGGTGGGCTGCTTGAAGCCCTGGAGGTGGACCAGCACCGACGGCTGGCCCGGCGCACAGCTCGCCGCCGCGCCCGCTGGAGCGGGGAGCGCGAGCGCGCTGGCCGCCGCGAACAGGGCGACGCCACCAACCGCAAAGGGGAGGGACGATTTGGACATGATTTTCTGATCCGTTTCGCTATAGGCACAAATGGCGCCGCGCCTCTGCCATTCCCCCCTTTCGGAATCGGCAAGGCCCGACGCCCCGGTTGTCCATGTCGGCTCGCTTTGCGGCCAAATCATGGTGCCCTGTGGACGAAAAGGTGCCCGTTGCTAGACCGCTATCTTGCCCGGAACATCGCCATCCCGCTGATCGGCACGCTGGTGCTCGCGGCGATGTTGCTGGTCATGGAGAAGATGCTCCGGCTGTTCGACTTCGTGATCACCGCCGGTGGGCCCGTGAGCGTGGTCTGGCGAATGCTCGCCAACCTGCTTCCGGAATATTTCTCGCTGGGGATCCCGATCGGCCTGTTGCTCGGCATCCTTCTGGCGTTCCGCAAGCTGGCGCTTTCTTCGGAGCTGGATGCGATGCGGGGGATCGGCGTCGGTTTCCGCCGGCTGCTGCGCGTCCCCTACATGTTCGCGATCGGCCTGATGCTGGTCAACATCGCGATCGTCGGCTGGGTCGATCCCTACGCCCGCTATCGCTACGAGGGCCTGCGGTTCGAACTCAAGTCCGGAGCCCTGGGCGCCTCGATCAAGGTCGGCGAGTTCAACAAGTTCGGCAAGCGCATGACCCTGAGGATCGACCGGAGCGAGGACAAGGGAACCCGCCTGCTCGGCATCTTTACCTCGCTGCGGGACAAGTCGGGGATGCGCGTCGCGGCGACGGCTGCCGAGGGCCAGTTCCTGTCGACCGACGATCCCGACACGATCATCTTCCGCCTGAAGCGTGGTCGGCTGGTCCAGGAGGGCGAGGGCTTCTCAACGCCGCGAACCTTGTCGTTCGAAAGCTATGACCTGCCGATCAACCTGCCCTCGATCGACCCATTCCGCGGCCGCGGCAATGAAATGAAGGAACTGGTGCTCCCCGAGCTGGTGGCGCAGGCCTATGGCGGGGCGGCGGAGAAAAAGAAGGACATGCGGGCCGCCCGCGCCAATCTTCATTTCCGGCTGGTCGAGGTGGTGATGATGCTGATGCTGCCGCTGCTGGCCGTTGCGCTGGCGGTCCCGCCCAAGCGCAGCAGCAGCTCGCTCGGCATTTTCGTCGGCATCGTGATGGTGGTCACCTACCACAAGATCAACCAATATGCGGAAAGCGCCGGCGCCCAGAACCGCCTGCAACCCGAGCTTGCGCTGTGGTTGCCCTTCCTCGGCTTCGTCGCGCTGATCCTGTGGATGTACCACGTCATTTCCGATCGGCCGGGAGGGCAGCCGATCGGTGCGCTCGAGGCGGCCTTCTCGAGAATCGGCAAGCTGATCCGGAAGCTGCTTCCGCGGCAAGGCTTCCAGCGGACCGAGGCGGCATGATCAACCTCGACTTCATGCCCTCGCGGCAACTGGCCATCTATGCCGCGAAGCTGTTCATCACCCGCAGCCTGGCGGTGCTGATGGTGCTGGTCCTCGTGCTGCTGGCGCTCGACCTGCTGGGCGAATCCGGCAAGATCCTCAAGGTGGAGGGCAACGGCGAGGCCGAACTGTGGCGCTACGCCTCGCTGCGTGTCCCGCTGATGATCTCGAGGTTCCTGCCCTTCTCGGTCCTGCTCGGCGCGCTGATCGCCCTGGCCGGGCTCAACCAGAACAGCGAAGTGGTGTCGATGAAGGCGGCCGGCCTGTCGGCGCACCAGATACTGGCGCCGATGATCGTCGCCAGCCTGGCGGTCGCCATCGCCCTGTTCGCCTTCAACGAGCTGGTGGTGGTCAAATCCGCCCGCACCCTCGATGCCTGGACAGATGCGGATTACGAACCGATCCCGCCGGAAAGCGGCATTTTGTCGAATGTCTGGATCCGCGACGGGACCGACCTGGTCCATGCCAAGCTGGTCGGAGGGCGGGGCGCGGCCACCCAGTTGCGCGATGTGACCATCTATGAGCGCGAAGGCGGAGCGATCGCGCGGGTGATCGACGCCGATGAGGCCAACCAGGTCTCCGGAGCGTGGCGGCTGAAGGATGTGCGCACCTATGATGCGAAGATGAACATTGTCATGCGCCAGCCGGAGATGACCGCCCTTGGCGGAGTGGAGGCGACGCGATTCACCCTGGCGGATGTCGATCCCGCGGAACGGGACTTCGTTGGCCTGAACAGGGCGATCGACGAGCTGGCAGCCGCCGGACGGCCGACCGAGGCGGCCAGGACCGGCTGGTGGCACAAGATCAGCGGACCATTCTCGACCGTGCTGATGCCGCTGCTGGCGGCGACCGCCGCGTTCGGGCTGGCGCGCTCAGGCAAGGTGCTGCTGCGCGCGACGATCGGCATGGCGCTTGGCTTCGCCTATTTCGTCGCGGACAATTTCAGCATCGCACTGGGCAATTACGGAGCCTACCCGCCGGTCCTCGCCGCCTGGGCGCCCTTCCTGCTGTTCCTGCTGATCGGCGAGTTCGTGCTGGTCCGGCAGGAGGAGTAGCTAGCGACCGCGCCAGCTCTTCAAGGTCAGGCTGCCAACAAGGCCCGGAAGGCCGCGATGGTTGGCGCCGAAATAGGGCGAATCCGCCGCGAGCGCGGTCGAGATGCGCCGGTGGGCCTCGCCCAGATGATGATAGGGGACGCCGGGGAGCAGGTGGTGCAGCGCGTGGTAGCGCAGCCCGACCGGCGCCCACAGGGCTGGCAACAGTCCGGGCGGCGGGACATTGACGCTGTCGAGATACTGCTCGGTGACGCTCATCGGCTCGCCGTCATTCTCCCACAGGTGCGCGACCAGGGTCCTCACCTGGTTGAGGAACATGACGCCGGACAGGACGGCCAGAATGATGGCGAACTCGCGCAGCGGGATGATGCCCGTCGCGGCCAGGACGACCAGCGACATCGCCCAGATGCTGGCCGCCGCTTCCTGCAGCGCCCAGTCGCGGGCGAACTTCCCTTCCGGCCTGGGCCGGCGGAACAGCGGGTTGATCTGCAGGCCGGAATATTTGGCGACGACCGTTTCGCGCAGTTTCGGGAAGAGCAGCGACAGCGGGGCCAGCAGGCCGAAGCGGATCAGAAGCCCGATCGGGGCCAGCGCCGCCGCGATCAGGAAGACCGGGATGGTCCAGGGCTTCATCAGCGCCAGCGGCAGATATTCGGGATCGTCGCGGGTGCCGTAATAGGTCTTGGCGTGGTGCTGGTTGTGGACTCCCTCGTACATGAAGGAGGGGGCGAGCAGCGGAACGCCGATCAGCATGTTCCACACCAGCCGGAAGCCGGGGACCGCATTGGGCTTCAGGTGGGTCAGCTCATGAATGAAGCTGCCGGCCCGGTAGAGCGCCAGGATGGCGATGACGGTCGAAATAACGCCGAACAGGGTCGAGGGCGCCATGATCGTCGCGGCCAGCGCCGCATAGCCGAGGATCGCGCTTCCCAGCATATCGGCCCAATAGATGGCGGGCCTGGGCGCATTGAGGTCGCGGGTCAGGCCGGCCGCGGCCTTGAGCATCGCCTTGTCGTCGCCATGGGCACGCACGGCGGCACCCGGCGCGGCGGGCGCGGCGGCATGGGTCCGGTCAAGGGCGATCGACTTGTTCATCTGCGTAGGGGCCGATTGCAGGAGATAGTGGCACCATCGTGGCGATACCAGGGTGCGACCCTGGCCCGCCGATATTGGGTTGCGCCGCGGGACGGCGCCTGCAACCAAGCGGCATGAGCGGGGAAATCAGTATCAGGCCGGTCGGGTCGAAGGCCGATCGTAAGGCATTCGTTGACTTCGTCTGGCAGGTCTACAAGGACGATCCAGCGTGGGTTCCACCGCTCAAGGACGAAGTCCACGGGCTGATCGACCCCAAGCGCAACCCCTGGTTCGGCCATGGCAAGGCCAGCTTTTGGCTGGCGGAGCGCGACGGCAAGGTGGTTGGGCGGGTCAGCGCCCAGGTCGACGAGCTGGTCCAGCAGCATATGGGCCAGGGCATCGGCCAGTGGGGCATGTTCGAAGCGCTGGATGGCGAAACGGGCGCCGCACTGATCGCGACCGCGGAGGAGTGGCTGCGCGGCGAGGGTATGACCAGCGCGCTCGGCCCCATCTCGATCTCCATCTGGGACGAGCCCGGCCTGCTGATCGAGGGCTTCGGGGAACCGCCGATGGTGATGATGGGCCATCATCGGCCGGTATACCGCGAATGGATCGAAGCGGCCGGCTATCGGAAGGCCAAGGACCTCCATACGTTCGAGCTGGATATCAGGATCGACATGATCCCGGTCATCGAGCGGCTGATCAAGTCGGG
The DNA here is from genome assembly GCA_035711585.1 of Sphingomicrobium sp. Classification (GTDB taxonomy): domain Bacteria; phylum Pseudomonadota; class Alphaproteobacteria; order Sphingomonadales; family Sphingomonadaceae; genus Sphingomicrobium. The sequence goes on from DASTCB010000045.1 coordinate 11,128, forward strand.
CGAGGCCAACCCGAGCATCCGCATCCGCGATGTCGACAAGTCGAGGTTCGATTCCGAAGCGGCGATCATCCTCGACATATTGAACGACGCCTGGTCGGACAATTGGGGCTTCGTCCCGCTGACCGACGAGGAAATCGCCTATGCCGGCAAGAAGCTGAAGCCGATCATCGTCGAGGACCTGGTCAAGATCGCCGAGTTGAACGGCGAGCCGGTCGCCTTCATGATCACCATTCCCGACATGAACGAGATGATCCGTGACCTCGACGGCAAGCTGTTCCCCCTCGGCTGGGCGAAACTGCTGTGGCGGCTGCACAAGGTCGCCACGCACCGCGTCCGCGTCCCCCTGATGGGCGTACGCAAGGCGCTGCAGGGAGGGCGGATGGCAAGCCAGCTGGCTTTCATGCTGATCGAATTCACCCGCCGCGTCTGCGTTAGCAAATATGGCATCAATGTCGGCGAGTTCGGCTGGGTGCTGGAGGATAATCAGGGGATGATGTCGATCGCCCAGCTGCCTGGCGCTGACATCAACCACACATACAGGATTTATGAGAAGCAACTATAGCGACCATCCGGGGATGGTCGTGAGAA